>NZ_JBHVUV010000008.1:0-243389 GCF_042883905.1 Kitasatospora sp. NPDC058170
GTGCGCGGGCCGCGGCGTTGCCGGCCTTGGTGGCGGCCGCGGCCGCGTTGGCCGCGGCGTTCGCGGCCTGCCGGGCGGCCTCGTTCGCCGCGCCCGCCGCCGAGGAGGCGGTCTGGGCGGCCGTGGCGGCCCGTCCGGCGGCGTCCGCCGCGCGCCCGGCGGCGTTGGACGCCTGCCCGGCGGAGCCCTGCGCCGCCTGTGTCTCGGCCGAGGCCCGTTCGGCGGCCTGCTTGGCCAACCGGGTGGCGTCCAGGGCCTTGCCCGCGGCGTCCTTGGCGGTCTGCGCCTGCTCACCGGCCTGGGCGGAGGCGGTCTTCGTCAGATCCGCCAACTGTGCGACGGTCAGCGTCTCCTGGTCGTGCGCGGCGGCAGTCTGGTAGCCGTACTTCAGGAAGTCCTGGACGTCCTCCATGCCGCCGTCCAGCGCGGTGCCGGCCGCCTTCTTCACCTCCGGTCCGCCGGCGGCCATCAGCTGGGAGAGGTGGACCCGGTCGTCGTCGTCCCTCGCCTTGGACCAGCCCTCGTTCAGGAACCGGGTGACGTCGTCCAGGGAGCCGTCCATGGCCTTGCCGGCGGCGTCCCTCACCCCGGGGCCGCCGGTGGCCATGATCTGTGACAGCCGCACCCGCTGGTCGTCCTCGAAGGCCTTCTTCCCGCCCTTGTCGAGGAAGTTCTGCAGATCGGCCGCGGACCCGGCCAGCGCGGCGGTCCCGGCCTCGCGCACCCCGGGGCCCGAGGCCGCGAGGAGTTCCTCGATCCGCGCCCTCAGGTCCTGGTCGGCCGCGGCCGTCTGACCGGTCGCCACGAACGCCCTCAGGTCGTCGTCCGAACCGGTCAGCGCGGCCTCCGCGGCCCGGCGCGTGGCAGGCCCCCCGGCCTGCCACGCCGCCACCGCCTTCACCCGGTCCGCGACCGGCCCCGTCGCCGGCGTCGCGTCCACTGCCGCCGCCGGGATCGCGAGCAGCCCTGTCAGCAGGCTCCCCGCCACGATCCCGGCCGCGACGGCGGCCCGCGGCCGTATCGTCCTCGGTCTCACTGACACCCTCATCGAAATCCGCTGTCCCTTCCTCTGGGTACCGAAGTGCCGTGCGGCCACCGGCATCCGGGCCGGTGGCTTCGAGAAGCGCCCGCGGGCTGCGGTGGGACGCGGGAGGCGCCCCACCGCACCCCGCGGGCGGCTGTACGGGCGGAGCGGCGCACCCGCAGCCGCCCGGCGAAGCCGTGCCCGGGCCGGCACCGGCCGGTGGCCGCGGTCGTGCCCGGGCAGGCGGACGGCCGCCGACCGGGTGCCGGCGGCCGTCTGTGCCCTGCGCTGTGCCTGTGGCGCTGTGCCTGCGCGGTTCCTGTGCCCTGCGCTGCGTCTGCGACCTGCGCTGTGCCCGTGCCTGTGCCCTGCGCTGTTGGCGCCGCCTACCAGGTGCCGGTCAGGGTCGTGCCGGTGTGGCTGCCCGCGAGGCCCTGGAGGTCGACGGACCGGAGGGGGCTCCAGTTGCCGTCGGCGAGGCGGGCGGTGGTCAGGACGCGGTTGTCGCCGGTGTCGGCGACGAACTGGAAGTCGCCGTCGCCGATGGCGCCGCTGATGGAGGTGGCGGTGATCTGGCCGAGGACGCCGTTCAGGGAGAGGAAGGAGTGCCATGTGCCGTCGGCGTAGCGGACGGTGTGGTAAGCCTTCGTCCCGCCGTCGGTGATGACGGCCAGGTTGACGTCATTGCCCTGGCGGGCCATCGCGACGGCGTTGACGGGGCCGGTGGCGCCGGCCGAGGTCGCGAGGGATCCCCAGGTGCCCCAGTAGCCGTTGGCGTCGCGCTGGGTGTGGAAGGCCTTGCCGTCGGAGACGGCCGCGACCTGCAGTTCGGTGCCGACGCTGGTGGCGGCGAGGGAGGTGATGCCGTTCAGGGGGCCGGTGGCGTCGAGGACCCTGCCGTAGGCGGTCCAGTAGCCGCTGGGGACGCGGACGGTGTGGTAGAGCTGCCCGTCGGCGACGACCACGACGTGGAGGTCGGGGCCGATCGACGTGGCGGCCACCTGGGTGATCTCACCGAGCGCACCGGCGTTGGGGGTGAGGTCCCCGAAGCTGCTCCAGGAGCCGTCGGGCTCGCGGAGGGCGTGGTAGAGGCGGCCGTTGCCGCCGACCGCGAGGACGTGGGTCTGGCGGTCGATGCCGGCGGTGGCCGAGCTGCGCACGCCGCCGATGTTCCCGGCCTTGCTCTGGACGTCCTCGAAGGGGGTCCAGGAGCCGTCGTAGAGGCGGGTCGCGTGGTACAGGTTGGTGCCGCCCTTCACCAGTACCTGGGTCTTCCAGCCGAACGCGGTGGCGCGGACCTGCTGGACCCAGCCGGCGATGTCGTCGGTGCGGGTGCTGGAGGCGCCGGTGCGGGTCTCCGTGCTGCCCAGGCAGCCGCCCTGCCACGAGCGGGACGCGACGGCGACGAGCTCGGTGCCGCCGTTGCGCTCCCGCAGCAGGGGCGCGCCGGCGTCGCCCGCGCAGATCGAGGCCGCACCGGCGGCGGGCGCGGTCTCGATGCCGGTGGCGCTCACGGCCCCGGCGGTGTGGGTGGTGGTGTGCTGTTTGAAGGGGGCCCAGTCCGCGGCCGTGCGCCCGAATCCGGGCACGCGCAGGCTCTCGCCGACCGCGGGCGCGGTGGCGGCGAGGACGGCCGGGGTGACGCCGTCGACGGGGTTGGCGAGGCGGGCCATGACGAGGTCGCGGTCGGTGCGCGGGACGAGCTCGACGATGCCGACGCTCTGGCCGCCGACGGCGGCGGTGGCGGCGACCGGAGGCGCGCCGGGGGCGAGGGCGGCGGCGTTGTCGCTGAAGCAGCCTGCCGCGGTGAGGACCCAGGAGCGGTCGACCAGGGTGGCGGTGCAGGCCCGCGAGCCCGCGCTGCGGCCGGGCTGGCCGACGGTGACGGTGCCGACCGCCGGGTGGTCGGCGGCGGCGGCCGGCGCGGCCGGTCCGTCGGTGGCGGTGAGTTCGAGCAGCGTGGTCGCGTCGCCGGTGCTCTCGCCCACGGGCGTCCAGTCGTTCTTCTTGACGTCGATGCTGGTGACCGCGCCCGCCGTCTTCAACGTGGCCTTGACCGTGTGGTCGTCGCCCCTCAGGTTGTAGACCTTCGGGACCTCCACAGCCAGGTAGCCCGTCGGTCCGGTCACCCTGAAGCAGATGTGGCTGGGCGACGCCGCCCGGCTGTAGACCTCCAGCAGGCCGGGCCCTGACGCGCAGTCGGCGAGCTGGATGTGCCCGTCGCCCGTCTTCAGGACGATGTTGCGCTCCGCGAGGATCTTCGCGGCCCCGGGGTAGGCGAAGTCCTCCACCGCCGCCGACGGCGCGGCCTCCGCGGCGGTGGCCGTCGCCGGCACCACCCCGGCCACCACGGGTACCGCCACCATCACACCAAGAGGCCAGGCCAGTCTTCGAACCGTACGCACGATAACTCCCGCAAAGGACATGCCCGGAGAGGCGCCAGAGCCCCCGAGCCGGCAAAGAGGAAAAGAGTCGGTCGGACGCGGCGCGCCATGCGCCCGCGTCAATCCGTCGGCCGCACCGGCAGCGGGTCTTCGACGAGGGGTCAAGTGCCGCCGCCCGCCGCCCCGAACGGATCCGCCCGGCCCGGATCATTCGTCCATGAACAAGGATTTCCCGGGCGGGGCAAGGGCGGTGGTGGATGCCGGTCGGCCGATGTCCCCAGTCTCACCTCTCCGGCGCGGCCGTGCCTGCACCTGTCGGGTGTAGCCACAGCAGGTGCCCGGTCGTCCCGCACCGGCCGCCGGCGCGTCCACGGCTTACCGGGCCTCGGGGCAGGCCGGTGCGTGCGGCCGCCCTCCCGATGTCCCTGCGCTCCGGTGGCGTGACGGCGGTGCCGCGCCCGGGTGCTGTCCGCGGCTAGTGCCGCGTCAGGCAACTTTTGCCCGTCAAGGAGCGGCGTCCGGTGCGTGCTATCGGCGTGCCGGCCGGAAGTCCTCGTACTGGACGTACTTGGGCTTTCGGCCGGTGCGGCGAGAGTGCGTGCCGGGCGTCGCGACGGGGCGAAGGTTGCCTGACGCGGCACTAGCTGTCGAGCCGGCCCGCCTCGGTGCGGCCGGTGGTGTCCGCGGTTGCCCGCAGGACTCCCGTGACCGCGCTGTCGGCCGTGCGGCTGGGGCAGGCGAGGGAGCGGGAGCACTCCACGGCCTGGCCGAGCCGGACGGCGAACAGGACGACGGCGGCCGTGAGCGCCAGCAGCAGGGCGGCGGCGGACAGCGCGACAACGGTCTGGAGGTGCCTGGTGGTCAAGGGGGTACTCCGTGCGGTCGGGGGCGGGGCGAAGCCCGGTGGACACGAGCCGGGCCGGCTCCCGCAGTTGACGGGGGGCCACGACCGCGAGCATAGGTCAATGATGAGAGTATGTCGATGGTTTAGCTATCGATCCACCCACAGAGGCCCGCACTCCGGGCGAAACCGGGGCGATCCGGCTGCGGGACGTCGCGGGCGGCAGGACCCTCGTCACCGGCGGCGGCAGCGCGGGCGCCCTGCGGGTGCGGCAACTGCCCTGAGGGCCCGTCCGCCCGCGGCGTCCGGGACGGACGGGCAGGCGGGAGTTCGGGGACGGGCCCTACGGCCGCTCGAAGTACTGCAGGACGCCGCCGACCGAGAAGCACAGCGCGCCGGCGAAGGTCCCCCAGTTGGCGATGCCGATGCTGACGAGGCTGTCGGTCTCCGGGCGGGTGAAGGCGGCCAGCGCGGAGACCAGGAACAGCACGGACCCGAACTGGTTGACCGCGACGACCCACCAGCCGAGGCTGCGCGCGCGCCAGCACGGGCGGCCGTGGCAGACCTCGACCAGCGCGAGGTGCCCCGAGACCAGGAACAGCGCGCACCCCACCATGTCGGGGGCCCAGATCAGCCGGTTGACCTGCTGGGCCGAGAGCCCCTGGAGGAAGGAGTCCAGCAGGTTGACGCCGAACACGAGCGTCCCGGCGAACAGGACGAAGGTGCTCAGCCAGTCGATCCGCCCGGGCTCGTAGCTCCACCACCGCCAGCCGCCCGTGACCAGCGAGTCCGCCGCGCCGGAGCGGCGCGGGGCGTTGACCGCCTGGAGCAGCGAGACGTAGCCGCCGGTGTTGAAGAACAGGCCTCCGGCGAAGTAGACCGAGGCGATCGCGGTGGCGCCCACCGAGCCGGCCTCGGCGAGGGCCGCGCCGAGGGCGAACAGGGCGCCGCCGATCGTGAAGGCGACGGCGGCGACGGTGTTGAGGACGCGCAGGCGGTGCAGTGCCGTGTCGTCGGCGCTGCGCGGCGGGCCCTCCGCCCCCGTCTCGGCACGGACCCTGAGGGCGCCGCGCTTGCGGGCCAGGCGGGACTCCCAGACGGCCGAGCCACCCTCGGCCAGCCGCCAGGTGAGGCGGGTGGTGAACGGTCCGGCGCCTTCGGCGCGCTCGTCGGGGCGAACCACGGGGTGAGCCTAGCCCCGTGCGCGCCGTGCGGTGCGGTGCTGGGGGCGTGTCATCGCCGCATGTCATCGCCGTATGTCATCGCCGTATGTCATCGCCGCGGGTCCAGCCGGGCCCCCGGCAGCCGCCCCCGGACCGGTCAGGCGAGCACGTTGACGGCCCGGGCGACGACCAGGCCCAGGATGAGCAGGGAGATGATCGACTGGACGGCCATGGCGATCTTGGCCCAGGCCGCCAGCGGCATGACGTCGGTGGGGCTGAAGGCGGTGGAGTTGGTGAGCCCGAGGTAGAGGTAGTCGATGTACCGGGGCCGCCAGTGCGGGGGGCTCAGCTCGGGGGTGAGCTGCTGGGGGAAGGCGAGGGCCGGGGTGGCGGGCATCCGGTGGGCGCGGACGGCCGGTCCCCCGCTGTCGAGTTCGAAGTAGAGCAGGGAGAAGGCCAGCACCGTGTTGCCCCAGACGCCGCCGCCGGCGCGCAGCAGTGCGGCGGCCGAGGCGGTCTCGCTCCCGCCGTGGACGAGGTCGTCGACCAGTTGGACGGTCGACCAGGCGGCGCTGACGACGAGGACGCCGACCAGGGCGATCGACAGCGCGCGCAGGGCGGTGGAGCGGCGGTCGATCCGTCCCGGGTCGCCGGCGATGAGCGCCACCAGGAGCAGCCCCTCGACGAGGGGGATCACCCAGCGGGGCGCCAGTCGCAGGTCGTCGGGCAGCAGCAGGGTCAGCACCATCGCGGCGCCGACCGCGGTGGCCATCGGCCAGCGGGCCTCGCCGTAGACCGGTTCCTGCTGCGGTCCGGCGCCGTCCGGCGTGCGGGGGTCGGTGGGGCGGTGTCCTGTCATGGTCGGTGGGCTTCTTCGGGTCGCCGGGCGGTGGGGGCGGTGGGGGCGGTGGTCGCCTCGCCGGCTGGGGCCGGGCGGCCCGGCACTCGGGCGGCGGCACAGCGGGGCGGGGCGGGCTGGGGCTGGGCGGGCTGCGAGCGTAACCCGGTGGTGGGCGGCTCCCCGGGTGGCCGGGCCCGGCGGGTGGCGCGTGTCCTCCCGGCGGTCGCAGGCGGCCGGGAAGGGGGTTCCCGACGGACCCAGCCGGGCTCCGATGTATTTGCTTACGCCGACTACATGTAATCGCGGGTAATTTCAGATGTAAGCTATCCTGGAGCGCAGTCGCCCGGGACGGAGGAACACCCCATGACCGCTACGGACCCCGCCCTCACCGCCCTCGCCCAGGGCTGGTGCGCACTCTCGCTGCTGCACGACAGGATCGAGACCCATGTCGAACGGGCCCTGCAGAGCGGGCACGGCCTGAGCGTGCGCGAGTACTCGCTGCTCGACGTCCTCAGCCGCCAGCACGACGGCGAGGGCGGCCACCTGCAGATGAAGCAGGTCGCCGACGCCGTCGTGCTCAGCCACAGCGCCACCACCCGCCTGGTCACCCGCCTGGAGGACCGCGGGCTCCTGGCGCGCTACCTGTGTCCCACCGACCGCCGGGGCATCTACACCAACGTCTCCGGGGCCGGCCTGGAGCTGCTGGAGGAGGCCCGCCCCACCAACGGGGCCGCGCTGCGCGAGGCGCTCGCGGCGGCGGACCTCGATCCCCGGCTCCAGCCCCTGGTCGCGACCGTCAGGGCGGCCGGCACCCCGGTGTGACCGGGCACGCGGCCACCCCGCACGGGCACCGCGGGCACCGCACGGGCACCCGCCGCCCCGCACCGGACCACGCCACCGCCACCGCGGCGCTCACGGCGCGGTCCTGACCGACCGTCCGCTCCCCCACCCGTCCGTATCCGCATCCGTATCCGCACACACCCTCACGACAAGGAACCGTCACCCATGGCATCCGCCCCCACCGTCAAGCTCAACAACGGCGTCGAGATCCCCCAGCTCGGCTTCGGCGTCTACCAGATACCCGACGACGAGACCGCCGCCGCGGTGGGCTCCGCCCTCGAAGCCGGCTACCGCTCCATCGACACCGCCGCGATCTACGGCAACGAGGTCGGCGTGAGCCGCGCCGTCGCCGCCTCCGGGCTGGCCCGCGAGGACCTGTTCATCACCACGAAGGTGTGGAACGCCGACCAGGGCTACGACGCCACCCTCCGGGCCTTCGACGCCAGCCTCGCCAAGCTCGGCACCGACTACGTCGACCTGTACCTGGTCCACTGGCCCGCCCCCGCCCGGGACCTCTACCTCGACACCTGGCGCGCCCTGGAGAAGCTGGCCGCCGAGGGGCGCATCCGCGCCGCGGGCGTCTCCAACTTCCTGCCCGCGCACCTGCGCCGCCTGGCCGAGCACAGCTCCCTCGTCCCGGCCGTCAACCAGATCGAGCTGCACCCCGGCCTGCAGCAGGCCGAGCTGCGCGCCCTGCACGCCGAGCAGGGCATCGCCACCGAGGCCTGGAGCCCGCTGGCCCAGGGCGCGGTGCTCGGCGACGACGCGATCGTCTCCGCGGCCGCCCGGCACGGCAAGTCGCCCGCCCAGGTCGTCATCCGCTGGCACCTGCAGCTCGGCAACGTCGTGATCCCCAAGTCCGCGACGCCGGAGCGGATCCGCGAGAACATCGACGTCCTCGACTTCACGCTCTCGGACGAGGAGATGGCCGCCATCGCCGCACTGGACCGCGGCCTGCGCACCGGCCCGGACCCCGACGCCTTCAACTAGGCCCTGCCGGGCCCACCGGCCCACCGGCCGCCCGCGGCCTCCGCTCCCCCGCCTCGCCCCGCCTCGCCCCCGGGTCCGTCCATCGCCCGGGCGGCCTCGCGGGCGGCCCGGCCGGGGAGCGGAGGCCCGCTCCCCCGACCAGGTGCTCAGGCCGCCCGGCCGGAACCGGGCCCGGCGGCGGCCCCGGCGTCAGCCTCAGTGACCGGAGCAACCAGGGCGACCGGAGTGATCAGCCACCGCTCTTGCGGCGGAAGTTGCGCTTGCCGCCCGCTGCGCTGTGGGCGCCGTGGATCTTCGAGTCCCCGTCCGGACCGCCGCTCTTGCCGCCGGTCTTGGCGCCGTGCTTGCGCTCCAGCGCGGCGAGGAACCGGGCCTTCACGTCATCCTGGGAGCCCGGCTCCGGGGCCTGGGCGGCGTCGGGCGTCTCGGACTCGTCGGGCGTCTCGGGGCTGGTGGATGGCGCTACGTCGCTGCTCATGCAGGACCTCCTGGGTGGGGTGGTGCCGGTAGACGGCTTCACGGGACACCATGTCATGACCGAAGGCCCCCCTGCTGACACCGCCCGTCCCGCACGGCCTCCGCCCGCCGCCGGAGCCGAGGACCGACCCGGAGCCGTCCCGCCGCAGGTCCGACGCCCGGTCGCACCGCGCCGGCCTGGCTAGGCTTCGCCCATGGCGAGCCGGCACCGTTCGACGGAGTTCACCGAGTCCCAGCTGTCGGTCATCGACGAGCTGAGCGTCCTGCCGTTCCCCGAGCAGGAAGGCAGACCGGGGACCGACGGCGGGTGGAGCGGGCCCGGGTATCACGTGGCCGTGCTCCGGGAGAGCCAGGACTTCTGGAACGACCGCGGCGAGGAGATCGTCGAGGCGGCCGAGCAGGAGCTGGAAGCCGATCTTGACGCACTGGCGGCCGTCCTGACCGCCCGCTGGGGCGCCCCCACGACGGTCGATCTGGGCCCGTATCTCGGGTTCGACGATCCGGACCCCGAGTTCACGGCTCCCGAGCCGCTGGGCTTCCTGTGCAACGTCGCCGCCGGCAGCATGCAGCTGTGGCAGCCGCCGTCCGGTGGCCGATGGCTCGCGCTGGCCATCGGCCAGGCGGACCGGGAGCTGCCGTTCGAACTGCTCGCCGCGATCGGCGAGGCGTCCTCGCTCCCGGGACGAGCCGGGCCGGCGGGCCGACCGTCACCCACGGGATCGTCATGAGCGTCGGCGACGGCGAGGGCGAGGGCGAGGCCTGCCGCTGGTGAGGTCCCCGGGCACGCCGCTGCCCCGGGCGGCAGCGGTCGCGGCCCGGGGCAGGAGGCGGGGTGTCCGGGCTCAGGCCATACAGGCGTACCACTGGCCGAGCGCGAAGGAGGCGCCCCCGGCCCAGTAGTTGACGTTGTACGCCGCCACGCACTGGTCGCGCTTCGACAGCTGCAGCACCCCGACCGGCTGGTCGGGGGTGATGTCGAACGGCAGGTCGACGACCGACGGCTTGGAGGTCGGCTCCGCGGCGTTCGCCTGGGCCCCTGCGGTCATGACCAGCACGGGGGCCAGCACGGCCACGGCGGCCGCTGCGGTGATCATTCGGCGGATTCTCATGGGGTGTGCACTCTCCTTCGAGGCGGGCGGGCATCCCGGCGGCAGTGCGCACCCGCGGTACGGCGGGTGCGCACTCCCCCCGGTGTCCGGGCTCCCGCGACGGCTTGCGGCGCCCGGGACCTGGCCGGCGTTCGGCGCCGTACGCCGGATCCTCGCAGCGGCGGTCGGGGCGGCGACATCCCATGTTCCAGGGATGCTCCCGGGACCGCCCCGACCCGGGCCGCCTTCGGGCGCCGGTGGCCGAGGGTGCGTCAGGTCCACTGCTGGGCGGGGGCGACACCGGGGACGGGCTTGCCGATGAGGGCGAGGGGGACGAAGAAGTTGACCTGGCCGATGGCGATGGTGAGGGTGGCCAGCGCCCTGGGGTCGTAGTGGCGGGCGGCCTCGGCGTAGAGGGCGTCGGGGACGCGCTCGCCGTGGGGGTTGGGGGTGAGGACGGCCTCGACGAGGGCGAGCGCGGCGCGCTCGGCGTCGGTGAAGTACGGCGCGGTGTGCCAGGTCGCCACGGCGTCGATGCGCCGGTCGCTCTCGCCGGCCTTGCGCAGCAGACCGGTGTGCATCGCGGTCAGGTAGGTGGAACCGACGATCTGCCCGGCGCGCAGCTGGACCAGGCCGATCGTGGTGCGGGCGACGGAGCGGTTGCCGGTCGCCCGGTAGAGCCAGCCGCCCAGCTCCTTCAGCTCCGGGACCAGCTCGGACGGGTCCGACATCCGCGACGTCGGCCCGGTGGCGGCCTCAACGGCGGTCGCGGCGGTCGCGGCGGTCTCGGCGGCGGTGGCCTCGGTGGCGGCGGCCTCGGTGGCGGTGGTGTTCACGGCGGGCTCCTCTTCAGCGGTTTCTCGTGCCTGCACCCCACTGACGGATCCCGGGCCGGGGTTGTGACAGGCGGCCGCGAAGAAGAGGCCCCCGGCTGCCGGCGGTCAGAACCGCCGGGCCGCCGCTTCGGGCAGGTCGCTGCCGAACGGGTCGTGCTCGGCCGCGAACCACTGCTGCTCGTCGGACGAACCGGCGGGCTCCAGGAAGGGGGACCGCTCCACGGGCAGCAGGCGGGGGCGCTCCTGCTGGGCGGGCAGGTCGGCGGCGGATTCGGAGAAGGGGCGCCACGACGGGCGCTGGTCGGCGGTCATGATCAGCAGTCTGTCAGTCCCGGGGCGGCTCCGGCGCCAGATCGCGGCTCGGCGGTTCGGCGGCGGCGCGCCCGGCCCGCCTGACGGTCCGTCAAGACGGGTGCGGGCGGTGAGCTTGATCACAAGGGCGTGTCGTCCGGGCGGGTCGCGCAATTAGTTCAGACATGACCTCCCTTCCTGGCATGCGCACGCCTTCCGACGACGCACTCGACGCACTTGACGCACCCGGCGCAATCCGCGCATCCGATGCGTCCACCGACCCGACCGCCGCCGAGCTGAGCGGCCTCCTCTTCGGGGCGGACCGCGAGCAGGTCCACGGGCCGTGGCGGGAGTTGGCCGCCGACCCGTGGATGCAGCGGCAGCACGAGACGAGCCCCGCCGACCAGCTCACCGCGTCCTACCGGCGGCTGCGGCGGCTGAACCGGGCGGCCGATCCCGCCCGCCTGGCCGCCGACCCCTACCGCCTGACCGCGCTGCACGAGTGGACCGCCCTGATGGACGGCGGGCTCACGGTGCTGGCCGGCATCCACTTCAACCTCTTCCTCGGCAGCCTGCTCGACCACGACCCCCATGACAAGCGGCCGTTGGACGAGTACCTCGCCATGGAGCGGATCGGCACCTTCCTGTGCACCGAGCTGGGCCACGGCAACGACGCCGCCGCCCTGGAAACCACCGCGGTCTACGACCCGGCCGACCGCACCTTCACCCTGCACACCCCGCACGCCGGCGCGCAGAAGTTCATGCCGAACACCGGCCCGGCCGGGGGCCCCAAGTCCGCCGTGGTCGCCGCCCGGCTCCTGGCCGGGGGCCGCGACCACGGGATCTTCCTCTTCCTCACCCCGCTCACCGACCACGGCGGCACCCTGCCCGGGGTCACCGTGCGCCCGCTCCCGCTGCGCCCCGGCAGCCCGGTGGACCACTGCCTGACCTCCTTCGACCAGGTCCTGCTGCCCCACGAGGCGCTGCTGACCGGCGAACACGGCCGACTCGGCGACGAGGGCACCTTCACCAGCGCACTCGGCAGCAAGCGGAAACGGTTCCTCACCAGCATCGGCCGGGTCACCCTCGGCAAGCTCTGCATGAGCGCCAGCGCCCTCGGCGGCGCCCGGGTCGCGCTGGCCACCGCCGTCCGCTACGCCCACCACCGCCACGTCACCGGCGCCCGCCCGGACCGCAGGGTGCCCCTGTGGGCGCACCGCACCCACCACGGCCCGCTGCTGGAAGGACTCGCCACCGCCTACGCCATGACGGCGCTGCACCGCGCCACGACAGCCCTGTGGGCCGGGCACGACCGCACCGATCCGGCCGCCGCCGCCCTCGCCGAGCGCCGGGTCGCCCTCGCCAAGGGCTGGATCACCTGGCAGGCCCGTGCGCTGCTGATCGAGTGCCGCGAGCGCTGCGGCGCCCAGGGCCTGCTGCCCGTCAACGGGATCGTCTCCCTCACCATGGACATCGAGGGGACGATCACCGCCGAGGGCGACAACCTCGCCCTCTGGGCCAAGACGGGCGCCGAACTGCTGCTCGACCAGGACGCCCCGCCCGCCGCCCCCGAGGGCGAGCCCGCCGACCCGGCCGACCCGGCCGTCCGCCAGGAGCTGCTGCGGGCCGCCGAACACCTGCTGCTGGCCCGCGCCCGCACCCGCCTGCGCCAGGCGCCGCCCGGCGACAGCCTGCGCCGGTGGAACGCCGCCGCCCCCGGCGCCCTGGCCGCCGCCACCGCCCACGCCGAGCACCGCGCCGCGGCCGCCCTGCTCGCCATGGCCGAGCGCGCCGCCGACCCGACGGCCCGCGCCGTGCTCCTCGATCTGCACCTGCTCTTCACCGTGCGGCGCATCCAGGCCCACGCCGCCACCCTCCACGCCGGGCGGTACCTGGCGGCCGACCGGATCGACGCGCTCGCCGACCTGGCGGAGCAGAGCATCGCCCGACTGGCCGGCCACGCGGACGCGCTGGTCGGCGCCTTCGACATCCCGGAGCAGGTCCTGGCCGGGCGCCCGATCGCCAACTCCGGCTACCAGGAGGCCTTCGACGACCCGTCGGCGCACTGGAACGCCGTCCACCGCGCCTGAGCGGGCCCGGTGTGCGGTACCGGGAGGCGGGGCCGGGTGCCGCCCGCCTCCCGGCACCCGGGGGCGGGCGGCCTGCCGGGGGTGCGCCGCCGTCAGCGCCTGACGATCAGGTCGAGGACCTCGGCGAGGCGGGCCTTGACCGCCCCGCCGTGGTGCAGGGGCTGCGGCGGCGACTCGGCGCTCCACCGCACGCCCCGGTCGGCGAGGACGTAGAGCAGGCGCAGCGTGCGCAGGCAGTTGGTGAGGTGGGCGGGGACGGGGACGCTGATGGTGTCGGCGCCGAAGCGGTCGGCGACCCGGTCCAGCCAGGCCGTCGCGTCGGGCCGGTCGAGGTCGGGCCGGGTGAGGATCCGGGCGACGGCCCTCGCCAGGCGGTCGTCCTCCAGCTGGTCGAAGACGTGGTCGGTGGGGGCGGTCAGCCGGGCGGCGGCGAGGTCGAGCATCCGTACCGGCGCCACCTCGGGGTGGCATCCGAAGCGGCCCAGCAGGTCGGCGCCGTGCGCGACCGCGTGGAGCCAGCCGAGTACCTCGTCGTGGCCGCGCAGGTCCTGCTCCTGCGGGTACCACCGTTCGAAGGCCGTCACCCAGGGGGCGCTGAAGTCCCCCGCGCCCACCAGCAGGTCGAGGACGAGGGGGGCGAACGTGCGGGCCTGGACCTCCCGGTCGAGGAGGCGGGCGGCCATCTCGTCGCCCAGGGCCAGCCGCCGGGGTGCGTCGATCACCCCGCGGTCGATCCAGGTCGACAGGACGTCGTAGGCCGCGCCGTCCCGGATCAGCGGGTCGGGGTCCGCCAGGGCCCGGGAGAGGCCGCGTACCAGCTCCTCCAGGGGTCGGTCGGCGGGTACGGCGCAGTCGGCGGCTTCGATCCCGCTCCAGTCGATCACGGTGGGGAGGATAGGCCCACCGCGCGGTTCCGCGCCTGGCATTTACCGGTCCGCGCGGACCGGCTCACGGACCTGCACGGACCGGCCTCACGCCGCGCGGAGGGCGAGGCGCAGCAGGCCGGCCCGGATGCGCTGTTCGCCGAGCTCGGGCAGGAGTGCGGCGACGTGGTCGGCCGCCAGGGCGGCGAGCAGGGCGTGGGCGGTGTGGTCGGGGTCGGGCGCGGTGGTGAGCAGGATCGCCACGTGGCGGTGCCAGAACCGGTAGGCCCCGATCCGGTACCGGGCGCCGGGGGTGGCGGTCTCCGACATCCGGACCAGTGCCAGGTGCTCCAGCAGGTAGTCGAGGTAGGCGTCGAGGAACGCGGCCAGGCGTTCGTCGGGCGGGGCTCCGGGGCCGAGCGGGGGCGGCCCGTGCAGGACCGCCTCCTGCAGCACGCGCTCGCGGGCGTCGAGCAGCGCGGCGGCCAGTCCCGACTTGTCGCCGAACCGGCGGAACAGGGTGCCCTTGCCGACGCCGGCGGCCGCGGCCACCTGGTCCATCGACACCGCCTCGACGCCCTGCTCGGCGAACAGCCTGGCGGCCGCCTCCAGTACCGAGGCCCGGTTGCGGGCCGCGTCCGCGCGTTCCTTGGGTGGCGGGGTGCGCAGGAGTTCCAACGGGATTGCCGAACCGGACTGCGGTCCGTTAATGTCGTGAGCCATAACAGGACTGTAGTCCGATTCCCTGGGAGGCAGCACCATGACCGCACTCATCACCCGCGACGAGCTCGCGGCGGCGATCGAGGCCGGCGCCGTGACCGTCGTCGACACGCTCGGCGGCGAGTACTACGCCCAGCAGCACCTGCCCGGCGCCCTGGCGCTGGTCCCGGCCGAGGTCGACGCCCAGGCGCCCACCGCGCTCCCCGACCGCGGCGCCCCGATCGTCACCTACTGCTCCAACCCGGCGTGCCCCAACAGCGGACAGGTCGCCGACCGGCTCACCGCCCTCGGCTACACCGACGTCCGCAAGTACCGCGAGGGCATCCAGGACTGGGTCGGGGCCGGCCTGCCCACCGAGGCCTCCTGACCCGCCCCGCACGCCGGACGGCCGGCGGGCCCGGGGTGGTGTCGCCCCGGGACCGCCGGCCGTCGAACCCTGGATGCGGCCCTCGGCCGCGGCTCGGACCCGGCCGATCAGCCGTGGGTCTCCTCGGACGCGACCAGCCAGTTGATCCGCGGGCCGACGAGGCCGACCGCGGCGTTCCCGGCCTCCAGCTTGCTCAGGGAGGAGGGCAGCTGCGGCTGGTGCTGCCCGCCGTACGCCAGGGCGGCGGTCGGGGCGGCGACCGCCGCGGCGGCGGCCAGGGTGGCGATCACGACAAGCTTGGGGAGCGTTCCACGCACCGACATTTCAATGTCCTTCCGGTCGTCTCTGGTCTTCCACCGGCCCGCGGGGCGAAGTGCCCCGGGCGGGCCGGGCAAGGAGCTCCCGCAGGGGAGCCGCCGAAGAGACGTTTGCACACCAACTCAGGCCGCCCGCAATCCGATCGGCGCGGACGGGTGAACGGATGCCCCGACCGGGTGAGGAATGCGGTCATCCAGCCCAAGAAGCTGACCTGACGAGTTGCCCTGACGAGCCGACCCGGCAAGTCGCCCGGACGGGCGCCGTCCTGACGAGCCGTCGGGGTGCGGGCGATCCGTCGGGGTGCGGGCGGAGCCGGCCGGGCTCAGCGTCCGGGCCACTGCGCGAACGGGATCCGGGCGATCTCGCGCAGCTCGCCCGTCGTGCCCCACTCGTTCCTGCCGAGCCGCGACAGCGGCCGCATCCGGGTGATGTCCGGGTGCCCGTCCACCAGCACCGAGTCGTCCACCACGGCGTGCACCACCCGGCCGAACACCACGGTCGAGTCGCCGAGGCCGAGGGTGCTGTGCAGCCGGCACTCCAGCGCCACCGGGGAGGCCGCCACCCGCGGCGGCTTGACCAGCAGCGAAGGCTCCGCCTCGATCCCGACCGCCTCGAACTCGCCCTGCTCGGCGGGGAAGTCGGTGCCGGTCGCGTTGATCTGCTCGAACAGTTCCTCCGGCGCCAGGCTCACCACGAACTCGCCGCTCTCCTCCACGTTGCGCAGCGTGTCCTTGCGCCCCACCGAGGTGAACTGCACGATCGGCGGCTGCACGGACGCGATGGTGAAGAAGGAGTGCGGGGCGAGGTTCGCCGTGCCGCTCGCCGACAGCGTGGACACCCACGCGATCGGCCGGGGCACCACGACCGCGGTGAGCAGCCGGTAGAAGTCATCACGGCCGGTGGCCTGGGGATCGAAGTCGACGCGCATACGGCCAAGTATCCCGGCTCGGGTGCGCCGGTCGTGACCGGGTGGGCGGCGCGGGCGGCGCGGGCCGCGCGCGCACGCCCCCCCGGGGGCCGGCCGGCCCGGTCCCCCGTTGTGACTCGGGCCGGCCGGTGTCAACTGCGCGGCGCCGGGGCCGCGGGGCGGGTCAGAGCTGGGTGGCCGTGACGCTCAGGGAGCCGCCCCCGCCGAAGAAGAGCGTGGCGGTGGGGTAGCCCGACCACTTGTTCACCGGGCCGGCGGAGACGCCCACGCCGGTGCCGCCCGACTTCCACTCCGAGTACCGCTCCTCGCCGTTCGCGGCCCGGACCCGCACCTGGTAGCTCTTGTTGGTCTTGTTGGAGTACCCGTTGGCCCAGGCCTCGCCGGTCACGGAGATGTGCACGGCCACCCAGTCGCCCTGGTACCACTTGGAGGCGTTGTAGTACATCCGGCAGCTGGAGTCGTTGCTTCCGACCTCGTTGTAGCAGTTCCTCGTCCCGCTCAGCAGCGGGGCGGGCGCGGCGGAGGCCTGCGCCGGGACCGCCACCGCCACCCCCAGCAGGGCCATTGAACTCAGCGTTGCAGCAAGGAGCTTCGATCGCACGGCGGCTTCCCCTCGGTCGGCCCGCCCGTGGTCCGGGCGGCGCTTTCGGTCGTACGGACGACTGTGCCGCCGGGCGCCACGGATCCGCCCCGGTTCCGCTATGGCCTGTACATGCTCCGCCCTCTTGGTGGGGCCGCGGCCGTCTGCCAAGGTGGCGTACGGACGGTCCGGTGGGCGGACGCGGCAGTCAAAGGCGGGGGCCTGGTGTGGAGTTGAGGGTGCTCGGGCCGCTGGAGGCGGCGGTCGGCGACCGCCCGGTCGCCCTGCCGGGCGGGCGCGCCCGGATCCTGCTCGCGGTGCTCGCCGTGCAGCGCGGGCGTTCGGTGTCGGTGGAGCAACTGACCGACGCCGCATGGGGTCCCGAGCCGCCCGCCACCGCCCGTGCCCAGGTGCAGGCCATGGTGTCGGCGCTGCGGCGCGCCCTGGGCGCGGGCGGCCCCGGGCCCAGGGCGGCGATCGAGACCCGGGAGGCCGGTTACCGGCTGTCCGCGGAGGCCGTGGACACCGATCTGGGCCGCTTCGAGCGGCTGGTCCTCGACGGGCGGGCGGCGGCGGGCGGACGGCGCCCGGCCGAGGCGGTCCGGCGGCTGCGGGCGGCCCTCGCCCTGTGGCGCGGGCCCGCGTTCGACGGGTTGGCCTCGGAGCCGCTGCGGGCGGAGGCCGCGCGGCTGGCGGAGGGCCGGGTGGAGGTCCTCGAGGAGTGCCTGGACCTCGAACTGGCCCTCGGGCCGCGGCCGGACCTGGTCGCGGAGATCCGTGCCGTGGTGCGCGCCCACCCGCTGCGGGAGTCCGCGTACCGGCTGCTGATGCTCGCCCTGTACCGGGCCGGGCGGGCCGCCGAGGCGCTGGCCGCGTTCCAGGACGCCCGGTGCGTGCTGTCCGCCGAGCTGGGCGTGGAGCCGGGAGCCGCGCTGCAGGAGCTGCACCGGCTGATCCTGACGGAGGACCCGGCGCTGCCCCCGGCCGCGGCCGCCGTGCGCCCGCCCGGGCCGGTGCCGGCGCCGGTGCGGTCCGCCGCGCCCGCTCCCGCCGCCGTCCGGGCTCCGCTGTTCGGGCGGGACGCGGAGGTGGCCGAGCTGGCGGCGCTGCTCGCCACCCGGCGGCTGGTGACCCTGGTGGGCCCGCCCGGGGTCGGCAAGACCAGCCTGGCGCTGGCCACCGCGCAGCGGGCCGGCGGCGAGGGCGGCGGGAGCGGGTGCGCCGGGGACGGCGGGGACGCGGGCGGATGCGGCGGCGGGGCCGGGTGCGAGATCGGCGGCGGCGCCCGGCCGGTGGAGCTGGACGCCGTGGACGACCCCGAGCTGGTGCCCGCGGCCGTCGCCGCCGCCCTGGGACTGCCCGCGGGGCCGGGCCGCCCGATCCTCGACGCCCTGTCCGCGGGCCTGGCCGCCCACGACGCCCTGCTGGTCCTCGACAACTGCGAGCACGTGCTGGAGGCGTGCGCCGCCCTGGCCGACGCCCTGCTGTCGCGCTGCCGCGGCCTGCGCATCCTGGCCACCAGCAGGGAGCCGCTGGCGATCCCCGGCGAGAGCGTGCGCACGGTCGGTCCGCTGGAGGTCCCGACGCGCGACTCGCCCGAGGACGTCCTGCGGTCGGCGGCGGGCCGGATGCTGGTCGACCGCGCCGTCGCGCAGGTGCCGTCGTTCGCCGTGACGGCACGCACGGCGCCCTCGGCGGCCCGGATCTGCCGGGCCACCGAGGGGCTGCCGCTGGCCCTGGAGCTCGCCGCGGCGCAGCTGCGGACGCTGCCCGCCGCCGAGGTCGCCGCCCGGCTGGACCGGCAGTTGCAGGTGCTGGCCCGGCGGCGGGCCCGGCCGGCCCGGCACAACTCGCTGCGCTCCGCGATCGGGTGGAGCCACCGGCTGCTGACCGAGGAGGAGCGGTACGTCTTCGCCCGGCTGTCGGTGTTCGCCGGCGGGTTCACCGAGCAGGCCGCGCTGGCCGTGGCCTGCGGCGGCGACAGCGGCGGTACCGGCAGTAGCGGCGGGGCCGGGGTGGGGGCGGTGCTGCGCGACCTCGTCGAGCGCTCGCTGGTCGTGGCGGAGCACGACGGTGAGGCGGTGCGCTACCGACTGCTGGGGGCCGTACGGGAGTTCGCGGCGGAGCAGCTGGCCGCCGAGCACCGGGCGGCGGAGCGGTCGGCGGTGGAACCGTCGGCGGAGCAGTGGCCGGCGCCGGACGGGGGTGCGCGGGCGCAGGCCCTGCGCCGGCACGCCGCCCACTACTGCGGGCTGTGTACCCGGGTCGGGCAGGGCGCGGTCGACGGCAGCGACGTCGGGCTGCGCACGGAGCTGCGGCGGGAGCTGCCGAACCTGCGGGCCGGCCTCGAATGGGCGCTGGGCTCCGGCGCCCGCGCACCGGGCGATCCCGCGCTGGGGGCGGACCTCGTCGGCGCCATGGCCTGGCTGTGGGCCGACCTGCCGCGCGAGGGGCTGTACTGGGTGCGGCGGGCCCTGGAGCGGATGGACCCGCCCGCGCCGCCCGAGGCACGCCGGCATGTGCTGTACGCGGCGGGCATGATCTCCTTCAGCGTCGACCTGAACCATTCGGCGGGCATGCTGGCCGAGGCCGCCCGGCTCGCCGAGGGCTGCGGCGACGTCCCGCTGCAGCTGGAGTCGCTGGCCCAGCTCTCGGTCGTGCGCTGTCTGCAGGGCCGGGCGCAGGAGGCCGCCGCGATCGCGGCGGGCGTGCTGGCGCCCGTGCTGCGGCACGGCACCCGGCAGGCCGCCGCGCAGCTGCGCACCGCGGTCGCGATCACCCACTGCGCGCTGGGCGACACGGAGGCGGCCGGCGCCGAACTCGCCCGCGCCGAGGAGGTCCTGGCGGCCTGCGGGGCCCGCACTCCGCTGGCCGCCGTCCGCTGGGCGCAGGCCGAGACGGCCTACTACGGCGGGGATCCGGAGCGCGCCGCGGCGCTGTCGGGGGCCGCGCTGCGGGACTCCGCCGTGGCCGGCGACCTGTTCGCCGCCGTGTGCCACCGGGCCCAGCACGCCCGGAACCTGCACGCGGCCGGCGATCCGCGCACGGCCGCCCGGTGGCTGGCGGCCTCCCTGCGCGGCTGCCTCGACGCGGGGCTGTGGATGCCCGTGGTGGACGCCCTCACCGCGGCGGCGCACCAGGAGGCCGGGGCGGGACGGCCGGAGCGGGCCGTGGTCGTGCTGGCCGGCGCGCAGGCGCTGCGCGAGCGGACCGGGCGCCACCCCGCGCCCGTGGAGCTGCCGCTGCTGCGCGCACTCCAGGAGCGCCTGCGCGAGCAGGTGGGCGAAGCGGACCACGCGCACGCGCTCAGCAGCGGCGCCGCCATGGGGGTGGAGGAGGTCGTCCGCTACGCCCTCGCCGCCCTCTGAGCCCGGGGCGGTGGGCGTGCGAACGGGCCGGGCGGGCGACCGTTCTGACGCGTCGTAGGATCTGGTGGTCCACAGAGCACCGGTTCCCCGCGGAGGCGTCACCCCATGTCCGACCAGCGCGTTGTCCTCGTCACCGGCGGCGGTACCGGCATCGGTGCGGCCACCGCCCGGCTGCTGCGCGCCGAGGGCTGCCAGGTGGTGGTCTCCGGGCGGCGCCCCGAGCCGCTGGAGCGCGTCGCCCGGGAGTGCGGCGCCCTCGCCCACGTGTCGGACGCCACCGACCCGGACGACGTCCGAGCGCTCGTGGAGGCGGCCGTGTCGGCCTTCGGGCGGCTCGACGGGGTCGTGCTCAACGCCGGTGTCGGCCGGGGCGGTTCGGTGGGCGACGTCACGCTGGAGGACTGGGAGCTGGTGATGCGGACGAACCTCACCGGCCCCTTCCTGCTCCTGCGGGCCGCGCTGCCGCACCTGCTGCGCGCGCGGGGGGCCGTCGTCGCGGTCGCCTCCGTCTCCGCCCTGCGCAACGGGGGCTCCAGCGCGGCCTACGCCACCTCGAAGGCCGCGCTGCTCCAGCTCTGCCGCTCACTGGCCGTCGACTACGGCCACCTCGGGCTGCGGGCCAACACGGTCTGCCCGAGCTGGGTGCGCACGGAGATGGCCGACCGCCGGATGGCGCGCTTCGCCGAGGAGGAGGGCCTGGCAGGCGGCGCCGACCAGGCGTACCGGGAGGCGACCCGGCTGACCCCGACGGGCCGGCCCGGCGAGCCCGCGGAGGTGGCCGCGGCGATCGGCTGGCTGCTGTCGCCGGCGGCGAGCTACGTGAACGGCGCGGTCCTCACCGTCGACGGCGGGGTCACCGCGCTCGACCCGGGGGCCTCCGCCTTCGACTTCCGGATGGAGCCGCGGCGCCCGCTCTGACGCCGTCGGCTCCCACGAACGGACCCCGCGCCGGGGCGGTGCGCGAGCGGTTCGTTCAAGACCCGGGGCCGCCCGGCGGCCGACACTTCCGGCATGACCGAGCAGACCTTCACCCCCGCGCTGGGCCGCGTCGCCCCGAACCGGTTCTACGACCCCGTGGTCGCCCTGACCCGCGAGCGCCTGTGGCGCGCTCTGAGCGCCATGCACGTGGCACCGCAGCCCGAGGACGTGATCGTCGACGTGGGCTGCGGCACCGGCTCGCTGGCCCTGCTCCTGCACCGGATCGAACCGCGGGCGCGGATCATCGGCGTCGACCCCGACCCCGACATGCTGGCCCGGGCGCGGCGCAAGGCGGCCGCCACCGGCGCCCGCGGCGGGGCCGCGCCGCAGTGGCACGTGGGCATGGGCGACGCGTTGGCGCCGCTGCTGGGCGCCGGCTCGGCGAGCACGGTCGTCTCCAGCCTGGTGCTCCACCAGTGCCCGCTCGCCGTGAAGCGGGCGATCCTGGCGTCGATGGCCGAGGTGCTGCGCCCGGGCGGGAGGCTGGTCATCGCCGACTACGGGCTGCAGCGGACCGCGCTGATGCGCCTGGCGTTTCGCACCGTACAGCTGGCGGACGGCCGGGCGGACACCCAGCCGCAGGCCGAGGGGGTGCTGCCGGGGCTGATCCGCGAGGCCGGGTTCCGCGAGGTCCGCGAGGCCGAGGTCGTGCCGACGGCCACCGGGTCGATCTCCGTCTACCTCGCGCGCCGCGACTAGACCCTGTCCGGTCGGTCGTGGCGGATCGCCTACGCGCAGGGGGCCGGGTAGGCGGGCAGGGGTCGGCGGGAGCCGGTGGGTCCGATGCGGCGCTCCGCCGCCGCCATGATCCGCATCAGCGGGAGCCGGACCAGGGTGTTGCGCACCCATCGGGCGGAGCGGGTCCCGGGCACCATGAGGCGGATGTTGACGCCGATCTGCTGCTTCTCCTCCACCCGTGGGCGGTGGCCCTGCTGGTAGCGCCGGAACGCGAGCCCGTGGTCGCCGCCGGCGGCGGCGAGCTCGCCGGCCAGCCGGTAGGCGCCGACCAGGGCGAGTTCCGCGCCCGCGCCGGATGCCGGCGAGGCGCAGTAGGCGGCGTCGCCCACGAGTGCCACCCGGCCGGTCGACCACGACTCCATCCGTACCTGGCTGAGGGAGTCGAAGTAGAACTCGGGGTCGGCGAGCGCCGCGGCCAGCAGCTCGCCGGTGCGCCACGAGGAGTCGGCTGCGAACGCGTCGCCGATCACGCGCCTGTGCTGGTCGGGGTCGCGGTGGTCGTAGCTGATCGGCTCGTCGCTGCGGAAGATGAAGTACGCCTTGGCCTGGGCGTGGTTGCCCGAGCGGTAGATCCCGGCCATCCTGCCCGGCAGGTTGTACATCGTCACCCAGCGGTCCTCCCCCAGCGCCGCGTCGGCATCGGCGAAGGCGAAGTAGTGGCCCTTGTACTGCAGGAACCGCGACTCGGGGCCGAACGCGAGCCGTCGGACGGTGGAGTGCATGCCGTCGGCGCCGATCACCAGGTCGAACCGGCGGGCGGGGCCGTGCTCGAAGGTGGCATCGACGCCGTCGCCGCTCTGCCGCAGTGCCGTGACCGAGTCGCCGAAGACGCGTTCGACGCCGCTTCCCGCCGCCTCGTCGAGAAGCGCGAGCAGGTCGCCGCGCATGATCTCCACCCCGTCGTCCACCCGGGTGTCGATGCGCGCCACGTCACGGTCCTCGGCGTTCACGAACCTGATTCCCAGGATGTCCGTCGCCGCCGCCCGGACCTGTTCCATGATGCCCATGCGCTCGGCCACCTCGATCGCCTGGTCGCGCAGGTCGACGCCGTTGCCGCCGGTGCGCAGCCCGGGTGCGCGCTCGACCAGGGTGGGGCGGAAGCCGAACCGCGCCAGCCAGTGCGCCAGGGTCAGGCCGGCGATGCCCGCCCCTGAGATCAGGATCCGGTTGTTCGTCGGCATGGATTCCCCCCGGCTTAAGTGAAATACTCATTTCAGTTAGAAGGTAGAGAGGGGCCGATCACCATGTCAACATCCAAGCCGCAGCTCCGTGCGGACGCGGCCCGGAACCGTCAGCGCACGCTGGAGGCGACCCGGGTGCTCCTGGCGGACCCCGGTGCCGTCATCACCGTCGAGGCCATCGCCAGGCAGGCGGAGGTCAGTGCGGCGACGGTGGTGCGCACCTTCGGCGGCAAGGAGGCGCTCATCGACGCCGCCGCGTCCGGGCTGCTCGCGCCGCTCGTCCGGCGGGCGCGGGACCTGCTCTCCGGGATGCCCCCCGAGGAGGCGCTGCGGGCCTTCCTCGGCGAGATGCTGGTGTTCCAGGCCGCCCACCACACCATGAACACCCAGATCGAGGCGCTGAGCCTGCCGGCCACGGAGGCGGAGGAGGCCGCGCTGAAACAGGTCGTCCTGGACATGGTCGTCCGGGCGCGCGACGCCGGCGCGATCCGCACCGACCTCGACCCGGTCGTCACCATGACCCTGATCGGCGAGTGCACGTACGCGATCGCCAGGTCGCGGGCGCACGCGCCCGGCCTCGCGGCGGACTACCTCACGGTGCTGATGGACGGCCTGCGCCCGCGGACGCCCACCGCGCGGTAGGCGCGGTGGACGTCCTGTCGGGCGGTGGGCGTCCTGTCGGGCGGTGTCAGGGGCTGGTGAGGACGACGAGCTGACGGGTCGCCCGGGTCATCGCGACATAGCGGTCGACCGCTCCTTCGACCCCCGTGCCGAACGCCTCCGGGTCGACGAGGACGACCAGGTCGAACTCCAGCCCCTTCGACAGCTCCGGGGTCAGCGACCGGACCCGGGGCGTCCCGCGGAACGCGGGGGCGCCGATCACGCAGGCGATCCCGTCGGCGTTCTCGGCGAGCCAGCCGTCCAGGACCGCGTCCAGGTCCGCGACGGACCCGTGCACCACGGGGATGCCGCTGCTGCGCACCGAGGTCGGCACGTTGGCGTCCGGGAGCGCGGCCCGGATGGCCGGCTCGGCCTGCGCCATGACCTCCTCCGGCGTGCGGTAGTTGATGCTCAGGGAGGCCACGTCGATCCGGTCGAACCCGATCCGTTCGAGCCGCTCCTGCCACGACTCGGTGAACCCGTGCCTGGCCTGGGCGCGGTCCCCGACGATGGTGAAGCTCCGGGACGGGCAGCGCAGCAGCAGCATCTGCCACTCGGCGTCGGTCAGCTCCTGGGCCTCGTCGACGACGATGTGCGCGAACGGTCCGGCGAGGGGTGCCGGATCGGCGGCGGGCAGTGTGCTCCCGTCGACCAGGGTGTCCCGCAGGTCCTGTCCGCGCAGCATCGTCAGCGCGCCCTCGCCGTCGTCGTCGGCCTCGATCAGGCGGTCGATGACGTTGGACATCTGCGCGCGTTCGGCGGCGAGGGCGGCCTCGTGCCGGAGCTTGCGCAGTGACGCCTGCGAGTCGCCGAGCCGATGGCGGGCCGCGTCCAGGAGCGGCAGGTCGGACACCGTCCAGGCCTGGGCGTCCTTGCGCTGCAGCCTGCGCACGTCCTCGACGGCGAGCCCGGGGGCGCACTTGCGCAGGTAGGCGGGCACCGTCCACAGGTCGCCGACGAGGTCGGTGGCCTCCAGCATCGGCCACGCGCGGTTGAGGGCCCCGGTCAGCTGCCTGTTCTGCAGGAGCGACCTGCGCAGCTGCTCGGGCGGGGCGTTGCCGGGGTGCTTGTCCATCAGGATCGTCAGCAGCTCCTCGCGGATCTGCTCGCGCGCCTCGTTGTGCGGGGTGCCCGGTTCCGGTGCCTCGAACGCCGCGGCCCAGTCGTCGGGGCTCAGCCAGATGTCGGACCAGTGGGTCTCGACCGTCATCCCCTCGGTGGGCGGCTCCTCGTAGATGCCGACGGCCGGCTCGATCGCCTTCACCAGGTCCGCGGACGACTTCAGGAGGGCCACCCGCGGGTCGGCCTCGACCGCCGCCGCGGCCCCCTCGGCGACGAGGTCGCGCAGGGTGCAGGTCTGCACGCCCTCCTCCCCGAGGCTGGGCAGGACGTCGGCGACGTAGGCCAGGTAGGGCTGGTGCGGGCCGACGAACAGCACGCCGCCGCGGCGGTGGCCGAGGCGGGGGTCGGAGTAGAGGAGGTAGGCGGAGCGGTGCAGGGCGACGACGGTCTTGCCCGTGCCCGGGCCGCCGTCGACGACGAGGGCGCCGCGGGATCCCGCCCGGATGATGGCGTCCTGGTCGGACTGGATGGTGGCGAGGACGTCGCGCATCCGGGCCGAGCGGTTGCCGCCCAGGCTGGCGATGAAGGCGGACTGGTCGTCGAGCGCGGCGTGCCCTTCGAGCCCGTCGGCGGTGAACACCTCGTCCCAGTAGTCGCTGATCAGGCCGCGGGTCCAGCGGTACCTGCGGCGGCTGGCCAGGCCCGCCGGGTTGGCGTGGGTGGCCGCGAAGAACGGCTCGGCCGCGGGGGCGCGCCAGTCGAGCAGCAGCCGGCGGCCGGTGCTGTCGGTGAGGCCGAGCCGTCCGATGTACACGGGCTCGGGGCTGTCCGTGCCGACGATGCGTCCGAGGCACAGGTCCAGGCCGAAGCGGCGCAGGGTGCGCAGGCGGCCGGTCAGCCGGTGGATCTCGGTGTCCCGGTCCATCGCCTCCCGGCCGATGCCGCCCGGTGCCCTGCGCTCGGTGTCGAGGCGGTCGGACAGTTCGGCGATCGACTGTTCGAGGCTCTCGGTGATGGCCGCGAAGTGCCGCTCGTCCTCGGCGATCAGCGCCGGGTCGGCCTTGGCGGAAAGACGGTCGGGAAGGTCGAACGCGCTGGTGGTCAGGGGGCTCATGTCAGCGGCTCCGATCCTGGGTCGCTCCCGCGCGGTCCGGCGACGCGCACGCCCGCGTCCCGGCGGCGGGGGCGCGCCACCGCGGCGCGGGCCCCGTCACCGGCTCGATGTCATGGCACGGCCTGTGGACCGACAACAGCACACGCACTTCGTGGATCTCCCGTTTCTGCAGCTTATGGCCTTGATCAGGGATTCTGCGGCATGACGGGGGCCTTGCCGCAAGCCCCCCGCTGCGCTATAGATTGAGAGTGGCAAGGAGTGGGTTCTTCCTCCTGCCCTCCCTCATCGCCCCCTCACCGTCCACCGTGGACGGGCCAATCCTTTCCGGAGCCCCGGGCATCGCCGGGCGCGTCGGCGCCGTGCGCGAGCAGCGGCAGGATTGCCGCCGGGGTGAGGCCGATCATCTCCCGCAGCCGGCGGTTGAAGTGCGCCTGGTCGGCGAAGCCGGCCGTGGCCGCCGCGTCGGTGATCGACCGGCCCTCCTGGAGGGCCCGGGCCGCGCGGCTGAGGCCCTGCCAGATCCGCCAGCGGGTCAGCGGCATGCCCAACTGGCCGTGGGCCAGGGCGCGCAGGCGCTGCGGCGAGAGTCCGACCGAGGCGGCGAGGGCCGGCATCGGGATCCGCCCGGCGGCCAGGGCGTCCATCGCCGCCAGCAGGCGCGGGTCCAGCTCCTCGGAGGGCCGGGCGCCGGCGGGGCGCAGGTCCTCCTCGGCGAGGCCGTGCAGGTCGTCGGCGGCGCTGATGCCGTGGCCGCGGTGGACGCGCAGCCGGTCGGCGAACGCGCAGTGCGGTTCGACGAAGTAGGTGAGCAGGTCGGGCGTCGTGGCGAGCATGCGGTGGCGCACCATGGGCGGCACCACCAGGACGGGGGCGCTGTGGCGGGTGCCGGCGGCGTCGGCCATGGCCACCTCGCCGCGCGGGGCGAGGGCGATCTGGAACGCGGCGTGGGCGTGCAGGCTACCGGCGGCGGAGGGCCCCCGGTAGACGGCGTACCCCGTACGGACGGCGAAGCTCCCCGCCCCCGGCTCCCCGCCCCCGTCCGCCACACCGTGATGGTGCCAGAGCCCCCCGGCCCAGCCCGAAGCCGGGGTGCCCGGCCCTGGGCGCGCGGGTGGCGGGGCGGATCGTGCAGCGGCGCGGTGCGCCGCCGGCGGGGCAAGGGGTGGGGGCTGATGCCGTCCGGATGGAGTGCGAGGTGCGCTCGAAAAGACCTGCCGGGCGCGCTTTTCGGGGGTGGCGTTCGCAGGCTGGTCCCAGGACGGGCGGGTGTGCCCGGGCCGCCGTATCCGAGGGAGCACACATGATCGGGACCCCTGAACCCGCCGACGGGCCCGCCGGGCCGGCGGGGCTGCCCGGCTGCGCCGACGACGCGGCGGGCGCGCTGCAGCAGATGTTCGTGGACATGACCCAGGGCGCGCGGGTGGCCCGCGGGCAGGACCCCGTGCAGCGGCCGGTGTTCCTCAAGCCGCACGGGGTGGCCCGCGGCGTGCTCACGGTCGCCCCCGACCTGCCGGCCGAGCTGCGGGTCGGCTTCCTGCAGAGCGCCCTCGACCGGGGCGAGGGGCTGACCGCCTGGGTGCGCTTCTCCAGCGACACCGTGCCCTCCCGGCCGGATCTGCGCACCACCCTGGGCGTGGGCGTCAAACTGTTCGGGGTGCCCGGCCCGAAGCTGCTGGAGGACGAGCGGGAGGCGGGCACCCAGGACCTGCTGCTGCAGAACCACGACGTCTTCTTCGTCGACACCGCCCGGGACATGTGCGAGTTCACCCGGGCCGGCGTCGTCGACGGCGACTACGAGTCGTACCTGCGCGCGCACCCGCGCACCCGGGAGGTCCTGGACGCGATGGCCAAGGTCGAGGACAGCGTCCTGACGGCCACCTACTGGGGCGTCCTGCCCTACGCCTTCGGGCCCGAGCGCTTCGTGAAGTACAAGCTGGTGCCGGCCGGCTGCGAGGGCGGCGACCCGGCGGCGGTGGCGCCCGACGAGGACCCCGCCTACCTGGGCGCCGACCTGCGCCACCGGCTCGCCGCGGGCGCGGCGGCCTTCGACCTGCTGGTCCAGTTCCGGACCGACCCGCAGCGCATGCCGCTCGACCGGGCCACCGTGCCCTGGGACGAGGCGGAGAGCGCGCCGGTGCGGGTGGCCCGGCTGACCCTCCACCGGCAGGACGTCGACGCCCGGGGCCAGGCCGCCTACGGCGAGAACCTCGCCTACAACCCGTGGCACGGCCTCGCCGAGCACCGCCCGGTGGGCAGCATCGCCGAGGTCCGCAGGAGCGTGTACGAGGCCTCGGCCCGCGGGCGCCGCGACGTGAACGGCATCCCCGCCACCGAGCCCGGCCCGGCCCGCCCGCAGCTCACCCCGCCGCCCGGCCGCGACACCCGGATCGTGCGGGCCGCGGTGCACCCCGCGATCGGGGTGGCCCGGGTCGGCGACAGCGCCGAGGAGTTCTTCCTCGCCCCCGAGACCGAGGACCAGCCCGCGCTGCCCACCGGCGGCTACAAGGACGCCACCGGCGCCCTGAAGCGCCAGGCCGTGCGCTTCCGCGTCTACGGCTACAACGCCGCCGGGGAGCCGGTCGCCGAACTGACCGCCGACAACGCGGACCTGCGCTGGACCGTGCACGTCGCCAACTCCAAGGCCGCCTGGTACCAGTTCCAACTGGCCCTGGACATCCCGGAGTCCGAGCACACCGACGACAGCCTGCTGCGCAACCCCAAGGTCCCCGACGCCCAGCGCCACCGCCTGGTCATCGACCCCGGCCCCCGGTCCGTACGCGGCCGCAGCCGCTCCGGCAGGGCCGAGTACCGCTTCGACACCGGCACCTTCCTGGACAAGCCCGTCTACCTGGGCGAGCTGCAGACCGACGACAGCGGCCGGCTGATCTTCCTCGGCGGCCGGGGCGTCTCCGCCTCGGCCACCGGCACCCCCGCCGACACCTTCGCCAACAACGACGGCTGGCACGACGACGTCAGCGACGGCCCGGTCACCGCCGAGGTCCGCATCGACGGGCGGGCGGTACCGGTCGACCCCGGCTGGGTGGTGACCACCCCGCCCAACTACGCGCCCGAACTCACCTCGGTGCGCACCATGTACGACCTGGTGCGCGACGCCTTCGTCACCGCCGGCCTGCTCCCCGCCCCGCAGCAGGTGTCCTTCACCCGCGACGTGCTGCCCGTCCTGCGCCGGCTGTGCGACCTGCAGTGGGTCAACCGCGGCCTGGCCGCGCAGTTCGGGTACGGCGGGCGCGCGTACTTCCTCGACCCGCAGCAGCTCGCCGCGCTGGCCGACCCCGCCCCCGTCCACAAGGAGATGCGCCGCCAGGTCTGGGCCACCATGCGCAACCACGAGCGCGACGGCATCTCCCCCGTCCCGTGGCCGGCGATCTACGGCGACGCGATGAGCCTGCCGCCGGAGTCCCCGCTCCAGCACATGGCGCTCTCCCCGCTCCAGTACCGCCTGCTGGACCGCTGGGCCGACGGCGCCTTCACCCCCGACTACGACCCGCAGGCCCCGCCGCCCGCCGCCCTCGACCAGCTCCCGCTCTCCCAGCGGCCGCGCGCCCTCGACCGGGCGGCCCTGTCGTTCTGCCTGGCCGACGCCTTCCACCCCGGCTGCGAGCTCACCTGGCCGATGCGCCACACCACGCTGTACAGCACCCCCTTCCGGATCCGCCACCGCGACCCGCTGGCCCCTCCCCCGCCCTCCTACGGCCCGAAGCTCACCGCGCAGAGCGCGCTGTCCTTCGACGGCCCGCTCTACGCCCAGGGGCCGGGCGACCTGACCCGGTGGATGGCCGTGCCCTGGCAGACCGACACCGCGAGCTGCCTGTCCGGCTACGGCTACGGCTCACCGGGCTTCGGCCCCAAGTACGACCCGTACCTGCCGACCTTCTGGCCGGCCCGGGTGCCCAACCACGTCCTCGCCGAGGAGGACTACGACGTCGCCGTCGACACCTCCCGGCCCATCGAGGAGCGGCTGGCGGCGTTCGAGAAGCGCCGGCCCTGGCTGCGGTGGCTGCCCTCCGGCTACCTCAACACCATCAACGCGATGGTGAAGGACTTCGGCCGGCTCGGCCTGGTCGAGCGCCGCCCCGGGGCCGGCGACGACCCGCGGCTCCCGGCGGAGATGCTGGTCGAGTCCGAGGTGAGCTTCCCGCTCGCGCCCGCGCCCCCGGCCGGGCGCAACCTGGTCACCCTGCACGTGCCGCTCGGCGCCGACCCGGTCCTCGGCGAGGCCGCGCTGGCCACCGCGGTGAGCATGGCGGAGCAGCCCGACGAGGAGGTGTCGGCGGGCTACATCGACAAGGTCGTCCGCTTCCGGCACCGCCGGTGAGCGCCCGCACGCGCCCGCCCCGGCCCTTCGACGCCGCCGTGGCGGGCGGGGGCCCGGCGGGCGCCGTGGCGGCGCTGGTCCTGGCGGGCGCCGGCCACCGCGTCCTGCTCCTGGACGACGGCCCCGGGGACGAGGGCGCCGAGGACGACGGCGGCGAGGGCGGCGGCCCCGCGGCGGTCAAGATCGGGGAGTTCCTGCCGCCCGCCGCCCGCCCGCTGCTGCGCGACCTCGGGCTGCTGGACGCCTTCCTCGCCGCCGCGCACCCCGCCTCCACCGGCACCTCCAGCGCCTGGGGCTCGGCGGCGCTGCACGAGCGCAGCCACCTGTTCGACCCGTACGGCCACGGCTGGCACCTCGACCGGCGCCGCTTCGACGCCCTGCTGCGCGGCGCGGCGCGGGCGGCCGGCGCCGAACCGCTCCGCGCCACGGTGCTGGAGCGGCTGGGCGAGCGCCTGCTGGTGCGCGAGCGCGCCACCGGGGCCGTGCGGGAGCTGCGCTGCCGCTGGACCGTGGACGCCACCGGCCGCCGCTGCGCCATCGGGCGCCGGTACGGCCGGCGTCGGCGCCAGGACCGCCTCGTCGCCGCGTACGCCGTGTTCGCCGACCGCCGCCCCGGCGGTCCGCCGGACCGCGAGGCGCGCACCCTCGTCGAGGCGGCCCCGCACGGCTGGTGGTACACCACCCTGATCCCGGCCGGGCGCCTGGTCGCCCATCTGACCGACCCCGACCTCGCCCACCCCTCGCTGCGCACCCCCGGGGGCTTCTGGCACGGCATCACCCGCACCGGCCACCTGCGCCGGCGCCTGGACGGCTACGACCCCGCCGCGACCCCCGTCCCGCGCTGGACGGCCGCCCACGGCCTGCGGCTGGCCCCCGCCGCCGGCCCCGGCTGGATCGCGGCGGGGGACGCCGCCCTCGCCTTCGACCCGCTCTCCTCGCAGGGCATCCTCACCGCCCTGCACACCGGTGCCCGCGCCGGGCAGGCCGTGGCCTCGTGCCTGGCCGACCCGGGCCGCACGGGCGCCGCCCTCGCCGACTACGGCGGGTTCCTGGACGGCATCGAGGCCGCCTACCGCAGGAACCACGCACAGGCCTACCGGCAGGAGCGGCGCTGGCCGGACCACCCCTTCTGGGAGCGCCGCCACCCGGGGCGGGGCATCCCCGGCGGGCATAGCCTGAAAGAACCGAACCACTTGTCCTAGGGAGCCGGTCATGGCCTCTCAGACACAGGTCTTACTGGATGCCACCGAAGTCACCCAGTCGGTGCAGGACCTCCACCACAGCGTCACCCTGATCGCCGGCAAGGTCACCGTGGTCCGCCTGTACGTGCGCTGCTCCGACGGCCCGCCCGTCGACGCACGCGGCACGATCACGCTGCTCCGCTCGCCCGCCGATCCCCCCGTCACCCTCTCCTCCGTCAACACCGTCGACCTCGACGCGGGCGACCCGGCCGTCCTCGCCGACCGGCGCGCCGACGCGACCCTGAGCCTCAACTTCCTGCTGCCGGCCGCGTTGACCGCCCCGGGGGCGCTCAGCGTGAGCACGGTGTCCGTCACCGACGCGCTGACCGGCGCCGCCCTCCCCCTGGGCGGGGCGCCGCACGGCCCGACCGTCTGGTTCCACCCCGGCGCGCCGCTGCGCGTGCGCATCCTCGGGCTGCGTTACAGCCAGGGGAACCCCCCGGTCACCTACACCCCCAGGGACCTCGACTTCACCGCCCTGGTCAGCTGGCTCAGGCGCGCCTACCCGGTGGCCGAGGTCATCAGCTCGCACACCGTCATCGACGCCGCCGCCAGCCCGCCCTTCCTCTGTGACGACGTCAACGCCCAGCTCGCCGCCATCCGCGCCCTGGACGTCAGCTCCGGCGGCGACCGGCGCACCCACTACCTCGCCCAGGTACCCGACGGCGGGTTCTTCATGCGGGGCTGCGCCGCCGGCATCCCCGCCCTGCCCGACCCCTCCACCGTCGCGGCCGCGCCGGCCGGGGCCGACAGCTGGGGCTGGGACTTCGACGGCGTCTACAGCGACTGGTACGGGGCCCACGAGCTGGGCCACACCTACGGCCGCAAGCACCCGGGGTTCTGCAACCAGACCACGGACGACCTGCAGAACTACCCCTTCGAGAACGGGCAGCTCGCCGACACCGCGGACACCTTCGTCGGATTCGACGTGGGCGACGCCTCGCTGCACCTGCCCATGCGGGCCCGGCCGGGGGTGCTGTGGCACGACGTGATGACCTACTGCCCGCGCCAGTGGCTGAGCAGCTACACCTACGAGGGCATCCGCCAGCGTCTGCTGGCCGAGCAGACGGCGACGGACGGCACACCGCCGCCGCTGGGCGTCCCGCAGGCCGCCCCCACCCCCGTCGCCACCCCCGTCGCCGTCGCCGTCCACGCGGTGGCCGGCCCGGGCGGCGGGCCCCCCGACGGGCGGAACCCGCAGATCGCCGTCATGCGGGTGGCGGCACCCCAGCCGGCGGCCCCGGCGGGCGGGGCCGGTGGAGCGGACCCGTCGGCCGGGCAGCTCGTCAGCATCGTCGGCACGGTCAACCTCACCCGCCGCGAGGGCGGCATCCGCTTCGTCAACCCGGTGTCCCCGCTGGCCGCCCGGTCCGCGGCGCCCGGTGCGGACGGCGCGAACGGCCCGAACGGCGGCCCCAACGGCGGCCCGGGCGGCGGCCCGGGCGGCGGGACCCCGGTCGTCCTGCGCATCCGGCAGGCGAACGGCGCACCCCCGCGCGAGATCCCGGTCGCGGTCAGGCTGGCCTCCGAACTGGCCCCGGAGGACGACCGCAGGGGCCTGATCGACGCCGTCGTCCCGATCGGACCCGACACGGAGGCCGTCGACCTGGTCGTGGCGGGCCAGGTCGTGGACACCTTCCGGGCCGCGGGCCCGCCCCCGGCCCTGCGCGGCGCCCGCCACGCGAGCGCCGTCGACGGGTCGCTCGGCCTGGCGCTGGAGTTCGACCCCGGGCAGGACTCCGCGTACACCTACTCCGCCCAGGTCAGCACCGACGACGGGAAGACCTGGCAGACGATCGGCGTGGGCCTCAAGGACCCCCTGGTCCAGATCGACCACAGCCGCTTCCGCCCGGGAGAGCGGGTCCGGCTGAGGATCACCACGACCAACGGGTTCACGAGCACGACGGCCGAGACCGCGCCGATCCAGATCTGACCCGGCAGGCGCCCGGCGGCCCGGCAGACCCCTGCCGGGCCGTCGCGGGCCTACCGGCCCTGCGAGTCGTGCGGGTCGTGCGGGTCGCCGGGGGCCGGCGGGCGGGCGGGGCGCAGGGCCAGGCCGATGCCGCAGGCGGCGGCCGCGATGCCCAGCAGCGCGAGCGGGCGCGACCACTCGCCGGCCCCGGTCGGCGCGAAGGCGGCCGGCAGGGCCAGGGCGGACGCGGCGAGGGCGGCGAGCGCGTGCGGCGCCCGGGTGGCCCGGCGGTCCGGGCCGAAGGCGTCCAGGAGCAGGAGGTAGCCGACCAGCAGGACGCTCGCGCCCGCGGCCTGCCACAGCGGCGGGTCGCCGAACGCCGCCAGCAGGACGGACCCGGCGGCGAGGGCGGTGGTGCGCCGGTCGGCCAGGCGGGCGAGCCCGGTGGGCCGGCGGCGCGGCGCGACGGCCGGGGGCGGGGTGGCGGCCCAGAGCGCGAGGGCCGCGGCGGCGGCCACGGCGGCCGGTCCGCCCCGGTCCAGCACGCCGATCGCGGCGGTGGCGGCCGCGAGGGCGGCGCCGGTGCAGCGCAGCGCCGCCCGCTCGGCCCACAGCGGGAGGACCCGGCCCGCCGGGGCCCGCACCGGGGCCCGCACCGGGGACAGGGGCGGGGCCGCGGACGGGGGCGGGACGGCCGGGGTGGTGGTCTCGTTCAACGGGTCGCTCCCCTGATCCGGCGGCGCAGCAGCGGTGCGAGTGCCAGGTCGAGCGCCTCGCCGGGGGTGTGGCGGGTCACCGGGACGCCGCGCTCGCGCAGGGCGCTGCGGATGGCCTCGCGTTCGGCGTGCCACAGCCGCAGGGCGAGGGCGCCGATCTCGTCGCCCGGCTCCACGGGTGGTTCGCCGGCGGGGATCTCCACCACAACGAGCGGGTTGCCGCGGTCGGCGACGCGGCCGAGGACCTCCAGGATCCGCTGGTCGGCGAGCGGGGTGAAGGCGTACACGAGGGCGTGGCCGGGCAGGGCGGGCGGGGGGATGCGGTGGAGGGCGGGGCCGCGGTGGGCGCGGTCCTGGCGGACCTCCAGCACGCTCTCGACCATGCGGTAGAACTGGCGGTCCCCGGCGGCGGGGCTGAGCCAGCGCAGTTGTCCGCCGACCGCGACCAGGCCGATGCGGTCGTGGCGGCGCAGGTAGGCGCGGGTGAGTCCGGTGGCCGCGCGCAGGGTCTCGTCCAGGCTCGACAGGCCGGTGGCCGCGTCGCGGAAGTCGCCCAGGGTGTCGAGGAGGACGACGGCGTCGGAGGCGCGCTCGGCGGCGAACTGGTTGATCTGGACGGCGTCGCGGCGGGTGGTGGAGGGCCAGTGGATGCGGCGTTGGCGCTCCCCCGGGACGTGCGGGCGCACGCCGACCACCTCGACGCCGGTGCCGTCGTGGGCGGTGGTGTGTTCGCCGAGCCGTTCGGGCAGGCGCACCGGGATGGGGGTGAGCCGGGCCGTGCTGGGGACCGGGAAGACGTCCACCCGGCCGAGGTCGGCGCGCAGGGTGCGGCAGGTCAGCGCCCCGGGGTCGTAGACGTCGAGGTCGATGGTGCCCAGTGTCCAGCGGCCCCAGCGGTCGGCCCGGACGGCGAGGTTCACCGCGGTGGGGGTGACGGCCACGGACTCCAGGACCAGGCCGGGGCCGAGGGAGATGACGGGGTCGAGCGGGCCGATCCGTCCGTCGTGGTGGACGGTGGTCCGCACGGTGATGCGTTCGCCTTCGAAGCAGCGCTGCGGTTCGGCGGTGGTGGTGAGGGAGAGCCGGGGCGGCCCGGCGGCGCCGGGGGCGGCCAGGGCGAGCAGGACGGCGGGGGCGGCCGCCAGGGCGAGCAGCCAGGGGTGTCCGGTGGCCAGGGCGGCGGCGGCCGCGACGGCGGTGACGGTGAGCAGGCGCAGGGTGCGCTCGCCGGCCCGCCAGTGGGGCGGGGGCGGGCTGCTCGGCAGGCCTTCGGCGGTGGCGGCGGCGCTGCGGGCGAGGATGCGGGCGGTGGCCGGGTCGGGGTGGCGGGCGCGGGTGCGGTCCTGGCGGGTGCGGTCCTGGCGGGTGCGGTCCTGGCGGGTGCGGGGCTCGGCGCGCTTCGGGGCGGGGTCGCGGGGCCCCTGGGGGCGGCGGTTCGGGGCGGGGTCGGCGGGCGGGGTGGCGAGGCGGCGCAGCGGGCGCGGGCCGTGGGCCCCGCTCTGCGCGGCGAGGCGCCCGGCCCGGGCGGCGGCCGGGTCCCCGGCGGGCGGGGCGGCGCTCACCGCGGCTGGTCCCGCCGGGGCGGTCGGGTGCCCTGGTCGGCGGGCGGGCGCGGCAGGGTCTGCGGTGCCGGGACGGTGGCGACCAGCCGGGCCAGGACGTCGTCCGCCTCGATCTGGCGCACCCACAGCTCGGGCTTGAGGGTGATGCGGTGGGCCAGGGCGGGGACGGCGACGGCCTTGACGTCCTCCGGGGTCAGGTAGTCGCGGTCCTCCAGCATCGCGCGGGCCCGGGCCAGCTGGATCAGGGCGAGGCCGCCGCGCGGTGAGGCGCCGACCTGGACCTGCTGGTCGCCGCGGGTGGCGTCGACCAGTGCGACGACGTAGTCGACCAGGTCGTCGTCCACCTCGACCCGCTCCAGGGCCGCGCGCATGGCGAGCAGTTCGGCCGGGCTGCTGATGCTCTCCAGGACCGGTTCGGGCACCGCCCGGTCCAGGCGGGCGCGCAGCATCGCGGCCTCCAGGCCGGTGGACAGGTAGCCCATCCGCACCCGCAGCAGGAAGCGGTCGAGCTGGGCCTCCGGGAGGGTGTAGGTGCCCTCGTACTCGATCGGGTTGGCGGTGGCGATCACCGTGAACGGCTGCGGCAGGAGGCGGGTCTCCCCGTCGACGGAGACCTGTCCCTCGGCCATCGCCTCCAGCAGCGCGGCCTGGGTCTTCGGCGGGGTGCGGTTGATCTCGTCGGCCAGCAGCAGCTGGGTGAAGAGCGGGCCCGGCCGGAAGACCATCTCGCCGCTGCGCCGGTCGTAGAACGGTGCGCCGGAGACGTCCGAGGGCAGCAGGTCGGGGGTGAACTGGATGCGGCGGAAGTCCAGGCCGAGGGTGGTGGCGAAGGAGCGTGCCAGCAGGGTCTTGCCGAGTCCGGGGAGGTCCTCGATCAGCACGTGGCCGCCGGCCAGCACGCCGAGCATGACCAGCCGGAGTGCCTCGGGCTTGCCGACTACGGCCCGTTCGACCTCCTGCAGCACCGCGCGGGCGCGCCGGCCGGCCTGTTGCGGCGTCAGCTCGGGCCCCGCGGCCGGCCCTGCGGCGGGAGCGCCCGGGGCGGCGGGGGCCTGGGGGGCGGCGGTCATCGGCTCTCCTGAAGGGGCTGCGAGGCGGTACGGGCGGTGGCGGGTGAGCTGGTGAGCGGGTGGCGCGGTGGCGGGTGGGCGGTGGCCGGTCAGAGGGATTCGAGCCGGTCGACCAGGGCGAGCAGGACGGGCGCGGGCAGCGGGCCGGGCGGGGCGCCGGGGTCGATCCACGGCCACAGCTCGCGGCCGACCAGTTCGGCCGCCCGGTCGCGGTCGGCGGTGAGCGAGAGGCCGTGGGCCTCCGACAGGCGGGCGGCGAACAGCCGCTGGAGCCGGCCCCGCAGCGGCTGGCCGTCGCCCTGGGGGTCCAGGCCGTGGCGGACGGTCCAGTGCCAGTCGCCGAGGCCGGGCTCGCGGGCCTCCGCCTCCTGCGGTCTGCGGCGCAGGCCCGGGGTCGGGGTGCCCGCGCCGGCGACGTAGCGGCCGGTGACCAGGGCGGCGGCGGCCAGCAGGGCCGCTCCGGCGCCGGCCGCGGTCAGGCCGCCGACCAGGGCGAACAGGATCTCGGCCAGGACGGCGGCGACGGTGAGCTCGAGGAGGCAGTGCCGGATCGAGCCGGGCACGGCCAGCCCGCCGAGCGGATGGGCGGGCGGCGCGGCGGGCGGCTGGGCGGGGTCGCCGGGCGGCGGGGTCGGGCCGGCGCTCATCGGCGCGCTCCGGTCCGGTCGGCCGGGTCCGCCGGGTCTGCCCGGCTGGTCCGGTCCGCCTGGTCCGCCCGGTCGCTCCGGTCTGCCCGGCCGGTCCGGTCTGACTGGTCCGGCCGGTCCGCCTGGCTCGCCTCGTCGGTCCGGTCCGTCAGGCGCTCGGCGATGGTGTCGAGGGCCAGCCGCGCCCGGTGGACGTGGGTGTCGTCCATCGGGTGGGTCGAGTACCGGGCCTCCCGGAAGAGCGCGGTGAGCGCGTGCGCGTGGACCGGGTCGACCCGGTCGTCGGCCACGGCCCGCTCCAGCAGCTCCGTCGGGCTGTCGCAGGCGCGGCGGGCCACTCCGGAGGCCGCCAGCGAGCCCTCCATCGCGGCGTAGCAGGCGATCACCGCGGCGCGCGGGTCACCGCCGTCCAGGGCGCGGCGGCCGGTGGCCACGGCGGCGGCCAGGACGTCCTCGCCGGGCGCCGGTCCGTCGGCGGTCGGCGGGAGGGTGCGCAGGCGGCGCAGCCGGCCGCCGCGCAGGAGCCAGCGCACCAGTGCGACGGCCGCCACCAGCAGCAGGACCGCCAGGGCGGTGGCCAGGACGAACAGCAGCAGCGCGGGCAGGGGCGAGGGGTCCGCCGGCTCGGGGAAGGGCTTGGGCGGCTGCGTCGCCGTCGGGGCCGGCTCGGGCAGCCAGGCCGCCTGCGGCGGTTCGACGGGCGGCGCCACCGCGCCCCGGCGGTGGAAGGCGTACATCAGCAGCGGCACCGCGGGCACCGCGCCGACCATCAGCACCACGGCGGCCGAGCGCATGCGCTCGGCCCACGGGGTCGGTCCCGCCAGCCGGCGGACCTCCTCGCGGAAGCGGGAGGCGAAGCGCCCGGCGAGGGCCAGCCAGCCGAGGGCGAGCAGGGCGACGAAGCCGCCGGCGGCCACCGGCGGGGCGGTGGCCGTGCCGAGCAGGCCGCCGTCCGGGCGCAGCGCGGCCGCGGCGAGCAGCAGGCCGCCGCCGACCAGCAGGAGGCCCTGGATCCGCCCGGCGGGCGCGCCCGCCCACCGGCGGTGGCGCCGGTGGGGCCGTGGCCCGTTCGGTGGTGCGTCGTGGTGCATGCGGTCACCCCCCGGTTCCTCCGCGGCGCGGATGATCACGCGCAGGTGCAGCGTCGCACACCGGTCCTCGCACTGTCACCCCGGTCCGGGGGCGTCCCTGCGGGGGGGGTAGGGCGGTGCCGGTGCGCTCAGTTGGCGAGGACGGTGTCCGGGGTCCGGCCGGACTGGGCCTGTTCGATGCGCTTGGCCAGCATGACGGCGAGGCGCTGCGTCGTCCGGGTGTCCACCGGGCCGTCCTCGGTGGTCACGCTGGCGACGACGGTGCCCGCGCGCATGACGATGCCGACGCCGTCGCGGCCGCCGGGCCGGCCCTGCCAGGCGCGGCTCTCGGTGCCGACGACCTGCAGTTCAGTCGGGACGTAGCGGGCGTCGCCGAACGCCGCGTACGCCTCCTTGAGCTTGTCCTGGGCGGCGGCCTTGGTGGGCAGGGTGTCGACGAGGAAGCGTGCGGTGACGTCGCCGGAGGTGAACCTGGCCTCGCCGCTGAGCGGCTTGCCGTTGCAGGACTCGGTGTTCTGGCAGTTCGAGGAGTGGTCGGTGAGGTCGACCCGCCGCTTCTCCTGCTCCCAGCCGGGCATCGCGGACTGGTCGGGCATCAGCTGCAGGACGAGCTTGTAGTCGAGCAGGGGCGTCGGGGCGTCGCTCCAGGTGGGGGCGGGCGCGGGGGCGGAGCCGCCGGGTGCGGTGGTGGCGGTGCCGGGGGGCACGGCGCCGGGGGCCGGGGGTGCGCCGGTGGCCGCGCCGGTGGCGGCTCCGCCGGTGGCGCCGCCTGCCGCTGCGGTGGCGGCGCCCGTGCCGGCGGCCGGGGCGGTGGGGGCGGGCGCGCCGCTGCTCGCGGCGGCCGGGTCGGCGGCGGCCGTCGTCGACGCGCTCTGGCCGGCCGCGGCGGTGTGGCCGCCGGAGCCGCTGGAACCGCAGGCCGCGAGGGTGCCCAGCAACAGTCCTGCCGCGGCAGCCGTCATCGTCCGACCGACCGACTTCATAGCGTTCTCCTCATACCCGGGTGTCCGTGAACCGCCAAGAAACACAGCCATGATCGCCCCCCGCCCCCGCCCGTCCTCCCCCGCCCCCCTCGGCGGCCCGGCAGGCGGGCTGGTGAGCGGCCGGTGGGCGGGCCCGCGCGGCTGCGGCGGGTCGTACCGTTCGGCTCCGGTGGGTCACGGCGCCCGCGAAAGTCTGGACATTCGCAGATGGTCCAGTCCAAGCTGGGACACTGTACGGAGAGTCGCGTCCATGGCGGCCCGTAACCGTACGGCAGGTCGAGCGCCGGCCCAGCAGCCTCCGCCGGACCCGCACAGCCCGCTCGGGCTCACCCGTCGGTCCCCCCGGCCTCCGGGAGCGGCGCCGGGCGGAGGAACCCAGGTGCCCCGTGCACCACGCTCAACGAGGAGCGCCATGCCCCCCGCCCGTCAACCCGCTCCGGCGGTCGCCGTCTACCTGCGCTGCTATCCCTATGACAGCTGGCAGATGGGCCCGCACCTGCGGGCGCTGGAGGAGCACGCCACCTCGCTCGGCCGCACCGTCGCGCACGTCTTCCTGGACAACGGGGTCTCCTCGCGCACCTTCAGGCCCCAGCTGCAGCGGCTGCTCGCCTGGTCGGCCCGCGGCCGGATCGACACCGTGCTGGTCCCGGGACTGTGGGTGTTCTCGCTCGACACCACGACCGCACACTGCGTGACCGGGTTCCTGCACGCGGCCGGCGCCGACGTCCTGGAGCTGCCCGAGCGCCGCGGCGGCGGGGCCGGGCCGGTCCGGGGCCTGGTGCGGCAGCGCGAGCGGGTGCCCGGCGCCGCCTGAGCCCGCCGCCCGGGCGCACCGGGGGTCACCCGTCGCTCACACGTCGGTCAGCTCGCCCAGGCCCAGGGTGCGCAGGGTGTGGTTGGCCATCTGCAGGTGTCCGGCGGCGTTGGGGTGGGCGGGGTCGTCGAGCCAGGGGATCGGGTCGGTGTCGGGGAAGCGGGCCAGCCAGTGGGCCTCGTGGTCGACCAGCAGGGCCCCCGTGTCACGGGCGATCTCCCGGACGGCCTGGCAGTAGGCGGGCAGCTCGGGGCGGGCCGTGCGGCCGCTGACACTGGTCAGGACGGGGGTGTGGAGCACGATCTGCGCACCGGCGGCCCTGGCGATGATCGCCCGCAGGTCGGTGTGGAACGCGTCGAGCCCGGCCAGGCCGGCGCGGGCGTCGTTGGTGCCCAGCGAGATCGACAGCACGTCCGGGGAGAACCGGCCGATCAGGTGGTCGTAGGAGCCGAGGACGTCGCCGGCGCGCCAGGCGGAGACGCCGGAGTTGACGACGATGTCGGTCAGCCGGTCCAGCTGCCAGCGGATCCGCTCGTGGACGTGCTCGACCCAGCCCCGCGCCCCGTAGGTGTGCAGGACGGCCTGGGTGATGCTGTCCCCGGCCGCCACCCAGGTCATCGGCGCCGCCGACAGTTCGATCATGTGACTGTTCCCCCTGCTCGTCGTGGTGCGCCCGGATCCCGCGCGCGGACGCCATTCGATCATGGCGCACCGCGCGCCCCGACGGGACGTCTCCGGCGGCGGCCCTCCCCCGGAACCGCCGCCCCCTCGTCGGCAGGGGTGTTGCGGCGGGTGTGCACGGGACGCACAGAAGATCGTTACCCGTTGGTAAGCATTACTCCCGCCACCCGACTTGACGGTGTGGGAGATTGCTCGGGCCGCGGTGCGAACACACGTGCGGCGAGCTCCCCGACACCGTGACAGGAAGGTCCGATGACAGGTATGAGGTTCGTTGGCAGAGTCGCCGCCCCCGCGGTGCTGACCGGCATTCTCCTCTCGGGCCTGGCCGTGCCCGCGATGGCCGCGCCGGCGCCGGTGGTGGCCGCGGCCCCCGCCGCGGCGGCCGCACCGGCCGTGACCGAGGGCCAGTGGCTGGCCGACGTGCAGGCGGCGGTGGCCCCCGCGCGCTCGTACGTCGAGCAGCGCACCGCCGGCGCCCGGGCGGGTGAGCGGCTCGCGATCGTGTTCGACATCGACAACACGACGCTGCAGACGCACTTCCACCCGTTCACCCAGCCCGCGATCGCGTCCTCGCTGGCGCTGGCGGACTACGCGCGCTCGCGCGGCGTCGCGGTCGTGTTCATCACCGCCCGGCCGGACTTCATCGAGTCGGTGACGCGCTACAGCCTCCAGCACGCCGGGTACCCGGTGGACGGGCTGTACGGGCGCGACCTCGGCGACCTCTTCCGCCCGGTCCAGGGCTTCAAGACGGCCAAGCGCACCGCCGTCGAGCAGCAGGGCTACACGATCATCGCCAACGTCGGCAACAACACCACCGACCTGGCCGGCGGCCACGCCGAGCGGACCTTCAAGCTGCCCGACTACAACGGGCTGCTCTCCTGAGCCGTCCCACGCGGTAGGTGCGGCAGGTCCCGACGGGACGCCCGCGGCCCCCGGCCCCCCGCCCGCATCCGGGCGGGGGGCCGTGTCGCATCGTCAGCGCACGCGGACGCCGATGCCGACGCCGATACCGGTGCGGATGCCGATGCGGGTGGCGCAGGCGCTGCCGGGAGCGGCGGCCAGGCAGCGGCCCCGGGCCGTCATGGGGCACCTGGTAGGTTCGCGGCGGCGGCCCGCCGGGGCCGCCGCCGGACGGGGCGCACGCCGCACCGGGCCGGCGGACACGACGCGGTGGGGAGCAGGGATGACCTCCGGACGGGACCCGATCGACTTCACGGACGCGGGCCCGCACGCCGCGGGGCGCTCCCTCGACGTGCGCTGGATCCACGGCTCGGAGTCGGCGCGGCACAACACCGATCCCGAGATCCAGGTCCACCACTACGACGAGCACACCGTCGTGCTGCGGCAGAACATGGCGGTCAACTACGAGGCGCCGTTCCTGTTCCTGCTCTTCGGCGACGAGCGGGCGGTGCTGCTCGACACCGGCGCCACCGCCTCCCCCGCGTACTTCCCGCTGCGCCGCGTCGTGGACGAGCTGGTCGCGCGCTGGCTGGAGCGCCACCCGCGCACCGGCTACCGGCTGCTCGTGCTGCACAGCCACGGCCACGGCGACCACGTCGCCGGGGACGCCCAGTTCGCCGGGCGCCCCGACACGGTGGTGGTGGACGCGAAGCTCGCCACCGTGCGGGAGTTCCTCGGCCTGGGCGACGATCCCGACCGGCCGGCCCTGCTGGACCTCGGCGGCCGGGTGCTGAGCTGCCTGGCCGGCCCCGGCCACCACGAGGCCGCGATCACCTACTACGACCCGTTCACCGGGTTCCTGCTGACCGGCGACACCGTCTACCCGGGCCGGCTGTACGTCGCCGACTGGGACGCCTACGTCGCGACGATCGACCGGCTGATCGCCTTCGCGGCCGCCCACCCGGTCAGCCATGTGCTGGGCTGCCACATCGAGATGACCGACCGGCCCGGCGTGGACTACCCGATCCGGTACACCTACCAGCCCGACGAGCCGCCGCTGCAGATGACGGTCGGCCAGCTGCGCGACATCCGCCGCGCGCTCGACGAGGTGGCCGCCCGGCCCGGGCGGCACGTCTTCGACGACTTCGTGATCTCCTACGACACGCACTGACCCGCGCCGGCCCGCACCGACCCCGGCGCATCCGGGGCCCGGGCGCATCCGGGACTCGGGCTCATCCGGGCGGAGCCGGGGGTCCGGGCGCCTCCGGGGGCAGGGGCCGAGGTCCGGCTCAGAGGCCGAGCTCGATGGCGTTCTTGGCCCGCTCGACGGACTCCTCGGCGGGCGGGCCGCCGGGGTTCTCGGTGGCCAGCGCCTGGTTGAGGGCGACGAAGGGGCGCAGCCGCTGCTCGTAGCGCTCGAAGGCCGCGCGGTGGCCCTCGGCGCCCTCCCGCGCCCGGCCCAGCTCCTCGGCGAGCACGTGGGCGCCGACCAGCGCGAGGCTGGTGCCCTGGCCGGACAGCGGCGAGGGGCAGTAGCCGGCGTCGCCGAGCAGCACCGCCCGGCCGGCCGACCACCGGTCCAGGTGCACCTGGGCCATCGTGTCGGCGTAGAAGTCGGGGGTGCGGTGCAGCGCCTCCAGCAGCCGGGGCGTCTCCCAGCGCAGCTTCGACATCCGCTCGGCGACCAGATGCCTGCTGCGCCCGGCGTCCCGGACGGCGGGCTCGGTGCTCGCGTATCCGAAGGTGACCCGCAACTCGCTGTTGCCGCGCACCGGGTAGATGCCGTAGCCGGCGTCGCCGTCGCGCTGCCAGACCTGCCAGTCCTCCAGGCCGAGGAAGTTGTCGGCGCTGAAGATGGCGAGGTGGCTGCCCAGTTGGCGCAGGAACCGCTCCTCCGGGCCGAAGACCAGCTTGCGGACCCGCGAGTGCAGGCCGTCCGCGCCGACCACCAGGTCGAAGGTGCGGGGCCGGCCGTGCTCGAAGGTCACGTGTACGCCGCCGTCGTCCTCGCGGAGCCCGGCGATGGCGTCCCCGTCGATGAACTCGACGCCGTCGGCGGCGCGTTCGCGCAGTATCGCGACCAGGTCCGCCCGCAGCAGCTCGACGTCCGGGCTGTCGAGCCGGCCGGCGCTGTAGGTGGCCTCGGTGGAGCGGTGGACCTCGTTGCCGTCGGCGTCGAGCACGGACATGCCGAGCATCCGGGTGCGCACGGCCCGGATCCGCCCGGTCAGGCCCATCTGCTCGACCACCGCGAGGGCGGCGCCGCGGATGTCGACGGCCTGGCCGCCGCTGCGGGGGGCGGGGGCGAGCTCGACCACGGTCGGGGCGAAGCCGCGGCGGTGCAGCAGGTGGGCGAGCGCCGGTCCGGCCACGCCGCCGCCGGAGATCAGAACGGTCTTCACGAGGGGTTCCCCTGTTCATCGTTGGTACGCTGTAAGCAACGTGAATGTACGACGTAAATCCAGGGCCTTGCAAGCCACTTGAGAGCTGCTCTGACCTAGTACAGAAGGGCCTCGGCCGCGGTCTCCGCTGCTGGGGTCTGAACTAGTACAGGACCGGACGCGGCGAAAAAATCCTCCAAGGAGTCGACACCGTGACACCCGGGACGCCCCCGCCCTTCCGGCGCATCGCCGCCGACCTGCGCCGCCGCATCGCCACCGGCGAACTCGCCCCGGGCGAGCGGGTGCCCTCCACCCGCCGCCTCGCCCAGGACTGGGGCGTCGCCCTGGCCACCGCCACCAAGGCGCTGACCGAGCTGCGCCTGGAGGGCCTGGTCGAGGCCCGGCCCCGGGTCGGCACCGTGGTCGCCGCACCGGACGCGCCGCACGCGCCGCACGCACCCGCCGCACGCACCGCATCCGCCGCGCCGGACGCCGCGGGTACCGCATCCGCGGCGCAGCGCCGACCGGCCCCGCCCGAAGGCGAGTTGAGCCGCGAGCGGATCATCCGGGCGTCCCTGGAACTGGCCGACGCCCAGGGGCTGGCGGCGCTCTCGATGCGCGCGGTCGCCGCCCGGCTCGGGGTCTCCCCGATGTCCCCGTACCGCTACGTCGCCGGCAAGGAGGACCTCGTCCTGCTGACCGCCGACGCGGCCTTCGGCGAGGCGTCCTACCCGGACGTGCCGCCCGCCGGCTGGCGCCCCCGCCTGGAGCTGGGCGCCCGCACGCTCTGGTCGCTGTTCCGCCGCCACCCCTGGCTGGCGCACCTCAGCCCGGTCACCCGGCCCAAGCTGCTGCCCAACCTGATGACGCACGCCGAGTGGGCGCTGTCCGCGCTGGACGGGCACGGCCTGGACGCCCCGGCCATGCTCGACGTCCACGTGCTGTTCTACAGCTACATCGAGGGCATCGCCGTCAACCTGGAACGCGAGACCCAGGCGCAGGCGGCCACCGGTGTCACCGAGGACCAGTGGATGGAGCACCAGGCCCCCGCCCTCGGCGCGCTCGCCGGCTCCGGCCGCTTCCCGGTGTTCAGCCGGCTGATCGCGGACCTGGAGAACGGCTACGACCTGGACCTGGACAGCCTGTTCGAGTTCGGCCTGGCCAACCTGCTGGACGGGCTGGCCCTGCGCATCGAGGCGGCCGGGCGCACCGCGTAGCGCCGGGGCCAGGGCGCGGGCTCGGGCGCAGGCGCGGCCGGGGGCCCGGACGGAATCCGTCCGGGCCCCCGGCTCATCCGCCGAACGCGCTCACACGGTCACGCGCTCACTCCACCACGGTGGCCGACTCGATGGAGATCTGCTCGACCGGCACGTCCTGGGCGCCCGTCTTGGCCTTGCCGATCGCGTCGACGACGTCCTGGCCCCGGACGACCTTGCCGAACACCGCGTAGCCCCAGCCGTCCTGCCCCGGGTAGTCGAGGAACGCGTTGTTCTTGGTGTTGACGAAGAACTGCGCGGAGGCCGAGTGCGGGTCCGACGTACGGGCCATGGCCACGCTGTAGTGGACGTTCTTCAGCCCGTTCTTCGCCTCGTTCTGGACCCTGTTGGGCGCCGGCTTCTCCCGCATGTTCCGGTCGAGGCCGCCGCCCTGGATCATGAAGCCGTCGATCACCCGGTGGAAGATCGTGCCGTCGTAGTGGCCGCTCTTGACGTATGCCAGGAAGTTCGCCACCGTCTTGGGCGCCTTCTCGGCATCGAGTTCGAGCTCGATGTCACCCTTGGTGGTCTTGAGCAGGACGTTGGTCATGGCTCTCCAAATCAACGCAGTACGTCCGGCCCGGCAGGCCGCCCCTCGGGGGGCTCGCGCCCCGACCGGACCGGACACGGACAGCCGCAGCCTACCGACGAGGCGTCACCGGGCCCGGCAATCCGCACGGCAATCCGCACGGCTGCGCCGCCGCGCGCCTCTGCCGCAGCCGCGGGGAGCCCTTTCCGCGGCCGCAGGTTCTCCGCGCGGGAGGCCGCCTCAGGGGGTGATCGGCGGATCGGGGCGGTAGCCGTCGTAGTCGTCCCATCCCGAGGACCGGGCGAGTTCTCCCCAGGTCGGCCAGGTCCCGCCGGTCACCTGGCGGACGAGCTCGCCCGGCAGCGTGAAGGGCGGCGCCTTGTGCGGCCTGCCCAGCGCCTGGCCGACGATGCTGTCGTGGAGCACCGCCGCCGCGTGCCCGCGGGGCAGCACCCGGTGGACGCGCTCCGCGTAGCCGTCCGGGAGCGCGCCCGGCCCGCCGCCCAGGTCGAAGCCCGCGCCGAGGGCGACCAGCGCGATCTCCGGCCGCTTCCGCCGGGCGATCTCGCGGTCCGTGTGCAGCGCGATCGCGTCCCACACGACGTCCGTCCGGTCCGGTGGCACTCCCCGCCCGGCCAGGAAGCGGACCGCCAGGTCGGCGCCGTCCAGCTCGAACCGCTGGTCGCCGTTGCCCTCGGCGCTGAGCCCGCAGTCGTGCAGGACGCACCCCAGGAAGAGCAGTTCGTCGTCGTAGTCGCGGTCCGGCAGAAGGCCGCGCCGCTCGCCGAGGAGGCGCCCGTAGAGGTAGGTGCGCAGGCTGTGGTGGAAGATCGCGGCCGGGAGGAGCACCCGCGCGTGGCGCAGCGCGTCGTGCGCGAGCGCGGTCGAGGGGAGGGCCAGTTCACTGTAGTCGTCGTTCACGAGGGGGTCCGTACCCACTGGTGGGGCTGTCACGGCCGGCGTCGGGGCGCCACGGCCGGGCGGTGCCTGCTGTTCACCCGGCGGCCATGTCGTGGTCCAGACCACTGGGCGGGATCCCGGTAGCATCCGCGGGTGACCATGGAATCCGCTGCGGACGCCCGCGAGAAACCCCAACGTCCCACTGTGGGGCGGCTGTTGATGCTGCTCGTCTGCGCGGCGCTGCTGGCCGCGGACGGCTGGGCCACCGGGCGGGGCTACGCGGCGCTGGGCAGGGCCGGCGACTGCGGCGACACCGGCCAGCGGGTCTGCGGGAGCATCGACCTCTGGCACGGCCTGGCCGCCTCCGGCGGCACCATCGTGGGGATGGTCCTGCTGATCGGCACGGCCTTCGTCCTGGCCGCCGACGGCACGGCCTCCGCGTCCTCCGACCTGCCGATCGGCGCCGGCACCCTGGCCGGCGTGCTCTGCCTGCTGCTCGGCGTCGCCCGCGGGGCCGACACCACCAGCGGCTGGCTGCTCGGCCCGGCCGCCGTGGTCGCGCTGCTCGCCCTCTGGTCGGCCCGCGCGGAGGCGCGCAGGCGCCGGCGCATCCTCGCCGAGGAGCGGCGCCGGGCCGAGCGCGAGCTGCGCCTCGAACGGCACGGGGTGAGCGTGCCCGCCACCGTCCTGGACATCCGGGGCACCGGCGTCCACCTGAACGACTGCCCCGAACTGGTCGTCACCCTCCGCTACACCACCGACGACGGCCAGGAGTACACCGAGTCGGTCACCGAGACCTTCCCCGCCTACGACGCGCCCCGCCGCGGCGATGTGCTGACCGTGCGCTACGACCCGGACCTGCCGGACCTGCCGCAGCTGCGCGCCGACACCGGCGCTGGCGCTGGCACCGGCACCGGCACCGGCACCGGCACCGACACCGACACCGGCTGAGGGCGGTGGGTCAGCGCAGCGGGACGCGCTGGGGCGCGAGGAGTTCGCTGGGCTGGACGATCACGAAGCCGTCGCCGGTGAAGGACAGCTCCCAGCCCTCGGTGGCGGTGCCGCGGCGGCGCCAGGCCTCGGTGTTGCTGCTCTGCGCCTGCAGCTGCACCTCCAGGGCCGAGGACCAGCCGACCACCGCGTCGGCGTCCGCGTAGACGTACGTGCCCTCCCGTACCGGCATCACCAGCGGGCGCCCGGAGGTCATCACCACCAGCGTGCCGCTGCCGGACAGTTCCAGGCTGTGGCGCCCGACGCCGGAGATCCGCTCGCCGCCCTCGATGCCGACGGTCTGCCAGTCGATGCCGGTGTCCAGTGCCAGGACGTAGCTGCTGGTGATCGTCAGCCGTTCGCGGTGGAGCTCCAGGATGTGCAGGTGCTGGGCGAGGTTGGCGAGGTAGACGGTGCCGGTGCCCGCGCAGCGCATCAGGTCCAGTGCGGGGGCCGGCTGGTGGCCGGGCGGGCGCTGCTGCTGGTTCTGCGGGCTCTGCTGGTTCTGGCGGTTGCGGCGGCGGCCGCCGCCGGGCGGGGTCCAGTCGGTGAACTGCACCCGGCCGGTGTGGGCGACCATAGCGCCGCTGCGCGCCAGGACTTCGGCCCGCCCGTCCAGCGCGACCCGCAGCAGCTGCGGGTTCTGCAGGGCGAAGCGCTCGTCGCCGGTCAGGGCGGTGTGGTCCAGAAGGGAACTGTGCACGGTGCTCGCTACTCCTTGGGCCGCGGGCTGTTCAACCGCGGATCTTGAGCCGGTCGGAGGTGTCCTCGCTGGGCTGGACGACGACGAATCCCGGGCCCCTGAAGCCGAGTTGCACCGCCTCGCCGCTGCCCCGGCCGATCAGCGAGCCGACCTTGAGGCTGCGCCGGACCTTGATCTCCAGGCCCGTCGTCCAGGCGACCAGCGCGTCCGGGTCGACGTAGGTCTCGGCCTCGGCGCAGTCCAGTACCACCGGGACCCCCCGGGAGGTGACCGAGACCCAGCCGCTGCCGCTGGCCGTCACGTTGTACAGCCCGGTGCCGGCCATCAGCACCGGCCCCTTGACCTTCTCGACGGCGCAGCCCAGCGAGGCGTCCAGGGCCAGCAGGTGCGAGCCGTTGACGGACAGCGACTCGTTGTCGAGCTGGAGGTTGAGCACGTCCGCGCCGAAGTCGGCCAGGTAGAGCGTGCCGTCGCCGAACCAGCGCAGCAGCGGGCTGCGCTCTCCGGACGCCCACTCGCCGAGCGTGCGGCGCAGCGACTGCGAGACGGGCTCGTACTGGAGGAAGCCGTCGTAGGCCACCATCGCGCCCGCCTTGGCGAGCACGTCCTGCCCCTCGGTCACGGCGACCTTGCACATCGCGCCGCCGTGCCGGCTCATCCGCGCCGTGGCCGGGGAGGCCGTGAACCCCTCCAGGTACGTGCCCGAGAGCACCCGCCGCTCCATCTCCCGACCTCCTTGACTGTGTTGCCGGCCGTGCTGTCGACCGGGCCGTCGGCCGTGCTGCCGGCCGTGCTGCTGACTGGGGCTGCCGACCTGGTCCGTGCCCGTTCAGACCTCGAACGGCTGGACCACGATGAAGTTGCCCGGCCCGCCCCTGAACTGAAGGCTGTACGACTCGGCGGCGTGCCCCGCGTACGCCGAGCGCCGGATCCGCACCGGGGCCGTGGTGATCACCTGCGCGCCGCGCGACCAGGCGACCAGGGCGTGGATGTCGGCGTACGTCTCCGGGGCCGGGGTGACCGGCAGCACCACGGGGATGCCGTTGGTCTTCACCACCACCGTGCCGTGGCCGCTGAACTGGAGCGTGTAGAAGCCCCCGTTGGGCAGGCCCTCGCCCTCGATGCGGCGGACCTCGTGCTCCAGTTGCGCGTCGAAGGCCAGGACCCGGTCGGAGCTGACGCAGATCGCGTCGCCCTCCAGCCGCACGACGTGCAGGTGGCTGGCCTCGTCGGCGAGGAAGACCTGGCCCTCGCCGGAGACGCGCATCAGCTTCAGCGTCTGGCCGGTGAGGTTGCCGGTCAGTTTGCGCAGCACGCCGGAGGCCTCGTGGGCGAAGTCGGCGCGGCCCTGGTAGGCCACCATGCTGCCGTGCAGGGCGAGGACGTCCTGGCCCTTGGTGAGGGTGTAGCGCACGAGGTGGTCGTTCTGCTGCGCCCAGCCGCTCTGCTCGGGGACTTCGGCGTACTTGACCAGGGAGACCCGGACGCCGGGCCGGTCGGGCGGCTGGGGCTGCTCCCGGGCGGGCGGCTGGGGTTGCGGCTGCTCCCGGGCGGGCGGCTGGGGCTGGGCGGGGACCTGGAGGGTGGGCGCCGGCGCGGGCTCCCCGCCCCGGGCGTCCGGCCCGTCCTGGGCGCCCGGCGCGTCCGGCGCGTCCTGGGCGTCCTCCTCGATCGCCTCGCCGCCGAAGTTCTCCAGCAGCGCCCGCAGGCCGCCGTCGAAGCCCTGGCCGACCGGTGTGAAGCGCCACTCCCCGCCGCGCCGGTAGACGTCCGCCAGCATCACCGCGCGCTCGGTGCTGAACTCCGCACCGGTGAAGGAGTACCGGCCGACCTCGGTGCCGTCCGCGACGAGCCGCACGTACCCGGAGGCGACCTGCGACATCTCGCCGTCGCCGTCGATGGTCGCGGTCAGGCTCAGCCGGTGGATGGCCTGCGGGACGTCCGGCAGCACGATCCGGAAGGCCTCGGTGTCGCCGGACTGCGCGCCCAGCAGGCGGATCGAGCCCTCGGGGCTGGCGGGCTGGTTGAAGAACACGAAGTAGCGGTCGTCGCTCAGCCGCTCCTCGGCGTCCAGGCCGAAGCAGCTGATGTCGAACGTCAGGTCCGGCGCGGTCAGCCGCACTCCGAGGTAGAGCTCGGCACCCGGCGTCAGATCGGCGATGCGCACACGCGCAGCCTTGACGATTTCCCTGGTCATAGCGCTGAGCCGACCCTCCCCCTGGCCGTGACGGGCATGGTCCCGCGACCCTACCCCACCCCGTTCGGACGAGGCATCAGCCCGTGCGGTTGCCGCCGGACCGAAGTGGTGCAACTCCCCGGTTGCACCAGAGGGGCCGACGTGCAACCCTGGAGTTGCATTCAGTGGCCGCGGTGGTCGCAACGGAGACGAAGGAGCCCCCTCATGAGCGAGGACCGGATCGAGCGCGAGACCCTGATCGAGGCGTCCCTGGAGCGGGTGTGGTCGCTGGTGGCCGAGCCCGGTTTCTGGGTGGGCGACCCGGAGAGCCTGGCCGGCACGGTGGCCAGGGAGGGCGAGTCGATGGTGGCCAGGAACGCCGAGTACGGCGACTTCCCGGTGCGCGTGGAGAAGGTCGAGCCGCCGACGTACCTGGCGTACCGGTGGGCCAGCGCCTTCCCCGGGCAGGAGCTCAGCGAGGACAACAGCACCCTCGTGGAGTTCACCCTGATCCCGGAGGACGGCGGGATCCGGCTGCGCGTCGTGGAGAGCGGGTTCGCGGCGCTGGCCGGCTCCCCGGAGCTGCGCAGCAAGGCGCTGAAGGACAACACCGACGGCTGGCCGCAGGTGCTCGACGCGTTCAGGAAGCGCGTCGAGCAGCCGGCCGCGTGACGCCGGAGGACCGCGGCGCGGGCGGGGCCGTCGACGACGTCCTCGCCGCGCTGGCCGACCCGACGCGGCGCCGGCTGCTCGACCTGCTCGCCGCGCAGGGCGAGGCCACCGCGACCACGCTCGCCGGACGGCTGCCCGTCTCGCGGCAGGCGGTGGTCAAGCACCTCGCGGTGCTGGACGCCGCCGGGCTGGTCACCGGCAGCCGGGTCGGGCGCGAGGTGCGGTACGCGGTGCGGCCCGCGGCGCTGGACGCGACGGCGCGCTGGATGGCCGCGCTCGCGGCGGACTGGGACCGGCGGCTGGCGGGCATCAAACGCGCCGCCGAGGCGGCGGAGCGGGACTCCCGTTAGGGCCTCCCGCTCCGCGCCTGCGCCTGCGACGGCGCGCGGCGGTGTCACCAGCGGTCGTGCACCTGCGGGCGGATCCGGCGGTCGTAGAGTTCGCGCACCGCGGCGAGGGTGTCCGCGGGCAGCGGCGCGAGGGCGGCGGCGGCCGCGTTCGCGCGGGCCTGTTCGGGGTTGCGGGCGCCGGGGATCACCGTCGTGACGCCCGGCTGCTGGACGATCCAGCGCAGCGCGGTCTGCGCCGGGCTCGCTCCCTCGGGGGCGAGCCCGGCGAACTCCGCCGCCGCCTCGACCCCGGTGGCGAAGTCGACGCCGGAGAACGTCTCGCCCTGGTCGAAGGCCTCGCCGTGCCGGTTGAAGGTGCGGTGGTCGTCCGCCGCGAACGAGGTGCTCGCGGTGTAGCGGCCGGAGAGCAGCCCGGAGGCGAGCGGGACCCTGGCCAGGATGCCCACCCCGGCCGCCGCCGCGGCGGGCAGGACCTGCTCCAGCGGCTTGAGGCGGAACGCGTTCAGGATGATCTGCACGCTGGCCACGCCCGGGCGGGCGATCGCGGTCAGCGCCTCGGCGCAGGTCTCGACGCTGACGCCGTACGCGGCGATCCGCTCCTCGGCCACCAGGGTGTCCAGGGCGTCGAACACCTCGCCGCTGTCGTACACCGGGGTCGGCGGGCAGTGCAGCTGCACCAGGTCGAGCCGCTCCACACCCAGGTTGGCCCGCGAACGGTCCGACCAGGCACGGAAGTTCGCCAGGGTGTAGTGCTCCGGGCGCTGCTCGACCCGGCGGCCGAACTTGGTGGCGACGAGGACGCCCGCGTCCGGACGGCCCTTCAGGTAGCGGCCGATCAACTGCTCGCTGCGGCCGTCGCCGTAGACGTCGGCGGTGTCGAAGAGGGTCACGCCGGCCTCGACGGAGGCGTCCAGGACGCCGAGGGCGTCCTCCTCGCGGACGTCGCCCCAGCCCGCGCCGAGCTGCCAGGTGCCCAGCCCCACGACGGAGACGGGCCGGCCGGTACGGCCGAGTACACGCTGTTCCATCCCCCGACCCTCTCACGGAGGGCGGCACACGGGCGGGAGGGCGGACCGGACAGATCAACCATGGTCTTCGAACCCCTTTCGTGCCCTTCCTGGTTGAAAGGTTGAAGACGTCGGAGACTCTAGGCCACAGTGAAACCACCCCGCGGTAGCGGCTCGACTACGCAAGGGAGCGATGATGACTGCCCGGACGGCTTGGCCGGCGAGAACGATCTATCGCTCCGAGGCGGGCGAACCGGCCCGAGGACGGCGGCGCCGAATGGTCGACGCCGCCGCGTGGGATCGGACCATGGGAGGCGCAGAACAGATGACGCAGACACCCGCACCTTGGGGTACGACCCGGATGGAACCGTTCGCGGCTACCGTCCCGGTCCCGCAGTACACGCCCGTGATCGACCCGGACACCCAGATGGCCGTCCTCGTCGACGACCGGGGCCGAACGGTCGAGCTGGCCGGGCACGGCACCAGCACCAGCGGTGTCACGCAGACGCAGACGACCCCTGACGGAAACTCGACGGGGGCGTCCGACACCGACGTCACCGAGTCCTACGACCAGGACCAGAGCGACGGCTGATGTCCGACCGGCACAGGTCGGTGCTGGTGCTGACCAATCCCTACGACGCGACCGCGGATCTGGTCCTTCGGGTGCTCGCCGAACACCGGGTGCCCGTGGTCCGCCTCGACCCCGGCGCCGACCTGCCCGCGGGTGCCTCGCTGACCGCCACGTTTCGTACGGGCGTTCAGCGGGGCACCCTGCGCACGTCGAGCAGGGAACTCGACCTCACACGGGTACGGTCGGTCTGGGTACGTCGGCCCTCGCCCTACACGGGCCCGCCGGACCAGGGCGACCAGAACCGCCGCTTCGCCGCGGAACAGTCGTTCTGGGGTGCCGGTGGCATCCTCGCGACGATCCCCGGAGCGCACTACGTCAATCACCCGTGGAACAACCGCGCCGCCGAGTACAAGCCTGCACAGCTCGCCACGGCCCAGCGCTGCGGGTTCCTGCTGCCGGACACGCTGATCACCAACGATCCGGTAGAAGCTCGGGAGTTCGCCACGTCCCAACACGGCGGGGCGGTCTACAAGCCGCTGTGGAACTCGCCCTACCGGGTGGACGGCCGACCGCACAGTGTGTGGGTTCGGGAGGTGAGCGGGTCCGAGATCACCGACGCCGTGTCCCTGTGTCCCCATCTGTTCCAGGCCAAGGTGGACAAGGCGTACGACGTGCGGGTGACCGCCGTCGGTGACCGCCTGTTCGGGGTTCGGATCGACAGCCCCGACATCGACTGGCGCGTACGGCAGGACCTGATGACGTGCACCCCGGTCGAGGTGCCCGAGCGGGTCACCCTCGCGGTCTCCGCCTATCTCGGCGAACTCCGCTTGACGTTCGGCGCGTTCGACTTCGCCGTGACGCCGTCCGGTGACTGGTGCTTCCTTGAGTGCAACCCCAACGGCCAATGGGCGTGGAAGCCGGCGGACATCGCCGAAGCAATCGCCCGTGCCCTTGCCGACCAGCTACGGAAAGGCCTCGACAGATGAGCACATCGGCTCAGCTCCGCGCCGCCCTGGTGGACAGACTCACCGAGGACGGCGCACTCACCGGACCCGAGTGGCGCAGCGCTGCCGGCGCGGTTCCCCGGGAGCTCTTCGCCGGGTCCTACTTCGCGCCGGTCGCCGGGAGCGTCCCGACCGGCTTCCGCGCCGTGCGGGAGGGTGAACCCGGATGGCTGGAGGGGATCTACACCGACCGGACACTCGTCACCCAACTCGACGGGGCCACCAGGCCCGACGACGTGGCGGACGAGACCGTGAGCGGTTCCCCCTCGTCGTCGTCCACCCTGCCGTCACTGGTGCTCGGCATGTGGCACCAGCTCGACACCGGCGCCGGGCAGCGGGTGTTGGAAATCGGCACCGGAACCGGCTACTCGACCGCTCTCGGCGCGCACCGCCTCGGGGACGCCAACCTCACCAGCATCGAGTACGACCCGGTGGTGGGCGGGGCGGCAGCCGCGGCACTCAAGGCGGCCGGGTTCACCCCCCGGCTGATCATCGGAGACGGGCTGCGCGGCGACCCCGACGGGGGCCGGTACGACCGGCTCATTGCCACCTGCGCGGTCCGGTACGTTCCGCTCCCGTGGCTTCACCAGGTCAAGCCCGGCGGTCGGATCCTGGTCACCCTGTCCGGGTGGAGCTACGCGAACGCCCTCGCTCTGCTCGACGTGACCGGTCCGGGGGAGGCCACCGGCCGGTTCCTGCCCGGCTTCACCAGCTTCATGATCGCCCGTCCGCACGACCGCCCGCCGCTCCCGGCACTGGACCTGCTGCCGGGTGAGGAACGCCCGAGCCGGGTCGACCCGGCAGCGCTCGACAACTGGACGGGCGGATGGGTGGCCCAGCTCGCCGCGCCCTCGGCCGTTCGCATGGGGGTGGGCGCACAACAGGTCCTCTGGGATGTGTCCACCGGATCGCAGGCCCGAACGGCACCCGCCCCTGACGGCGGGTGGACCGTCGTACAGCGCGGCCCCGTACGCCTGTGGGACCAGGTCGAACGCGCGGTACAGCGCTGGCAGGCCGCCGGCGAGCCGCACCAGGAGGGCTTCGGCATCACGGTCTCGGGGGCCGGCCAGCGGGTGTGGCTCGGCGCCGAGGACGGTCCGGGCTGGGACCTGCCGATCTGAGGCGGGCAACCGTCACGGACGCCCGGAGACCCGGTTGCACGGCAGGGAGCTGCCGGCCCGACCTGGGCCACCGGACCGACCGGCTGTAGCACCGACCGACCGGAGCGGGAACCGAACAAGGAGGGGTGAGTGCTCCAGCACCTCATCACCCAGGACGAGGACCTGCGCATGGTCCCCACCGACCGCGACCGGCTGGCCGGCGCCGTCGGCGAAATCCGCGAGGACCTGCGGATGCTTCCCCCCGGCACGGACGACGCCCGAAGGCGGGTCCTGGCCCGGTGGGCCGGCATCGGCCTGGTGAGCCTGGGCGACTACCACGACGCACGCGCGTTCCTACGCCAGGCGCTCGACCTGGCCACGGCCAGTGGCAACACCCGGGCCGTCATCGCCACCGAACTCAACCTCGGCGACGCCTACCGCTACGCCGGTGAAGCAGAGACCGCTGACGTGCTCTACCGCAAGGCCCTGGACACTGCCCGGAGCCGACACCCGGAACTCGTCGACTTCGCCCTCCAGCACTTCGGCAAACACCTCATGGAACGAGGCGACCTCGTACCCGCGCGCGCCCACCTGCGGGAAGCGTGGCGGCTGCGGATCGCCAAGGGTGACACCGGGCTGATCGAATCCACCCAGGCCGCCCTCGACCGCGTCGAGCTGCTGATCGGACAGGCAGGCGCCGGCAAGGCCGCTGCGGACCGGTGACGCATAAGCGACCCAGTGGAGCAGCGATGGGCCTCCTGGTTCCGGTCCTGCCCGGTGGGCCGAGGGGGACTGCGTTGTGTTCGATCGGTGTCCTCGCCCTCGACTGCGAGGACACCGACGACAATGTGTGCCACCCACTGTGCCGCGGCTGCCATCGCGGGAAGACCGCGCGGGAGTTCAACGTCGGCTGAGCAGTGCTACGAGGGTTCCGCCGCCCGCTGTGGCTGCGGTGATGAGCCACGCGGGTATGCGCTGGATCGTCAAGTGCATTCCTCCCCAGCGGAGTTCAAACTGAGGGGTTCGACTTCTGCTGCCTGCCTGTCGAGTCATGTTCGCCAGTTCAGCAGATGTCGGCCGCGAGTTGGGGACTCTGCGGACTGCCTCCGTTCGCCGGAAGGCGTTCACCTGGTTGTTTGAATGTGAGGCCCCCCAAAAAATCACCCTTTCGGCGGTCGCGCACTGCGCCATGGCGCATGGTGAAACGGGTAACACCATTTCACCTGTTTTATTCCTCAATGCCCGGGGCTGCCTTCTCGTCTGGCTGTACGCCGGACTCGGCTTCCTTGCAGGTGGCGTTCACATCGGGGCATGCCGCTGAGCGGTTCCGGGGTCTACGCGCCAAGATCATCCCATAATTCAGGAGGCACCCCCATGCCCTGAAGATCACGCCCCCCGTGTTCGGTCCCGGGTGCCTCGAGCTGACCGTCCTTGGTCGCGTGCGGGGCATCGCAGCCGTACCACTTCACACAGTGACCAAACGCAAGGAACCTGGATGTTCAGGGCCTTCTTTCCGCTGTTAATGTTTTTCATGGGGATATCTTTAACCCCCGGGGCCGGTCTGCGTGTAGGTGCGCGGTGACGCCGATGTGGACAAGTTCATCGCAATGGCCCGAGGGGACCCGAACGACCAGCACGCCATCCAGGAGACGTTGAAGATTCAGGCGGCGTCGATCCACTTCGCCGACCAGTTCTTCAACGGCGACACCGCCGTGAACCCGCTCGGGTTCGACGGCCTGTGCAAGCGCCTGATCGGACGTCAGGTCATCGACAGCGGTCGGGACGAGGGCCTTTCGTCGCCTCAGGAGAATATTCGAGAATCGGCGCTCGCTTTGAGGCGATCCCGAGGCATCCTGATTCAGCCTGTCCGGCGGCGAGGGGAGCGGCTGTGAGCCGACGACTGCGGTACATCGGAAGCAACTCGGGGAACAACGGATGCCCAACGCTCTACGAGGATGTGGAGACCGGGGAGGTGTTGGTGCAGGGCGAGGCCGTGACCGACCCCGACGAAGTGGCCCAACTCCGCAACATCAAGCCCGGCGAAGGGTTCGTGATCGTGCCGCGCGTGTTGCTCGCCGACTTCTCGCCACGCGACGTGGACCGAGAGCCGGTCCTGATCAGCTTCGACGAGTTCGACGGCATGTTCGAGAGCTTCCAGCATGCGGCTTTCCGACTGGAGACCCGTCGCCGGTACCGCTCCGACGAACAGACTGACACCTACCGCCGGTTCGCTGCCGGGGAGGCAACCAGGTGGGACTTGGAAGACCCCTGGTGCCGCTCGCGACGCGAGCAGGTGGCCATGGGCAAGCGGTTCGATCGGGTGAGGATCATGGACAATCCGCCTACCCCGGGACAGCGGTATCTGCTCGACAACGCCGAGCGCAACAGTGCCGTAGGCGAAGACATTCGGTACCTCTGGCGTGCTGACGCCGACCGCCTTGGCCTTCCGTCCGAAGACGCCTGGCTGTTCGACTCGCGCGTGATCGCGCTACTGCACTTCGACGCCGATGACGATCTGACCGGTGTGGAGCTGATCACCGACCCGGTACAGGTGGTTCGCGCCTGCCAGGTGCGGGACGCTGCTTGGCACTTCGCCACGCCGCACCGGGAATTCAGCGCTGAGGTACCGTCCGGCGGGTGAGTACCGACTTCCAACAGGCCCGGCTCGCCCTCGGTCTGCGGCTTCGTGAGCTGCGCACCGAGGGTGGTCTTACGGGTCGCCAACTGGCCGGCCATCTGGGCTGGACCCAGTCCAAGGTCAGCAAGCTGGAGACCGGCCGGCAGACGGCCACCCCCGACGACCTCACCGCCTGGGCGGAGGGAGTTGGCCAGCCCCAGGTCGCACCTGAACTGATAGCCAGGCTAAGGGCGTTCGAGTCGCAGTCACGTTCCTGGCGGCGGCAGCTCGCGGCTGGACACAGACCGGTTCAGGACAGACTGACAATCGAGTACGAGCGTTCGACGGTCATGCGCGCCTGGGAAGGCTCCATGGTCGTCGGCATGCTCCAGACTGCCGATTACGCCCGGCACGTGTTCGGCACGTACGTTGACCTTCACCAATCACCGCATGACGTCGAAGAGGCCGTGCGGTCTCGCGTTCGACGGCAAGAGAGCCTGTATCAGCCGGGCAAGCGCTACCAGATCATCATGTGGGAGGCTGCGCTCCGGGCGCTGGTCTGTCCGCCGGCCGTGATGGCCGCACAGCTTGACCGGCTCAGCGGCGTGATCGGGCTGGACACCGTTCGCCTGGGCATCGTGCCATTCGAGGCTACGCTCAAGTTGCCGCCAGCTAACGGGTTTTGGCTGTATGACGAGCGGCTCGCCATCGTCGAAGACTGGCATGCCGAACTCTGGCTGGACCAGCCGGACAGCGTGGCGTTGTACCTACGGGTGTGGGAGTCGCTTGCCGGCTCGGCCGTCTACGGCTCAGACGCGCACAAGGTCATCGCGCGGTGCCGCCGGGCGCTCGGGGTCGTTTGAGAATCCACGCGAGCCTCGGCCGCCCCCGCTCGAATAATCGCGAATCGTCTACTCGCCAGCGATTCGCGGGCACTTAGCGTGCTGGTCACCGGTTCCGACCAGTCCGAGGGAGTGGCCCGTATGGCGGCGAGCATTGACACCCGCAAGATCAAGACCCGCGATGAGCGCCGGACCGAGCGGCGCAGGCGGGCCCCCGACAGGACCGCGCTGGTTGACCACGACGCTGCATACGCCGCCAAGGCCGTCGGCTGGGGCATCCTGCGCGAGTGGCCGCCGTGCACCTGCGGCAAGCCGGAATGCCCGGACGGGGCGGCAGGCCGGTGACGCGCCAGGACGACTGGCGGAGAGGAACCCCGGTGGGCAGCGCGGCAGTCCGGCCCGAAGCCCCGTCCCCCGACCGGCCGATTGGTGACAGGAAGTCGGAAGACCATCCTTCGGAGGTGCCCGACGACCCCGAGCCCCCTTGCGGCCCCGGTGCGCTGGAGCCTGCCGAGTCGGACACCATGCGGCGGTTGCGTGAGGCCATGGGCCGTTACCGCCATCGCACCTGAGACCCCCGTGCCGGGCCGTGGAAAGGGTCGTCCGGCCTGGTACGGGCCCCAAGTTCCCGCCCCGATCGGCGTTCCTTGGACAGCACACCGACCGGAGCGGGGTCGGCGGGCCGGGGGCGGGGTCCGTAGACTGGCGGGCATGGCATGCCGCATCAGCGAGTTGGTCATCGACGCCGCCGACCCCGAGCGGCTCGCCGTGTTCTGGAGCGAGGTCCTCGGCTACGTCGAAGTCGGCCGGGAGGACGACGGGAGCATCGAGATCGGGCCGCCCGGCACCGGCTTCGGCGGGCCGCAGCCCACCCTCGTCATCAGCCCCAGCAGCGACCCGCGGCCCGGGAAGCTCCGGCTGCACATCGACGTCAACGCCACCGACCGCGACCAGGACGCCGAACTGGAGCGGCTGCTCGCCCTCGGCGCCCGGCGCGTCGACGTCGGCCAGAGCGGCGCCGAGGACTGGCACGTCCTGGCCGACCCGGAAGGCAACGAGTTCTGCCTCCTGCACACCCGGCTCCGGCCCGTCTGAGCCGTTCGCCGGGTCGGGGCAACCGGCGGGCCCCGTACGGGTGGCCCCGGCCGTGTCCCGGCCCGGGGGGAGGGGGCGTGCCCCGATCCTGGGCACGGCAGGGCCGACCGGGCCTGCCGGCGCAGCGAGGACGAGGTGGGTGAGGGCGATGTCCCGGCAGTTGTTCCAGAGGCCGTTCCGGAGGCCGTTCCAGAAGTCGTTGCGGAGGGCCGTGCTGGTGGCGGGCGCGGCGGCGGTGCTCGCGGCCGGGCCGGCCGCGGCGGGGGCGCCGTGCGGCGCCGATCTCGCGGTGACGGCCGCGAACCCGGCCCCGACCGCCGGGGGCGGCAGCACGACGGTGCACCCGGTGGTGGTCAACACCGGTGACGCGGCCACCACCGCGCCGTTCACCCTGGTGGTCCAGCTGCCGCCGGGGGTCGTCGGTGTCGGGCAGGCCCCGAGCGCCTGCTCCACCGGCCCGTTCGGCCACACGGTGACCTGTACGTTCCCGGCGGGCCTGGCCCCCGGCGGCACGGTGGCCGCCGACGTCCGGCTCTCCGTCGCCACCGGGATGGACCCCGGGGTGCTCGACGGGACCGTGGCGGTCGACCTGCCCGGGGACCCGACCCCGGCGGACAACAGCGCGCACTTCGACATCGTCGTGGTGCCGTAGGGGCGCCGGGGCCGGTCCCGGCGCTCAGCGGGCCAGCCGCTCCACGGCCTCGTACGCCCCCGCCAGGGACTTGTCGGCCAGCGGCCTGAGGGCGGCCATCTGCGGCACGGTCTGCGCCATCGTCAGCTCGGCGTGCACGAAGGCCAGGTCGTCCGCGAGGCCGATCGAGCCGAGGACCGCCCGTAGGTAGGGCTCCTGGTGGTCCCACCCCTCGCGGGGGGTGCCGGGCGCGTACGAGCCGCCCCGGGCGGTGACCACCACGACGGAGGTGCCGCTGAGCGGGCCGGGGCCGGCTCCGGGCGCCACCATGTGGGCGGGGGTGACCAGGCGGTCCACCCAGGCCTTGAGCGTCGAGGGGATCGCGTAGTTGTACATCGGGGCGCCGATGACCACCGTGGTCGCCGCGCGCACCTCGGCGGTCAGCGCCTCGGTGAGCGCCCGCTCCTGCGGGGGTTCGCCGTGGTCGCCGTCCGGGTCGAGGAGGGCCTCGCGCACGGCGTGGGTGAGGTGCGGGACGGGGTCGGCGGCCAGGTCGCGGTAGGTGTGGCCGGCGCCCGGGTGGTTGCGGTGCCACTGCTCGGCGAAGCGGGCGGACAGCTCCCGGGACACCGAGCCGCTCGCGCGGATGCTCGCGTCGAGGTGCAGGAGGGCGGGCGAAGGCATGGGGTGGACCTCGCAGGGGTCGGCGGCGGGCGGGCCGGCGGGCGCGGCGGAGCCGGCGCGACCCGTCGGCGGCGGGCGATGACGACCGTAGACATTGACGTCACCGTCAAGGCAAGCCGGTGTCACCCCCGCCCCCGGGGCGGGTCAGAACACCGACCAGCCGGTCTCCGTCGTCAGCGCGTCCAGGGCGGCGACGCCCAGCACCGAGTTCCCGGCGCCGTCCAGGCCCGGGCTCCAGACGCAGACCGTGCCGCGCCCCGGCAGCACCGCCAGCACGCCCCCGCCGACGCCGCTCTTGCCCGGCAGGCCCACCCGGTAGGCGAACTCCCCCGCCGCGTCGTACGTCCCGCAGGTGAGCAGCACCGCGTTGATCCGCTTGGCCTCGCTGCGCGACAGCAGCCGGGTGCCGTCGGCCCGTATCCCGTGCCGGGCGAGGAAGAGGCCGGCCAGGGCGAGGTCGTGGCAGCTGGCCTCGATCGCGCAGTGCGCGTAGTAGTGCGCGAGCACGCTGTCCACCGGGTTGCGCAGGTTGCCGTAGCTGGCCATGAAGTGCGCCATCGCGGCGTTGCGGTGCCCGTGCTGGGCCTCGGAGGAGGCCACCGAGTCGTCGACGGCGACGGCCGGGTTGCCGGACTCGGCGCGCAGGAACTCCCGCACCGCCCCCACCGCGTCGCCGGTGAGCTTCAGCAGCCGGTCCGTGACGACGAGGGCGCCGGCGTTGATGAACGGGTTGCGCGGGATGCCGTGCTCCGACTCCAGCTGCACCAGCGAGTTGAAGGGGTTGCCGGAGGGTTCGCGGCCCACGCCGCGCCAGAGCCCGTCGCCGCCCTCGGCCAGGGCCAGGGCCAGGGTGAACAGCTTCGACACCGACTGGATCGAGAACGGCCGGCGCCAGTCCCCCGCCCCGAACACCCGGCCGTCCACGGTGGCGATCGCCATGCCGAAGGCCGTCGGGTCGGCCTGGGCGAGGGCCGGGATGTAGTCGGCGACCCGCCCCCGCTCGGGCGCGCGCCGGGCCGCCTCCATCGCGTCGTGCAGCAGTGCCTGGTAGTCCACGTCGTTCACGCGGACATTCTGGTCCACCCCCCTCGACCAGGGGCGACCCGGGTCGCCGGACGCTCCCGGGTGTCGGACGGTCCCGGGGTGTCGGCGGGACGGCCGCACCCTGCCCGGGGCCGGGGGCCGGCCCCGGGCAGGGGTGTCGCGAGCGGGCGGTGTCGCGAGCGGGCTGGGGTGTCGCGAGCGGGCGGGGGTGTCAGGCGAGCGGGCGGCAGAGCAGCGCGTCGGGGGTGCCGCGCGAGCCGACGCGGGTGGTGAAGGCGATCCCGGCGGCGTACTCGGTGGAGGCGCACTGGCCCTTGTAGTCGCCGGAGGCGAAGTCGCCTCCGGGGCCGCCGGCGGGACGGTTGTCGCCCCGGTCGAACCAGACGGTGCGGCCGCCGGCGGGCAGCGGGCCCCGGGCGGGCGCGCACAGGGCCGCGGACGCGGTGGCGCCGCGCAGGCTGTAGCCGATGAGGAACCGGCCCTGGGGGCACTGCAGTTTGGTGTACCCGCCGGCCCAGTCGCCGCCGGGCGGCACGTGGCGCTCGTCGCGCACCACGGTGGCGTCGTCGCCGGCGGCGCGCAGGTCGCCCGCGGTGGCGGTGTCGGTGCACAGGCCGCGGCCCGTGCCGTGGCCGAGGCCCAGGAGCCGCTGGCCGTCCGGGCAGGCGGCCTTGCGGGCGCCGGCGTCCCAGTCGCCCAGGCGGCGGGTGCGCAGGGACTCGACGGCGTCGCGGTGGTCGACGGCCAGCATGTCCCAGGTGTCGACGGCGGCCACCGGGCCGGTGCGCTGCGGGGCGCCCAGCAGGTGGTTCCAGGCGGGGGCGCGCCAGTCGGGGCCGTCCAGCAGGCCCGAGCGCCGCCCGGCGGCGTCGAAGCGCAGCAGGGCCCAGTCGTCGCCGCCCGCCCGGCCCTGGGCGTCGGTGCTCCAGCCCACCAGGGGCCAGTAGGCGAAGTCCGCGTCCATGGCGGCGAGGTGGTCGGTGATCGCGGCGAACCAGGCCTTGGGGGCGGTGCCCGTCTCCCCGGCCCCGATGCCGAACTCGCTGATCCACACCGGGGCGGTGAAGTGCTGCCCGGTCTCGGCGGAGACGTAGAACGCCTCCTGGTACAGGGCCTGTTCGAGCTGTTCGCGGGTGAGGTCCTGGTAGCGGGCGTCGTGGGTCTCGCCGAGGCCGGTGGCGCCGCTGTGGCGGGGGCCGGTGTAGCCGTAGAAGTGCGCCGAGTAGACGAGCTTGTCGGAGGCGACGAGGGTGTGGGAGAGGGTGCGCACGGGGGTGAGGGCGGGGCGGCCGTGCGGCAGGAAGTCGACCGGTACGCCGGTCCAGTTGATGCCCTCGACGATGATCAGCAGGTCGGGGTCGGCCTCGGTGAGGATGCGGTCGCCCGCCTCCTGGGCGGCGGCGTACCAGTCGTGGGCGTCGCCCAGGCCCCAGTTGGGGTCGTCGAGGATGTCGCGGCGGACCTCGTTGTAGAGGTCCGCGCCGACCACGCGCTTGTTGTCCTTGTAGCGGCGGGCCATCGCCACCCAGTCGTCCTCCCACTGGCGGGTGGACTGGGCGCTGTTCCAGCGCTCGTTGCCGTCCACGCCGCAGCACCACCGGCTGGTGTTGGTGTGGTTGTTGAGGATGACGGCGAAGCCGTCGGCGGTCAGGGCCTCGACGACCGCGTCGAGGACCTGCAGGGGGGTGCGGCCGCGCAGTTGCGGGTTGGCCGCGACGGCGCGGTCGGGGACCGGGGCCGTGGAGTGGACGAGTTCGTTGGAGAAGGGCAGCCGGATGCTGTTCAGGCCCAGCTGGCGGAAGCCCGCGAGGATGGCGGGCAGCGGGGCGCGGTCCAGGCCCAGGGGCACGCCGGAGGACTGCTGTCCGCTGTGGTGGGTGGCCGGGTCGGCGCTGTCGCCCGAGCCGCTCCACGATCCCTGGGCGCCGTCCCAGTTGCCCGACTTGAGCCGGAAGCGGTTGCCGGTGGCGTCGACGATGTAGCGGCCGCGGGTCGACAGCGGCGCCGTCCAGGAGGAGGCCGGGTCCGCCTGGTCCGCCGCGGCGGCGGGGCGTTGCGGGGCGGGTGGCGGCGCGGCGTCCGCGGGGGCCGGGAGCCACGCGCAGAGCGCGGCCAGGACGCAGGCGAGGACGGCTCTGCGCGGGGTACGGGTGCTGGTCAACATGTCCTGCCTGAGGGAAGCGGGAAGGGGGGCGGGAAGGGGATCTGGGCCGGGAGGTGGGCGGCGGACCTGGGCCGCCGGGTGGGACGGGCGGGCGCCGGGCCGCGTTACCCGACGGTAGGGACGGCGCGTGTTCCTGACAAGGCCCCCTCGGTGGCCGGGCGGTGGCCGGGAGGTTTCCGCTCCGCGGGGCGCGAATCCGAATGATCGGTAGGCGTGGTGACGGTGGGTCACTATCATGTCGGCGGTGTCGGTGCGCATGCGGCCGGGCGGTGTCCGGGGGCATAGGGTGTCCCGACCGGTGGGCGGCCCCGGCCGCGCCCGGGCCCCGGCAGGGGCGGCGGGTCCAGGGCCGTCCAGGGCGGTACGGGGTCGGGGGACGGGGAGGGGAGCTGCAGCATGGCCGACGGCATTCCGGTGGAACCGGGTCCGGTGGACGGGGACCAGGGGCTTCGGCAGGGTCCGCGCACGCGGGTGGACTGGCGGCTGCGGGGCCGGCGCGAGCGCGGCCCGCAGGACGCCCCGCAGGACGCCGTCCCCCGGCCGGCCTCGCGGCTGGGCGGCTGGACGCTCCCGCGGACCCGGGTCGACCCGGACGCCCCGACCCGGGTCAAGCCGGACGCCCCGGTCAGGGCCGACCCGGACGCCCCGACCCGGGTCAAGCCGCAGCGCCCCCCGCAGACCGTCACCCGGGGCCCCGCGCCCGGGCGCGGCGGGCACTTCGGGGGCGCCTTCCCGGCGGCCCTGCTGGACCGCTACGAGCCGTACGGGGTCGCCGGTTCGGGCACCGAGGGCACCGTGTGGCACGTGCGGCGCACCGACGGCGGCGGCGAGGCCGCGGTGAAGGTCGCGGCGCCCGGCCAGGGCATGGACACCGAGCTGCTGGAGCACCTGCGCAACGACGACTACCGGCGCCACGTGCCGCAGATCGTCGGCCACGGCCGCATCGAGCACGCCGGGGCGGGCTGCGACTGGGTGGCGATGGAGTACCTGCCCACCACCCTCGCCGACCACATCGCCGACCTGCGCCGGCAGGGCCGGCACAGCGAGGAGCAGCGGGTCGCGCGGATCGTCGGCGAGCTCGTCGCGCTGCTGGACTTCTGGCAGCAGCGGATCCGGCGCACCCCGGTGGACTTCAAGCCGGCCAACATCCTGGTGCGGCCGGACGGCGGGTCCGGGGAGTTCGTGATCGCGGACTTCGGCGGGGTGGCCCGGCTCAGCCGGAACTTCTCCACCGAGATGCAGGTGACGATCCCGTACATGGCGCCCGAGCAGCTGGCCGGCACCAACCACCCGGCCGGGCCGTGGTGGGCGCTGGGCAACGTGCTGTACGAGCTGTTCACCGGCCGGCCCCGCTACCTGGGGACGGACGGCCTGCTGGTCAGCGACGAGGTGCTGCAGTACGACCTGGTGATGGGGGTGGAGGTCGACCTGCGGGCGGTCACCGACCCGCGGCAGCTGCTGCTGCTCCAGGGGCTGTTCACCAAGAACCCCGCGCAGCGGTGGACCGCCGGTCAGGTGCGGACCTGGCTGGCCGGCGGCTCCCCCGAGGTGGCGCGCCCGGCGGGCGGGTACGGGGGCGGCGGGTACGGGGGCGGGTACGGCGGCGGGTATCCGGCCGCTCCGGCGCACCGTCCGATCACCTTCCTCGGCGACCCGTACCACGACCCGTCCGCGCTGGCCCGGGCGATGCTCGGGCGCTCCGCCGACGCGGCGCACTGGCTGGCCGGGGGCGGCGGCGCGGTGCGGCTGCTGGCCTGGTTGCGCGACGAGGTGCAGGACACCGTCTTCGACCTGCACTACCTGCGGGACGTCGACCTCACCAGGGGTGCCAAACGGGCCGGCGCGGCGTCGCTGGCGGTGCTGGCGCTGGGCGCCGCGTTCGCGCCGGAGGCCACCCCGTACTACGGCGACCGCCCGATCGACACGGCCGGGATCGTGCGGATCACCGACGCGCCGGACGCCGTCGCGTTCATCGACGAGCTGGTCGCCGCCTCGGCGCCGGCCATCGCCGCCCGCTACGACTGCGACCACCCGCAGTGCTTCGGGGAGCACTGCGGGCGGCTGCTCGCCCTCGCCCAACTGCCCGAGGTGCTGGCCGAGGTGGAGCGTGCCGCCCAGGCCCTGGGCGGCACGCCGCACACCGGTACCGGGCCGCGCACCGGCACCGGGCGGGTCTCCGGCACCGGGCGGGGGTCCGAGGGGGCGGGTCCGGGCGGGCTGAGCGCGGACGAGCGGGCGGATGCGCACCGCCGCGCGGTACGGCTGACGGTCGACCCCGGGGAGCACGCCCCGCTGCTGGCCCAGCTCTCCCCGCTGCCCGCCGCCCTGCACCGGCTGCCGGTGCCCGCGGCGGTGTCCGCCCTCCTGCCCGCGCGCGCGTCCGCCGCGGTGGCGGCGGTGGCGGCGGCCGTGGTGGACGCGGCCCTGGCCGTGCGCGCGATGGTGCGCCGCGACGAGCCGGACACCGTGCGGCGCCGCTGGTCGGCCCTGCGCCGGCGTGCGGTGCGCGCCTCCCCCGACACCGCGGCCGGGCGGGCGGCGCTGGTGGCCGCCGCGGTGCTGCGCACCAGGAGCGTCCGCGCACCGGATGCCGGGGCCGGTGTCCGGGCGCCGCTCTGGCGGCCCTGGGCGCACGCCTGGTGGGTGAACGCCCGCGGCGGGCTGCCGCGCCGGGCGGCGGCGGCCCTGCTGATGCTGATCGCCCTGTCGCTGATGCTCTGGTCGGGCGCGGTCTGGCGGCTGGCCGTCGACGCGGGGACCGGGCTGCAGGTCCTGCCGAACGGCGACTTCGGGGGTCCGCTGCGCACGGCCGGCGAGCGTGCGGCCCACCAGGTGGTCTGGCAGCTGGGCGCAGCTCTGGCCGCGGCGCTCACCGCGGCGGTGTTCCCCGCCCGGGTCGGGCGCGGGACGCTGGCGCTGACCGCCGTCGCGGCCTTCGCGATCGGCTACCTGCGGCTGGGGCCGCCGATGACGGTGCTGCGCCCGCCGCAGGCGCTGGCCGAGCGGGTGGTGGTGTTCGAGGGCGGGATGGGCAGTTGGGCCGGGGTGGCGGCGACGCTGGCGGTGGTGCTGGCCCTGGTCCTGGTCGAGCGCTCCGCCACCAACCTGCTCAAGCCCGCCCACGACGCCCGCGAGCGCACCGTCCGGACCTGGGGCCGCCTCGCCACCCGGCGCAGGCCCCCCGTCGCGGGGCGGACCGTACCGGCCCGGGACCCGAAGCAGTGGCCGCCGGGGCCCCGGGGCCTGCGCGACCGCGCGCTGTTCGCGCTCGGCAGCACCTTCGTCCTGGTCGTCCTGCTGTGGGGGGCGGTGGAGGTGCGGCTGGCCGCCACCGGCCACCACCCCACCGCGGCGTCCTGGGGCACGGGCCGGACCGGGGCCGCCTACCAGGCCGGGTTCGTGGTGCTGCTGGCCACCGTGTCGGTGCTGAGCGCGCTCGCCACCCCGCGGACCGCCCGTCGGCTCTTCGTCGCCTGGCTGCCCGCCACCGTGCTGCTCGGCGCCTGGCCCCCGCCGCTGGGGCCCCTGGAGGCGGTGCGGATCCCGGTGGCCGGGCCCTGGTTCGAGGCCGTCGCCGACCAGTGGGGGCACAGCGCGTTCTGGGCCGCGCTGCTGGTCGCCCTGCCCGTCGCCGCCTACGGCATCCTGCGCACCCTGCGCCGCACCCGCCGCTGACGGACCGGGGCCATTAATCAGGGTGCTGACACCTGGGGCACAGCTCGTGGCGGCCCTCGGGTGTGATCACGGTGCCCCAGCTGCGGCATTCTTCGCAGCCGCGGGCCCGGTCGATGTTCGCGCGGACGGTAGGAGCGTGGGGGTGGGCTCCATGGGTCATGGGTGATCTTCCTCTGTAGAGCACTATCACTTACGCCCAGTTTGCCATTGTTCGTATAGATATGCGGCGGGGCGGCATTCGCACCCTCCACCACGGAGCCGGCCTCGCCCGCGCCGGCCTCTGCCTCGACTCAGTCGAACTCCGTTGCCCCACAGGCGACTTGTCTGATTTCTCGCCGGTCAAGCCGACGGGCCGGCCGGGGCGTGGAGCCGCGCCCCGGGCGGGCTGCCGCAATCGAACCCGCGCTTGCCGAGGCCGGTGCGGCAACGGCTTCTCAGGGGGTTTCGGGGACGACCTCGACGCCGGCGGCGAGCATGGCGGCGGTGATCCTGCGGGCGAGGGCGTCGTCGCACACCAGCAGGGTGGTGCCCGGTTCGTCGCGGAGGCGGGGCAGGTGGCCGCCGCCGGCCTCCTGCAGCTGCCACCGGTCGCGCTCGGTGGTCCACAGCGGGGCGTAGCCGGCGAGGGCGCGCTCGACCTCGGCCGCCTCGGCCGCGGCCGAGGTGCGGCGGCCCGCGGGCGGGGGCGCGGGCTCGCCGCCCAGGGCGACGGCGGTCAGGTAGCCGCGCCCGTGCGGGGGTTCGGTCCACAGGCCGGGGGGCGGGACGGGTCCGAGCGCGTGGAGGACCTCGGCGGCCGGGTAGCCGAACAGGTCGATGTCGTCGAGGACGACGGGCGTGCCGCCGGGTCCGTCCGAGGCGGAGCGGGCGCGCGTCAGCACGACGGTGTGCAGCAGCGGCTCGCGCGCCTGCTCGGCCGCCCGGTTGGGTTCGTCGGCGCGGACGGCCACCGTGAGGTCGCCCCAGCGGGCGCTGTACCCCCACGCCGCGCCGGGCACCGGCACCGGCCGCGCGTCGGCGAGGGCGGCCAGGGCCCGGCCGGCGGCGTACTCGTCCATGCCGAAGCGCAGCAGGCCGCCCGTACCGGGCAGCGCGACCCCCGTTCCCGCCAGCAGCTCGAACACCGCCCGATCCTCCCGTGCGGGCGGGTGCCGCGACAAGCACGGGAGGATCGGGCCGGGGCCTCAGGGGCCCGGGGGGCCTATTCGGCGACGGTGAGCACGACCTTGCCGGTGACCCGGCCGGTGTCGCCCAGGTCGTGGCCCTTGGCGGCCTCGGCGAGCGGGAAGACCGCCTCGACGACGGCGCGCAGGCGCCCGGCGGTGACCAGGTCGGCGACGGCCTGCATGCCGGCCTGGTCGGCCTCGACGAGCAGCGGGTAGGCCTGCACGCCGAGGGCGTCGCCCCGGGCGGCGAGGTCGGCGGGCAGCGAGCCGAGGGCGATGGTGACCAGTCGGCCGCCGGGCTTGAGGGTGTCCAGGGAGCGGATCGCCGTCTCGCCGCCCAGGGTGTCGAGGACCAGGTCGACCGGGTCGATCGCGGTGAAGTCCTCGGTCCGGTAGTCGACCAGCTCGTCGGCGCCCAGCTCGCGCAGCAGCGCGTGCTTGGGGGCGCTGGCCGTGCCGATCACGTGGGCGCCGCGCGCCTTGGCGATCTGCACGGCGAGGTGGCCGACGCCGCCCGCCGCGGCGTGGATCAGGACCCGCTGGCCGGGCTGCACGTCCGCGGCGTCCACCAGGACCTGCCAGGCGGTCAGCGCGGCCAGCGGGAGCGCGCCCGCCTGGACGTGGTCGACACCGGCGGGCTTGCGGACCAGCGCGCGGGCCGGGGCGCTCACGTACTCGGCGAAGGAGCCGACGCCGTACGGGTAGGGCAGCATCCCGAAGACCTCGTCGCCCACCCGGTGGATCGTGACGCCGGGGCCGACGGCCTCGACGACGCCGGAGACGTCCCAGCCGAGCACCAGGGGCAGGCGGTCGAGGAACCCGGCGAACTGGCGGTGCTTCCAGTCGGTGGGGTTCATGCCCGCCGCGTGGACGCGCACGAGCACCTCGGAGGGGCCGGGTACCGGGCGCTCAATCCCGGTCTCCCGCAGGACGTCGCTGCCGCCGTAGGTGTGCTGGGTGATTGCCTTCATCATGGTCATGAACCCAGGATGTCCGGGCCCGACCTGCGTGAATAGCGGCCCGGAGGTCATGGTGTGCAAGGATTGGGCCATGCACCGCGTCGTCGTTCTGGCCCTGGACGGGGTCATCCCGTTCGAGTTGAGCCTCGCCTCCCGGCTCTTCGGCGCCGCCACGGACCCCGACGGGCGGCCCCTGTACGAGGTGGTCACCTGCTCGCCGGACGGGCGGCCGGTCCGCACCGCCGCCGACTTCTCGATCACCGTCGAACACGACCGCGCCGTACTGGCCCGGGCCGACACCGTGGTCATCCCGGCGGCCGAGGAGTTCGCCTCGATCACCGACCGGGACGCCCTGCCGCGCCGCACCGCCGAGGCGCTCGCCCTGGTGCGCCCCGACACCCGCATCGCGGGCATCTGCGTCGCCACCTTCCTGCTCGCTGCGGCGGGCCTGCTCGACGGGCGCCGCGCCGCCACGCACTGGCACCACGCCGAGCACTTCCGGCGGCTGTACCCGCAGGTCGAGCTCGCCCCCGACGTCCTGTTCGTCGACACCGGGCGCGTCCTGACCTCGGCCGGCGCGGCGGCCGGCATCGACCTGATGCTGCACCTGATCCGCTCCGACCACGGCAGCGCCGTCGCCAACCAGGTCGCCCGGCGCTGCGTCGTCCCCCCGCAGCGCGAGGGCGGCCAGGCACAGTACGTGGAGCGGCCGGTGCCGGCCAGCCCGGACGCCGGGACGTCCGCCACCCGCGCCTGGGCGCTGGACCGGCTGCACGAGCCGCTCCAGCTGGCCGACCTCGCCGGCCACGCGGGCATGAGCCGGCGCACCTTCACCCGGCGCTTCCGGGCCGAGGTCGGGCTGAGCCCGGGCCAGTGGCTCACCCAGCAGCGGGTCGACCTGGCCCGGAACCTGCTGGAGAGCAGCGACCTGCCGGTCAACCGGATCGCCGAACGGGTCGGCTTCGGCACCGGCGCCTCCCTGCGCCAGCACCTGCACACCGCGATCGGTGTGCCGCCGGGCGCCTACCGGCGCACGTTCCGGGCCTGAGCCCGGGGGCGCGGCGGCTCAGTACTCCCCCGGGCCGTACTCCGGCTCCGCGGAGCCGGTCCCGACCGCGGTCATGCCGTGGAGCACCAGGCCCGCCGCCCGCGCCAGCTCCAGGCTCCGGGTGAACACCTCGATCCGCGCCTGCGGCTCCAGCTCCATCAGGCCCTGCGGCCACGTCCCCGGCGGCACCACGATCACGATCACCCCGCCCCGGCCCTCGGCCGCCGCCAGCCAGCCCTGCGACGCCTCGACCGGCGAGGCCGGCTCCCACACCTGCCGGCCGCCCACCAGCACCAGCCGCGCCAGGCGGCTGCCGCTCATCTCCACCACCCCGGTGGTGTCCGGCGGCTCCCCCGCCGCGATCGTGAAGCCGCTGTCCACCAGGTCCGACAGCAGGTCGCCGTGCAGCCGGGGGCCGACCTCCACGATCGCCTCCGCGTACGGCGGCCCCGACTGCGTACTGCGCACCGCCAGCGCCCACACCATCGGGGCCCGTGCCGCGCCACCCGCCTCATCAGCCATGTCCGGTCCAACGAGCCACCGGCCCGGACCGCACGCGATCGCCCGCCCGGGCTCCCCGCAGGGACACCGGCCGGGTCGGCGGGCGGGTCCCCTGCCGGGTCGGCGGGCGGGTCTGCGGGCGGGTCAACGGGCCGGGCGCCACATCGTGGTGACGGTCCGGCCGCCGGCGATGGCGATCTCGTCACGGGGGGTGAAGCCGACGCTCTCGTAGCGGCGGATGTTCGCGGGGTTGGAGGACTCCAGGTAGGCGGGCGCGCCGAGCGCGTCGATCCGCGCCAGGCCCTCGGCCAGCAGGCCCATCCCCAGCCCCCGGCCGCGGTGGTCGCCGTGGGTGGCCAGCAGGGTGAGGTAGAAGCACGGCACGCCGGGGTGCGCCGCTTCGAGCTGGTCGCCGATCGCCACGATCGCCCCGGCCGCCTCGGGCCCCGCGATCCGCGTCAGGAACTCCCCCAGTCCGTCGCCCTCCTCGGCGGTGAGCTCCGTCCCGCCCGGGGGGATCCACACCGAGACGGCCCCGACGTCCGGCGTCACCAGCGTCCACGGGTAGCGCAGCGCCGAGGCCGCGTAGTACCGCCACATCGCGGCCGCCTGCACCGCGCGCCGCTCCACGTCGGGGAACGCCGGGCCCCACAGCGGGTCCTCGAAGAACGCCGTGGTCAGCGTGTCGACGATGGCATCGACGTCCGCGGGCGTGGCCGTCCGCACGGACACCGGGGGATGCGGGGAGCTCATCCGTCCACCCTAGGCCCTCCGGCCGCCACGCCCCCTTCGGCGCCCGCGCGCCCCGGCCGCGGCCGGGTCCTGCGTGCGTCAGGAGGCGTCGCGCAGGCGGTCGCGCTGGACGCGGTGGGCGAGGGCGCGGCGCACGGAGGCCGGTTCCGCGGGCGCGGGGGCGCCGTGCGCGGGCAGGTCGAGGCCGCGGGCGACCGCGTCGTAGGTGTGGCGGTAGGCGGCGGGCAGCTCCGCCCGGTGCGCCCTGAGGTCCTCCTCGACCAGGCGGCGCAGCTCGTCGACGCTGCGCGGGGTGAAGCGCGTCCGCCCCCGGGCGAAGGCCTGGACGTGGCGGGTGCAGCGGGCGGCGGCGCCGAGGGTCTCCGCGATCTCCTCGGCGAGGCCCCACAGGCGTCCTTCGAGCCAGGGGGTGTCGCGCTGGTCGAGGGCGAGCGCCATCGGGGCCGGCGGGTCGTCGCGGTACTTGGCCACCTGCTTGGACACGGCGGGCTGGCTCATCCCGGTGAGCTGGGCGATCTTGTCCTGGGTCCAGCCGAGGCCGGCGAGGACCTTGATCATTTCGGCGCGCAGGGCCCGCATCTCCTCGCCTGCGCGGATGACCTCGTTCATGTCGGCGAGCATCCGCCCGGCCTGTTCCTCGGTGAGCGCCTCGGGATTCCGGTACGCGTTCTCGTCAGCTGCCACAACCCGGTTATACACCAGTCCGCCCGCCGCCATAACCGGGTTGTATAACCGAGTTATGGCTGGCATGATCCCGGCCATGCCCACTTTCACCGCCCCCGACGGCACCCAGCTCGCCTACCGCACCACCGGAACCGGCGACCCGCTGGTCTGCCTGCCCGGAGGCCCCGCGGACTCCGCCTACCTCGGCGACCTCGGCGGCCTGTCCGCCCACCGCCGGCTGATCGTCCTGGACCTGCGCGGCACCGGGCACTCCGCGGCCCCCGAGGACCCCTCCTCCTACCGCTGCGACCGCCTCGTGGCGGACGTCGAGGCGCTGCGCACCCACCTCGCACTGCCCCGGATCGACCTGCTCGGACACTCCGCCGGCGCCAACCTCGCCACGCAGTACGCGGCCCTGCACCCGGACCGCGTCGGCAGGCTCGCCCTCGTCACCCCCGGCACCCGCGCCGTCGACATCCCGATCACCGGGCCGACCCGGCGCGAGGTCGCCCGGCTGCGCGCGGGCGAGCCGTGGTTCCCGGCGGCGTTCGCCGCCCTGGAGGAGATCACCGAGGGCAGGGGCGGCGACTGGGAGGCCGTCGCCCCCTTCTTCTACGGCCGCTGGGACGCCGCCGCGCAGCGCCACCACGCGGCCGGCCGGCCGGACAACGCGGAGGCCGTCGCCGGCTTCGGGGCCGAGGGCGCCTTCACCCCGCAGGCCACCCGCGCGGCGCTCGGCGCCCTGGAGGCCCCCGCCCTGCTGCTCGCCGGGGAGTTCGACCTGAACAGCCCGCCCGAGGCGGTGGCGCGGTTCGCGGAGCTGTTCCCCGACGCCGCACTCACCGTGCAGCCGGGGGCGGGCCACTACCCCTGGCTCGACGACGCCGACCGGTTCACGGCCGCCGTCGAGGCGTTCCTCGCCCAGGACAGGCCGTAGGTCTCGGGACTTTGGTCCCTGCCGCGGGGGCCGTTGGCACCGGTTCCCGGAAGGGTTTCGTTACGCACCCTGGGAGGCGGTACACCCCCGAGCCACGTGAGGAACGACGCCTTCCCATGTCCGACGACGTGATCGTGCACCGGCTGGTGGACGCCTTCTTCACCCACTGCCACCACTGCGACCAGCCGCGGGACCCGGAATGCCACCCCCGGTCCCACTGGCGGCTCTACCTGGACCTCGACCACGACACCCTGCAGCACATCCGGCAGTGGGCGCTGGACCCCGACAGCCACCCCGCCACCCCCGCCGAGCGGGCCCTGCTGCTGCACTGGCTCGACACCCAGGGCGCCTGAGCCCCGGCCCGCGCGCGGCACGGTCGCCACCACTCGACCATGATCAGGCCAACAGCTCCGTGACCGGCACTCCCCACTCGATCCATCGCCGGACCTCCCACACCCCCATGAGCCGGATGCCGTGTACGCCTGCGAACTGCAACGCCGGCTTGGTGTAGAACCCGTTCGTGACGACGACGGCCACATCGGCCTGATGCTCGGGCACCGCGGTCCCGTTGAAGGCCTGCAGTGCACCTGTGCCGACATTGGAGCCCTTCGAAGTGTGCTTGCACTGGACCACGACCCTCTTCCCGGCAGGAGAGAGCGCTATGACATCCGCGCCCAGATCCCCGGGTCCTCCCTGCGCCTGGAGGATCGAGAACCCGTCCCGTCGCAGCCTCTCGGCCACCAGGCGTTCGAAGTCCCGGGGATGCATCGTTCGTACGGCCTCCATGGAGAGGCTTCCCCCCGAGCGCAGCAGCCCGATCCTGAGGTCCTCCAAGCGGGCAACCTCGTGAACTGCATCTCGGCACTTCTCCATGGCGTCCCGGTACCTTGCTTGAGCGGAGGCCAGCCGAGCCGAGAACCCGGCGACCGTCTCCACCTTCAGCGACGCCTCCAGGACAGGCGGGGCCTCCTCGCCCGGTGCCAGGCGGAACACGGACTCGACGCTCTCCCAGAACTCCGCGCACTCCTCGACACCGGCGTTCACCTCGGTCCGCAAGTCCACCAGAAGCGCTGTGAGCTTTGCCGTAGCGGACGAGAGACCGTCGGTGCGCTCCGGGGGCACCGAGTCGCCGTCGGGGCATGTGAACCTGGCCCGATGGACCTTCATCGCCGCTACCGTTTCGTGCCCGACACGGTTCTGAAGAGCCCGTAGTTCCGCATAGACGTGACGCAGGTAGCGTCCTTCGCCGCTGAGAAGCGGGCCGTCCAGGTGATCTCTGCGCTGGTGCTCTGCCAAAGCAAGCCCGTGGATGGCACTGCGGTGCCGGGCCGTCAGTTCGACCAACCGCTCCCGGGCCTGCGGCAGCGTGAAGTACAGGTCGGCGATGGCCTCGAACTCCACGGACCACTCGGGCACCCGCGGCTCGCGCGCGTAGAAACCACTGGTGTCCCATCCGAACTGTGAACACATGGACTCCCGCAGCGACAGCACGCGCTCGGCCGCATCGGAGGCGGCCTGCTTCTCGGATTCAAGAGCGGCGACGAACTCCCTGAAAACCGTCGCACACGCCTCCTCGAACCCGGCGGAGGGCGGGCCGTACGCAGGGCCGGAGCCGCACTTGCCGTGCTTTGCCCGTTTTTCCGCCTCCCTCAAGTCTTCCCGGACCAGGTCGCTGTGCTCCTTGAATGCCTCGTGCGCCTCCACCAGGAAGTAGCCCTCCTCATTCCAGAGCCACACCGCCAGCATCTGGGATTCATCGGCTATGGCGATCTGCCGCCCCATCCACTTACGCAGTCGCGGATCGGAATATCGAGGGGGCAGCACGGCCAGAGCGGGATCAATTTGCACCCGCGGAGATTACCCAACCGTGCGATCAGCGCGCGCCACACCGGCGCGCCGCCCGGGCGGGGTGGTGGCGCTGGCCCGGGCGGGTGGTGCTGGGGGCGGCGCGGCGGTGCCGGGTCGGTACGGGCCCGGCGGGGTGCTCGGATGTCCGGGATCGGTGATCGGGGATCCGTCCGGGGAGGTCCGGGCGGCGGCGCGGGCGGAGGACGATGCAGCAGCGGTCCCGGGGAGCCGCGGTGCGGCACGCGCAGCGCCGGCGGCACCTGGCCGCGGTGGCGGCGCTGGTGTCGGCGGCGGTGCTGGCGACCGCGGCGGTGGCGCCGGCCGGACCGCCGGGCGGCGGAGCGGGCGCGGCGGGTACGGCGGGTACGGCGGCGGCGGGTGAGCGCGGGCTGCTGCCCGGCCTGGGCGGGGGCCGGCTGCGGGTGCTGGCCGGGGTGCTGCGCCAGGACCGGCCCGGCAGCGGCTGGTACCTGGTCGGCGGCGCCCATCTGGTCCTCGGCCTGGAGGTCGTCTCCGCCGACCGCGAGCAGATCGTGCTGCGCTTCCCGCCCGCCCGCCGGGTGGTGTCCGTGCTGTGCGGGCCGGACGAGACGTACGCACCGCTCGGCTACACCTGCGGCGCCTCGGTCGCGCTGGACCGGGTCACCGTCCGCCTGGGCCGGGGCGGCCGGCTCGCCGACCCCACCGCCACCAGCGCCGGCCCGTACGCCAACTTCTGGCTGCTCGGCCTCGTCGAGGGCTTCTCGGGCCGGTAGCGGGCCGCAGGGGTGCCCCGGCGGGCGGTGCGCGGCTGGCGGTGCGCAAGCAGGAGCCCGCCCTCCGGATATCGGGCAGGAGTGTACGAACCTGTCCCACATATCTGGGATTCTCATCCCCCGCCGACCTCGCACAGAATCGGTGGCAGGCGCCCGGTGCAACCCGGGCGGTCGCCAAGTAGCCCATCCGATTCGGGAGTTGACCACACATGACGCACTCCTTCAAGCGCACCGGAGCCGTCCTCGCGGCGGCCGGGATCGCGCTGTCCCTGTCCGGCGCGGCCACGGCCGTCGCCCAGCCCGCGGGGGCGGGCGCACCGGCGGCCCGCCACTGCGTGGTGAGCGCGCAGGACGGGCAGTCGCAGTGCTTCGGCACCTACCGGGAGGCCATCGGCCACGCCACCGGCGGCCGGGTCGCCGACGCCCCGCTGAGCGCCTCCGCGGCCGCCCGTGACGGCGCGTTCGCCGAGGAGCTGAACAGCACGGCCGGCCTCTCCGGCCTGGTGGTCCTGGGGACGATCTACCAGGACTTCTTCTTCGAGGGCCAGTCGGTGACCTTCACCGGCCCGCACGACTGCTACAACGGCAACAGCGCCGACTACTCCTTCGACATCCCCGCCCCGCTCCAGAACCACGTCTACTCGGTGCGGCCGTACGCCAACTGCTGGATCAACCTGTTCACCGGGTTCCAGGCCACCGGTTGGGCGAGCCCCAGCTACAAGGGCGAGACCGTCTCGGTGGACGAGGCCTGGCGGACCCACTCCAAGTCGCTGACGCTCGGCTGAGCAGTCCTGCGCACTCCCCCGCGGCCGGCTTGCGCGGGGAGGCCCTGTCGGATCGGGGTCCAGCCAGGGTGAGCCCCAAAGCCGCCACGCGATGATCTTGGTGGGATTGGGATTCCCGGCCTGAGCCGGCGTCCGGAGCCGGTCGTTCAGGAGCCGCCTGCTGATGCGACACACCGACCGGGAACGGCGGGGGTCACACCGTGGTGGCGCACACGAAGCCGAGGTCGGTCAGTCCTTCGGCCTGGCACAGCCGGTCCGAGGCGCCGCCGGCGGTGGTCTGCAGCAGCTGGTAGTCGGCACCGTTGGCGTGGCCCCAGTGCATGGCCGCGCGCCACAGCCGGCGGCCGAGCCCGAGGCCCCGGTACTCGGGCAGGACGCCGAAGTACTGCGGCAGCAGCCGGGCCCGGCCGATCGGGTCCGGCATGGTCTCCATGGGGCCGATGGCGCCCACCACCCGGTCGTCGCGCACCGCGGTCAGGACCGGGCCGACGCTGTCGATCCGGGAGTGCAGGAAGGCGAAGCCCTCGCCGGCCAGCTTCTCGGCGAAGGCGCCGAAGGTGGCGCGTACGGGGTCGGGCAGGGTGTCCAGGTGCTCGATCCCGCCGACCGGCAGGGCCGGCTGGTCGAAGGTGCGGAGCTGGACGCGGGTGGAGGCGGCGACCGGGTCCGGGACGGCCTGGAACCAGATCACCCGGGCCGAGGCGGCGTCGTGGGCGGCGGCGAGCTTGGCCGCGGTCTCCATGGCCTCGGGGCGGTGCTCGGGGGCGCCGTACAGGTGGACGCGCAGGACGCCGCGGCCGGTGAGGGTGGGGATCAGGATGCGGTGCTCGTCCTGGTGGACATCGTCGAGGAGGTGCTCGTCCTTGCGCTCGGACCAGCGCCGGTCCTTGTCGTGGGGCAGGAACCGGCCGGTGCCGGCGATGGCCAGCACGTCGGCCAGCAGGTCGGCGCTGAGCGCGTCGGGGTGCAGGGGCCCGAGTGTCGGCAGGTACGGCACGGACATCACGGGGTGCAGCAGGTCCCAGGACAGCTCCATACCCGCACCCTACTCGCCCGGCGGGCAGGGCTCAGGGCCCGGCGCGAAGTGCGCCGGGCCCTGAGCGGAAGTGACCAGGCTCGGTCAGTGGGGGTTGTCGTCGCCCGCGTTGCACGAGCACTTCACGCTGTCCATCACGTCGTCCAGGTCGGCGACCGGGGTGATCGAGGTGACGGGCGCGCTGGGGTCCGGGATCGGCCGGGTCAGGTAGGGCAGGCCGTCGCCCGGGAGGGGGCGGCTGGTACTGAGTTCGACAGCGACAGCGGTCATTTCACCCTGCTTTCTGGAAGCCGTGCTGACAGTAGGAACCGAGTGGTGCCTTCGCCTCCTGGTAGTGCTTGGCCAGCGGCCGGCACACGGTGCACGTGCCGGACAGCTGGCAGCCGGTGCAGCCACCGGTGCGAAGCATGAGGCGGTCGGCGATGGCGCCGAGCCGGGCGAGGCCGTCGATCCCCTCGGTGGGGAGGCTGATCTGGTCGTCGCGGCCGATCTTGCAGATGGACACCAGCCCGTGCGGGTCGGTGTGGAAGAAGGTGTGGCCGGCGTTGCAGCCGCCGAACGGCTTGCGCATCCGCAGGTGCTCCTTGGACTGAGCCGTCAGCACCTCGCCGCCGCCGTAGATGGTGGGGGTCATGTTGGTGAAGACGTTGCACTCCAGCCCCCAGCCCTCGCACAGCGAGATCATCGCCTGCTCCTCGTGGGCGTTGTCCTCGGTGACGATCACGCTCATCCGCAGCGGCAGCTTCGCGCGGCGGGCGGCGTTCATGCCCTGGACGAACAGGTCCCAGGCGCCCTGGCGCTGCGTCAGCTCGTCGTAGCTGGCCTTGGTGGCGCCGTACATCGACACCGTGACCCGGTAGGGCGGGCACTCGGCGAACAGGTCCAGCAGGTTCTGGCGCCACAGCAGCGAGGCGTTGGTGGAGACGGTGATCATCATGCCGAGCGCGTAGGCGGCCCGGTAGGAGGCGATGAAGTCCTTGTCCACGGTCGGCTCGCCGCCGGTGATCTGCAGCCACAGCACCCCGGCCTCCGCCATCACCTTGAGGCAGGCGAGCTTGTCCGCCAGCGGCATCCCGGCGTTGACCTTGAGACCGAGGTAGCAGTGCTTGCACTTGTAGTTGCAGCCCAGGTTGATCTCCCAGCTGGCCCGCGAGTAGCCCCACGGGGAGGGCTGGCGGACCATCAGGAAGTCGCCGAGCGGTCCGGCGGTGTCCAGGTCGGGCCACTGGCCGGCCACCGCCTCGGTGAGCCAGTGCGGGGCCGGGTCGGCTCCGTCGTGGGCGCGCAGGTCTTCGTACCGCTCGGGCGGGAGCATGAGGCCGCCCCGGGCGCCGGGCCGCACGATCAGATGGTCTTCCAGGAACGGGCTGGCGATCAGGCTGTGCATCGGTGCTCCTCCGTCTCCTCGTGCGAGGTGGTGTCGAGCGGGCCGGTCAGCGCGGGAGCGCGAGCCGGCGCCGGGCCGCAGCAATCTGGGCCAGGACCGACCGGCGTCGGGCGGCCCGCTGCTGGTTCTCCACGAAGACCTCGTTGCCGTCCAGGTCCGCGAGCCAGATCCCCCAGGAGTGCGGGCCGGTCAGCAGGCCGTCCGGCTCGGTGGTCGCGGGCACGCTGGTCATGGCGGACTCCTCGAAGTCGTGGTGCCGCCCGGCGCGTTCCACGGAACGCCGAGGGGGATCGGTTTGGTCCTGCGCGCCGGGCGGTGGGTCCACTTTGGGGGGTGGTGTGTCGCCGAACCACCCCCGCCGCCCTATAGGACGGCCCTATATTTCGGGAGTGGACCAGGAGTTGGACGTGTGGACGCACCCGGACCTGCGGGCCGCGGTGGCGGCCGAGGACTGGCCGACGGTGCTCAAGCGGTGGCGGGCGCTGACCCGCAGCAGCCAGAGCGCGCTCGGCGCGCTGGTCGGGCTCGCGCAGCCGGACGTGTCCGCGATCGAGAACCGCCGGCGGGAGGTGACCTCGGTCGAGGTCCGCCAGCGGATCATCACCGGGCTGCGGGTGCCGGTGGAGCTGCTGACCGGAGGCATCGAGGAGTTGCCGCTGCCCTCACTGGTGCTGCCCGGCATCGTCGCCGACCCCGAGGCGGACCGGCTGATGCGGGTGCGCGGCGGCATGCGGCTGGACACCGCGTCGCTGGACGCGGTGGAACGCCTGCTCGCCGAGCACCGCCGGGCCGAGGACACCCTCGGGTCGCGCGTCATGAACGGCGTGGTCACCGCCCAGTTCGCCGAGGTGGTGGGGCTCTACGACCGGGCGCGCGGCCCGCTGGCGGATCGGCTGGTGAAGGTGCTGGCGGAGTACGCGCAGTTCCTGGCCTGGCTGGCCCAGGACCAGGACAACGCCCCGGTGGCACTGGGCTGGTTCGACCGCTCCTACGACTGGGCGTTGGAGTCCGGCTACGGCGACATGGCCGCCACCACCATGAGCATGAAGGCCCACCTGGCGTGGTCGCGGGGCAACGGTCGGCGCTGCACCCGGCTCGGGGAAGCCGCTGCGGCCACCCCGGGCGCCAGTGCCGCGACCCGCGCGATGGCGCTGCAGATGGCCGGCCGCGGGCACGCCCTGGACGGGGATGCCGCCGGCGCCTACCGGCGCCTGGACGAGGCCCAGCGGATCATCACCGCCACCACGGACGCCCCGCCGTGGCTGTACTTCTACGGCGAGTCCTGGTTCGCCGCCCAGCGCGGCATGGCCGAACTGCACCTGGGCCGCTGGGCCAGCGCGGTGGACAACCTGCGCACCGGCCTCGATGGCTTCGCCGCGACCTACCGTCGCGACCGCGCCTGGTACGGATCCTGCCTGGCCCACGCCTACGCCGGAGCCGGCGAAGCCGAGCAGGCCCTGACCACCGCGCTCGGGGTGCTCGCGGACGCCTCCGAGGTCGGCCGGCCGCATGCCTGGGGCGAACTGCACACCGTGGCCTCCGTCCTGCTCCGCCGGGGAGCCGGTCAGGGGCGGCTGCTGGTCGACGCACTGGCGACACTGGACTGAGGGTCGGCGGCCCTTTTCGAGGCGACCGGCGGGGCGGATCCACCGCCCGCCACGCGGCCGACGACCGGGTGCGGGTGGGGCCGACCGGGCGCCGGCCCCCGAAGGTCACTGGGCGGTTGCCTCGCGCACCCACTGCTCGGCGGCCTCCCGGCCCCGGTGGGGGTCAGTCCGACTCGGGGTGGAAGCGGTGCAGGCCCTTGCGGTCGTAGTAGGTGGTCATGGCGAAGCCGAAGGCCAGGGCCGCGACCGTCCCGATCGCGATCATGGTCCAGGCCCGGGTGAGCCCGGCGTCGGCACGGGCCCCGAAGTACAGGATCGACCGGACGCCGTCGCTGAGCTGGCGCATCGGCTCGAACACCGCCAGCCCCCGGTAGAACGTCGGCAGCGCCTGCAGCGGGATGGTCGCCCCGGAGGAGGGCAGCGACAGGGCGATGAAGACGAACATGCCGATCAGCTGCCCGATCCCGCCGAACGCGGCGACCAGCGCCTGCACCCCGAGCCCCACCGCCGCGCTGGCGCAGACCGAGAAGACCCACAGCAGCGGCAGGTGCGAGGCGTCCATGCCCAGGATCCCCACCGTCGCCAGCATCACCAGGCTGGACGTCAGCACCGAGAGGGCGACGGACATCACGCAGGTGACGGCCAGCGTCCCGGTGCGGGTGATGGGCACCAGCGGCCGCTGGGTGCGCAGCGGCCCCAGCTCGCTGGCGGCGTAGCCGAGTGCGACGTCGACGCCGTTGCTGATGATGTTCGCGCCCAGGAACCCGCAGAGCACCAGCAGCAGCGTGTAGTAGAACGCCGTCAGGCCGAGTCCGCTGTGCGGGCCGATGGGGTGGCCGACCTGGACGTCGACGGTCACCGGGTCAGCCAGCTGCAGCTGCGCCGCGTTGCTCACCGTGCCGCCCTGGGCCGGGGCTTGGGCCGGGGGCTGGGTCTGGGCCTGGGCGGTGAGGGCGGCGCCGAGGCGCGCCGAGGCCTGCTGTGCGGCGCTCTGGGAGATCGAGGAGGCGAGTGAGGACTCCAGGCTGCCCACGCCGGGGTTGGTCAGCACGGTGATCGTCGGGCGCGGCGGGGGCTGCTGAGCGGGGGCGCCCAGCGCGGCCACGGCGGCGGTGAAGCCCGCGGGGACCTCCAGGGCGCCGGCGAGTTTGCCGGAGGCCATCTGGTCGTCGGCCTCGGCCCGGTCGAGCACCCGCCAGGAGACCTGGCCCCTGGGGTCGGGCGCGGTGGCGATGCCGGCCGTGATCTGGGCGCCGAGGTTCTGCTGCTGTCCGGCGACGGTGGCGCCCCGGTCGGAGTTGACCAGGCCGATCGGCAGCCGGTGCAGGTCCGCGCGGGGGTTGATGATGCCGCCCATGTAGAGCAGGGACAGCAGCAGTGCCAGCAGTCCGACGATGATCGTCGGAACCGCCCAGACCTTGGGGTTGCGCAGCACCTGGCGGGCCCGCACGCCGCCCTCGGGCCGGTTCGGGGTCATGGTTCTCCTGCGCGTGTCGTCCGGTTCGGCCCCCGCCCGAAGGTAGCCGCCGTGCCCCGTGCGGCGGGTGCGCCTCGCCCGCCGCGTCCGCCGGGGCGACCCGGTCGGCGGCAGGCGGCGCGACTGCGGCGGGTACGGTCGGGGGCCATGGACGAGATCCGACGTACCGTCAGCCGGAAGGCGCAGGAGGCGGGTTCCGGGCCGGTGCCGGTCGTGGGCCGGGTGCGGCCGTGGACCGGTGCCGCGGCGGTGGGGGCGGGCGGGCCGGTCTGGTACGCGGCCTACGGGTCGAACATGCACGCCGACCGGCTGGCCCGCTACCTGCGGGGCGGGCGCCCGGCGGGCGGGGCCCGCGGCCAGCACGGCTGCCGGGACGGCCGGCCGCCGGCGCGGAGCGTGCCGGTGCTGCTGCCCGGGGTGCTGTACTTCGCGCTGGAGTCGCTGGTGTGGGGTGGCGGCATGGGCTTCTACGATCCGGCGCGGGCGGGCCGGATGCCCGCGCGGGCCTATCTGCTGACCGTCGGGCAGTTCAGCGACATCGCCGCGCAGGAGATGCACCGCGTGCCGGGGGCGGACCTCGACCTGGCCGGGGTGCTCGGTGGCGGCCGCGACCGGCTCGGGCCCGGCCGGTACGAGACGCTGGTGTGCCCGGGCACCCTCGACGGGGTCCCGGTGCTGACCTTCACCGCTCCCTGGGGGCTCGACGGCGCCGAGCTGAACGCGCCCTCCGCGGCGTATCTGCGGGTCCTCGCCGCCGGGCTGGGCGAGGCCCACGGCTGGGGCCGGCGGCGGGCCGCCGGGTATCTCGCCACCCGGCCCGGGGCGGCCGGGTACTGGAGCGCCGCCGCCGTCCTGGCGGCCCTCGGCGGGGAGGCACCGGGGCCCTGACGGCGCGACGGGGGCGGCGGGACGGCTGGGGCGGGACGGCGAAGGGGCCCGCCGCCGGATCGCTCCGGTGGCGGGCCCCTTCGTCGGGCCCCTTCGTCGGGCCCCTTCGCCGGGCCTCTTCATCGGGCCGGGCGGGCGGGCCCGGTCAGCTGTAGTAGCCGAGGACGTCGACGATGACGTCCGCGTTGTTCCAGGAGCCGTTGAGGATGTCCAGGGCGCCGTTGGCGCCGACCGGGACGGTCACCATGTTGGCGACGGTCTGCCCGGCCGTCCAGTTGAGGTTGGAGGTGCTGGCGGAGGCCTGGCCGGACGGCGAGACGGCCAGGTGGCCGTCCTCCAGCGGGTTGGTGACGGTCACGTTGAGGACCACGGCCCTGGCGCCGGACAGCAGTCCGCCCGCGTCCAGGTCGAGCCTGCGGACCTGGCGGCCGGTGAAGGCGCCCCGGGGGGTGCCGAGGCCGAGCCGGCTGTCCATCAGGCGGTGCGGGGCGGTGGTGTGGAAGGCCGCGCCGCCGCCGGTGGTGAGGAAGCCGAACACGTCGGCGATGATCTGGGTGGGGCCCCAGGAGCCGTTGTACAGGCGGATGCCGCCGTCGGCGCCGAGCGGGACGATCACCTGGTTCGGGACGGTCTGCCCGCGGGTCCAGTTGAGGTTGGACGTGGTCGGGCGGGCGTCGCCCGAGGGGTAGGCGGTCAGGTGGCCCTCCTCCAGGGAGCCGGTGGAGGTCACGTTGAGCACCACGGCCCTGGTGCCGGCGGGCGCGCCGAGCTGCTGGGAGGTCAGCGCCACCTCGCCGTAGGCGCCGACCGGTCCGCCCGAGGTGCGGGTGTCCAGCACGCGGGCCGGGCCGGACGGCTGGTAGGTGGCGCCGTCGGTGTCCGAGGTGTAGTAGCCCTGCACGTCGGCGAGCAGGTGCACGCCGCCCCAGGCGCCGTTGTAGAAGGTGACCCTGCCGTCCCTGCCCACGGGGACGGTGACCAGGTTGGGCACGGTCGCGCCGGCGGTCCAGTTGAGGTTGGAGGTGTCCGGGCGGGCGCCGTCCGAGGGGTAGACGGTCAGGTGGCCGTCGGTGGCGGGCGCGGTGGCGGTGACGTTGAGGATCACCGCGGTGACGCCCGCGACGGGGATGCCCGCGCTGCCGGAGATCTGCAGGGACCGCTCGCCGTAGGCGGTCACCGGGTCGCCGGTGCGGGTGTCCAGGAGGCGGGTGGGCGCGGTGGGCCGGTAGGTGCCGGCCGGGCTCTGCGGCAGGGCGGCGCACAGCTCCCGGGTCAGCGCGTCGACCCGCGGGGTGCCCAGGCCGGTGGCCATGTCGTAGCCGGGGGCGGCGGTGTACAGGCCGCCGCTGTAGCCCGAGGCGGTGACGTTGTTGTGGCCGGTGGTGACGTCCTTCAGCGCGTCGGCGCCGAGCCGGTAGAGCAGCGGGTTGAGGTAGCCGACCGGGCCCGAGGCGGCGCAGCGGGCGTCGGCGTTGGCGTGGGCGATGATCGCGGCCCACAGCGGCGCGGAGCCGCTGGTGCCGCCGATGGTGCCCCAGTACTCGGTCCGGTCCTGTGCGTAGATGGAGATCAGGTAGCCGCGGCCGGAGTCGGCGAGCGCGGAGACGTCGGGTACCTGGCGGCAGGTCGAGATGCCCTCCGCGGCGGGGCAGCCCCTGGGGTTGAAGCCCGGTGCGGTGCGGCCGGCCTGGAAGCTGGCCGCGTTGTCGAGCGCCCAGCGGGAGGAGATTCCGCCGCCGCCGGCGCCGCCGCTGCCGCTGTTCCAGACCGTCTCCTGCGGGGCGGCGGGGGTCCCGTTGATGGTGGTGCCGCCGACGCCGGTCACGTAGGGCTGGCCGGCCGGGTCGTCGGCGGACAGCCGGGGGTCGGGCCGGGTGGGGTCGCCGCTGTAGCAGCCGGTGGAGCCCTGGTCGCCGGAGGCGGCGACCACGCTCTGGCCCTGGGCGGCGGCCTGCTGGTAGACCAGGTTCGCGGCCTGCTGGTAGGCGTGGTCGGTGCGGTCCTCGCAGGAGCCCCAGCTGATCGACACCACCTGGGCGCGGTTGTCGGCGACGATCTTCTGGTAGACCGCCAGGATGTCGGCCCAGCTCGCCCTGGTGTAGTCCGGGCCCTGGTAGACCAGGACCGAGGCGTTGGGGACGAAGCCGATGATCGTCTCGACGTCGAGGGCGGTCTCCACGCCGACGTCCTGGTAGTTGGCGGGGGTCACCGGGGTGGTGGGGCCGCCGTTGACCTTCACCCGGGAGACGGAGGCGGCGGTGGCGAAGCAGCGCTGGTAGGCGGCGATGGCCGCGTCGCTGTAGTCCTCCAGGGCGAACACCGCGACGGTGGAGCCGGCGCCGCCGTTGGCGAAGGACTTCTGGTAGACGCCCGCCAGGGTGTCGGGGGTGAAGTAGTCCTGGAACTTGTGCTTGCCCTGGGAGGCCTTCCAGTTCTCGATGTCCGCGCACAGCGTGGGCTGGCCGCCGCTGAAGGCGGGGGCCAGTGCGGCGTTCGGCCGCTCGGGCTTGACGGCGCCCTGGTCGGCCAGGACGTGGTTGGTGTGCGGGCGCGCCAGGTTGTTCAGGCCGACGACGCCGGCCACCGCGCCCGCGGCGGCGCCGGACAGCCGGGGGGCCTCGGTGTTGGCGTACGCGGTGGAGCCGTCCGCCAGCCGGTAGCCGCTGAAGCCGGTCGCGAAGGCGCGCCTGGCCTCGCCGACCGTGGTGGCGACCGGGATGGTCAGGCCGCTGGCGTCCAGTGCGCCGGGGTGCAGGCCGGCGTCGGTCAGGGCCTTGTTGACGGATGCGACGGCGGCCGGGTCCGCGCCGAAGGCCTTGGCGAACTCGCCGGTCTTCAGGTAGTGGCGGTACTGCGGCGAGCCCGGCGTGGAGACGGCGGTGACGAAGCTCTGCAGCGCGCCGGGGTCGCGCGGGTCCAGCGTGATGCTCAGGCTGAGCGGGGTCGAGTCGGCCGGCCCGTCCGCGGGCTGCGCGTCGGCGGGCGCGGTGGGCGCGGTGCCGATCCGGCGCTCCTGCGGGGGCGCGGCCTGCGGTGCGGCGGAGGCGGCGGCCGGGACCGCCAGGCCGAGCAGGACCGCGGTGGCGGCGGCGCCGGCCAGGGCGCGGCGTATGGACCGCCGTGCGGTCCGCCGGGGGCCGGCGGGCGCCGGGGCTCCGCCGGTCCGGCCAGGGGGGATGGCCATCCAGATTCTCCTGATGCGCGTCAAGGACGTGCTGCGAGGGCAGCACACGGGCGCGGTGCGCGCGTCCGGCCGGCTGAGAGGGCATCAGCGGGGACGGCCATCAGGAACGAAGAATTCAGACATTTCGCCGAAATGCCTTTCGGCACAGCGCGATTGCCCCCCGTGGCGCCTCGGCGGTCGGCACACCGACGACCGTTTATATCACTGGCGATCACCGGTTCGACACCGGGTTCTCGTGAACGCCGCGGGGCGGGGGCGCGGACGGGGGCGGGTGACGCGGCGGGGACGGAGCGGCGGCGCAGCGGGCCGAGGGAGTTGGGAACGGCGCGCGCCCGGGACACCGAGCGGGGGTGTGCGCCGGGCGCAGGGGTCAGGCGCCCGGCGCAGTGGCCGGGCGCCTGGTACGGAGGTCAGGCGCCGAGCGTGCCGAAGAAGGCGCGGACGTCGGCGACGAACGCCTCCGGCTGTTCCAGTGCGAGGAAGTTGCCGCCGCGCTCCAACTCGGTCCAGTGGGTGACGTTGTGGTCCCGCTCGGCGAAGCGGCGGATGGCGATGCCGGTGTCCAGGGCGACGGCCACGCCGGTGGGGACGGTGCCGCGCGGCTTCGGGGCCCAGGCGCCCGGGTCGTGGCCCGCCTCGTAGTAGAGGTTCGCCGAGGAGCCCGCCGTGCCGGTGAACCAGTAGACGCTGATGTTGGTCAGCAGGCGGTCCCGGCCCACGGCGTCCTCGGGGAGCTCGGCGGCGGGGTCCGTCCACTCCTTGAACTTCTCGGCGATCCAGGCGAGTTGGCCGACCGGCGAGTCGTGCAGGCCGAAGGCGAGGGTCTGCGGGCGGGTGGACTGGATGGCGGCGAAGCCCATCCTGTCCTTCTGGAACTCCTCCAGCCGGGCCAGCCGCTCCTGCTCCGGCGCGGTCAGCCCCTCGAACTCGGCGGGGTCCCCGGAGGGGAAAGTGATCAGGCCGTTGACGTGCACGCCGACGACCCGGTCGGGCGCCTGACGCCCCATCTCGGCGGCGATCCAGGCGCCGCCGCCGGTGCCCTGGACGCCGTAGGAGTCGTACCCGAGCCGGCCCATCAGCTCGACGAACGCGCCCGCGATGCGGCCGGTGTTCCAGCCCGCCTCGCCGAGCGGACCGGAGAAGCCGGTGCCGGGCGTGGAGGTCACGACGACGTGGAAGTCCTGCGCCAGCGGCCGGACGACCTCGACGAACTGCACGAAGGAGCAGGGCCAGTCGTGCACCAGCAGCAGCGGCACGGCCGCCGGGTTCTGCGAACGCACGTGCAGGAAGTGGATGTTCTGGCCGTCGATCCCGGTGGTGAACTGCGGGAACCCGTTGAGCTCCGCCTCCGCCTTGCGCCAGTCGAAGCCCTCGGCCCAGTACGCGGCCAGGTCCTTGAGGTAGGCGGTGGGCACACCCCGGCTCCAGCCCGCGCCCGGGATCTCGCTGCCCCAGCGGGTCCAGGCCAGCCGCTCGCGCAGGTCGTCGAGCTCCGCCTGCGGGACGTCGATGCGGAACGGGCGGATCCGGGCGTCGGTGTCGGCGTCGGCGCTGGCGGTGACGTCGGCGTTGGCGGCGGTGTTGCTGCTGTTCTCCATGGGTACGACAGTATTCTGGATATAGGCACGGTACGTTCCTAATAGCACACCAGGCTGGTCCTCATGCTCGATACCTCCGCACGACTGCTGCGTCTGCTGTCCCTCCTGCAGACCCCCCGGTCCTGGCCGGGATCCGAACTGGCCGAGCGCCTCGGCGTGAGCGGCCGCACCGTCCGCAACGACGTCGAGCGGCTGCGTGAGCTCGGCTATCCCGTGGACGCCGAGCGGGGGGCCGCCGGCGGCTACCGGCTGGGCGCCGGGGCGGCGATGCCCCCGCTGCTGCTCGACGACGAGGAGGCCGTCACGGTGACGCTCGCCCTGCGCACCGCCGCACAGGGCGCCGTCCCCGGCACCGAGGAGACCGCGCTGCGGGCGCTGGCCAAGCTGGAACAGGTGCTGCCCGCACGGCTGCGCCGCCGGGTGCGGGCCCTCCAGGCGTACACGGTGGCCGTGCCGGCCGACCGCCCGGCCCCGGGCGTGTCCGCGGACGTGCTGACCACCCTGGTCTCCGCCTGCCGCGACCGGGAACGCCTGCGCTTCGACTACCTCGACCACGCCGGCTCGCCCACCCGCCGCGTCGTCGAGCCGTACCGGGCGGTGAACTGGGGACGGCGCTGGTACCTGGTGGCCTGGGACGTCGAACGCGAGGACTGGCGGACCTTCAGGGCCGACCGGATCCAGCCCCGCACCCCGACCGGTCCGCGCTTCACCCCGCGCGAACCGCCCGGCGGCGACCTCGCGGCGTACGTCTCCCAGCGGGTGTCGAGCGCGGCCTGGCGCCACCACGCGCGGGTGACCGTCCACGCCCCGGCGCAGGCGGTGATCGAGCGGATCAACCCCGCGGTCGGCACGGTCGAGGCCCTCGACGACGACACCTGCGTCCTGGTCACCGGCGCCGACACCGTGCAGACCCTCGCGGTCTACCTGGGCATGCTCGACCTCGACTTCGACGTCACCGGGCCCGCGGAACTGGTCGACCACCTGCGTCGGCTCGGCGAGCGCTACGCCCGCTCCGCGGCGCCGGACCGGGCGGCAGCGCCGGACCGGTCGGCAGCGCCCGACCGCTCCTGAGGCCGGGGCCGCTTCGGTTGCCGCGGCGCACCGGGTCGGCGGCGGGTCAGCGGTGGGTCAGCGGCGGACCAGGCGGGCGTGGACGGCGGCCGGGGAGGCGATCAGTTCGGCGACCCGGTAGCCGTCGACCCCCTCCCCCAGGTTGTCGAGCAGGCGCTCGCCGCGCCCGGCGAGCAGCGGGACGACGGCCAGGTGCAGCTCGTCCACCAGCCCGGCGCGCAGGTACCGCTGGACGGTGGCCACCCCTCCGCCCAGGCGCACGTCCCGGCCCCCGGCCGCCTCGAAGGCCCGGCGCAGCACGGTCTCGATCGGCTCGTCGGTGAAGTGGAAGGTCGTCCCGCCCGCCATCGGCAGGTCGGGCCGCAGGTGGTGGGTGTGGACGAAGACGTCGTGGTGGAACGGCGGGTCCTCCCCCCACCAGCCCCGCCACGACTCGTCGGGCCACGGCCCGCGCTGGGGCCCGAACATGTTGCGGCCCATGATCGTGGCGCCGATGTTGTCCAGGGAGCGCTCGACCTGGTCCACGTCGATGCCGCCCCGGCCCTCGGCGCGCTCGCGCATCGCGGCGAACATCCAGTCGTGCAGTCCGTCGACGCCGTCGCCGAAGGGGGCGTCCGGGCGCTGGTCGGTGCCGGCGGCGAAGCCGTCCAGGGTGACGGTGAGGTTGTGGACCCTCAGTTCTGGCATGGCCTGCTCCTTGTGCGTCCGGGGCCGCGCGGTGGGCCCGGCCGGGTCGGGGTGGTCCCCGCTCCCACCGTTACGTCGAACGGGCGGCGGCCGGATCGACATCGCCCCTGTCGGGATTCTCGCCGCCCCGGGCGGGCGCGGCAGCCCGGGCGGGGCCCCGGTGCCGCCGGTAGGGCCGGTAGGGCCGGTAGGGCCGGTAACACCGGTACGGCTGGTAGGGCCGGTAACGCTGTTGCTGCCGACGCGGCGGTCTGCTGCGCCAGGGGCCTGCCAGGGCTGCGCCACGGGGTGGGGGCGCGGGCAGGGGGCGCGCAGCGCGCTGCGGACCACCTCCGGTTGGTTCACGTACCGTGACCCGTCGGAAAGCGACGGGGTTGCACTCCCCGTGATCCGAATCCGCCACCTCACCCGGTACGTCCTGAGTCCCCTGCACTCCCCGAACTGCCTGCGCCGGCTGCACCCGCTGCGCCTGCTTCGTCTGTTGCCCGGGTCCGCCGCCGCCGCGCTGCGCGCCGTCCGCTCCCTGGCCGCCGGGGTGGAGCGCCTCGACGCGCGGGCCGACTGCGCCCTGCGGGTGTGGGCCCGCCCGCACGCCGCCCGCCTGCGCGCCCTGGTGCAGCGTGTCACCGCGGCCAACCGCGAGGACGCCCTCACCCGCCATCTGCCCGGCCGCGCCGCCGAACACCCCCGTGCCGACGACCGGTTCGGCGGCGGCGGGGGCGCCGGCTGACCTGTCGACCCGTGGACGGGCCCGGATCGTGACCGGCCCGGATCGTGACAGCCTCGGACCCCGCGGCCTCAGGCCTCGGCGGGCTCGGGTCAGGCGGGCTCGGGTCGGGCGGGCTGGATGGGCCAGGCGATCTCCAGGCTGTTCTCGGGGTGGCCGGGCGAGCCGCACCAGCGCCGGTAGATCTCCTGGACCGGCCCGGCGAAGGTGAACCCGTGCTCGGCGACCCAGGCCGCGACGGCGTCGTAGGCGCTCTGGATCTGCGGGAAGGCCGCGGCGGGCCCGTCCACGACCGTGCTCGCGAACAGCGCCTCGGGGATGTCCAGCAGGTACATCCCCTCCGGCAGCTCGCCCGGCTGGGCGGCCGTCGCCGAGAACGGCAGGCACGCCTCGACCTCGGACGCGCTGTCCTCGGTGACCAGGCCGTGGAGGCGGGTGAACGCGGGCCCGGTGAAGGTCAGCGGGGCCTGTCCGGCGACGGTGTACATGCTCTGGAAGCTCGCGCGGGCGAAGGCGTCGAGTTCGGGCTGGTGCACGGTGGCGCGGCAGGCCAGCGCGCGCACGGGCCCGTCCTGGCGGACGGTGATGCGGTGGTTCATCCGGTACCCCTCGGAGAGTCGGGCCAACAGGGCGTGGACGACGGTGCGTTGGACCTCCAGCCGGCGTTCGGCGGCCGTCAGGTGCGCCTGCAGGTCGGCCGAGATGTCCCGGCCGTCGGCGATGCGCGCCAGCAGCTCGCGCACCCCCTCGATCGGGATGTCCAACTGGCGCAGCGCCCGGACCAGTTGGGCCGTGCGGACCTGGTCGTGCCGGTAGTAGCGGTAGCCGCTGTCCGGGTCGACGAGGGCCGGCACCAGTACGCCGCTGGCGTCGTAGTGCCGCAGAGCGGTGATCGGCAGGCCCCCGGCCTGTGCGAACTGCCCGATAGGCAGCAGATTCGTCCTGTCCACGCAGGGAACTGTGCCGTCTCGGGTAACCCGAGAGTCAAGCGGCGCGGGGCGGGCAGACGAGCGGCAGCGCGTCCGACCCGGGGCGCGCCCGGCAGAGGAGGACCCATGTCGCGCATGCAGGAGTCGGTCGAGGTGGCGGTGCCGGTGGAGGCCGCGTACGAGCAGTGGTGCCGGGTGTCGGCGTTCCCGCGCTTCATGAGCGGCGTCGAGGAGGTGGTGCCGGGGCCGTCGGGCACGGTGCACTGGGTGGCCCGGGTGGACGGGGTCCAGCGCGAGTTCGACACCGAGGTCACCGAGCGGATCCCCGGCGAGCGGATCGCCTGGCGCTCGGTGGACGGCGCGGACCAGTGCGGGGTGGCCACCTTCCACGCGCTGGGCGAGGGGCGCACCCGGATCATGCTGCAGCTGGACCACACCCCGCACGGCGTGGTCGATCTGATCGGCGACCGACTGGGGTTCGTCGCCCACCAGGTGCACCGCTGCCTGCAGGACTTCAAGCAGCACGTCGAGGGGCCCGCCCGGGCCGCCTGAGCACCTGGGCGCATGCCTCGGGGTGACGGCCTGGCAGCTCTGCTGACGGTTGGTCACTTCTCCTTGCCCGCCTGCACAGCCGCGTGGATATCCGCCTAGGCGCGGCGACCGGCTCGCGGTACGGTCGGGGCCACGGTTGCCGACAAGGGGGGATCGCGCATGCTGTCCGAGACGCTGACCGCACTGGCCATCTCCGGTGGGACGGCGGTGATGACTGCGGCGGGGACCGAGGCGTGGGAGGGGCTCCGAGGCCGGGTGGCCGCCTGGTTCGGGCGGGGGAACGCCCAGCGCGAGAGTGCCGAGCTGGAGCGGCTGGGTCGCACCGCCGCCGAGCTCGCGGCAGCCGAGGGCGGGCAGCTGGAGCGGCTCCGGATCCGCCAGGAGGCCTCCTGGCAGGCCCGGTTCGAGGCGTTCCTGGAGGACCTGCCGCAGGACGAGCGCGAGCGCGCCGGCGATGCCCTGCGCGAGCTGCTGGCCGAGAGCGCGGCCGGGGCCCGGGTGTCGGCCGGGGACGGCGGGATGGCGGTCGGCGGAAACGTGCACATCAGCGCCCAGGACGGCTCGCTCGCCGCCGGTGTGATCCACGGGGGCGTGCAGATCGGCCACCCTCAGGCGCCGGGTCCGTCCCAGGGCTGAACGGACCGGCCGCGTCGAGCCCGTCGCCGACCTCGCGACCACCCGGCAGGCACGCACGTACCGGCAGGAGCAGTCCCGGGGCAGGGGGTGGCTACGAGGGAGGTGGCCCTTGCAGGCCGCCTGCCGCGGTCCACTCCCCTTGCGCCGTCTCGGCCGCGGCCCGGCCCTGCTCGGCCGCCTCGGCCCGGGCGACGGTGACCCGCGGCAGCGCGTACGGGTGCCGGTCGCGCAGGAAGGCGACCAGGTGCTCGCGGACCGCGCAGCGCAGTTCGAAGGCGAGCTCGGCGTCGGGCGCGGTCATCAGGGCCCGGACCACGATGGTGCTGGGGGTGGTGTCGACCACCTGGAGTGCCCGGCCGGCGCCGTCCCACCGCTCGTCGCCCGCCAGCATCTTCTCGAACTCGGCCCGCAACTCCCCGACGGGCGTGCGGTGGTCGAGGTGCAGCAGCACGGTGCCGGTGATCCCCGGGTCCCGCCGGGACCAGTTCTCGAACGGCTTGCCCGCGAAGTAGGAGACCGGCATCACGATCCGCCGCTGGTCCCAGGTGGCGATCACCACGGCGGTGAGGGTGATCTCCTCCACCGTGCCCCACTCCCCTGCCACCACCACGACGTCGCCGATCCGCACCATGTCGCCGAACGCCAGCTGGATCCCGGCGAACAGGTTGGCCAGCGAGGACTGCGCCGCGACCCCCGCCACCAGGCCGAGCAGGCCCGCCGAGGCCAGCAGGCTGGCGCCGACCGCGCGGACCGCCGGAAAGGTCATCAGCGCGGCGGCCAGGGTGAGCACCGCGATCGCCACGTCCGAGATCCGGCCGACCAGGTCGGCCTGGGTCCTGGCCCGGCGCACCCGCCCCGGGTCCCGCCGCCCGGCGGCGTACCTGGTCAGCGCGGACTCGATGAACAGCGAGACCGCCCGCGCGGCCAGCCAGCCCGCACTGACCAGTACCGCCAGCAGCAGCGCGTGCCGCACCGGCGGCCGGATGCCCGGGCCCAGGCCGGCGGCCGGCTCGCAGCCGAGCAGCAGCGCCGCAACGAGCGTCACCAGCACGGGAATCCGGCAGCGGCGCAGCAGCTGCCACCGGCGGGCGGCGGGCCGGGCGGCCGACAGCCGGCCGACGGCCAGCAGCAGCACCCGGTCCACGGCGAGGACGGCGGCCGGCACGGCGGCCGCCACCAGCAGCGGGCGAAGGACAGTCCAGATCGGCATGGGGGCTCCTCCGGTCGCGGTCGGGATCCGGGTACGCGTCGAGGCCCCGGGAGGGGAGAGCCGGGGCCTCGACGCCGGGCGCCGGCGGACGGAACGGCGCTGTCCGTCGCCTGCCCGCTGAGGGCACTTCAAACATCCGCGCGCGTCCCGCACCGCGCCCGCCCCCCTCCCCCCGCTCCCCTCGCGTCAGCCGTCCGGACAGGGAGGGCCCACCTACTGACAAGGGGCGTGCCATTCGGGGTGCGGTTCCTGGACATCCGCTGCCGCCCCGCCGACGGACCGGCGCAGGGTGAGCAGCGCGACGCCCCGGCGGTCGAGGTCGGCGGCGAGCCGCCGCCAGGCCTTCGGGCCGTCCGCGACCATGCGGCGGTTCAGTGTGACGACCACGCAGACGGATCCGGCGGCGACCAGCTCGTTGACGCGCCGCCAGCCGGGGCGCTCGGCCGGCGGCAGCAGCACGTTCGCGTCGGTGACGACCTCGGCGACCTCCAGCCCTTCGGCGACGGCACGGGCCTCGCACCACTCGGCACACAGCCGGCGCCCGGTGGGATCGTCGTCGGTACAGAGGTAGACGACGGCTGTGGAGGTCTGGCACACGGGAACTCCTGCAGACGGCACGGTCAGGGGCCGCCCGACCCCGTCGAGCGGGGGTACCGGGGTCGGGCGGCGGCAGCCGCACGGATCCTTCCCCACGGCCGGGTGGGCGGCCTTCCGGGCGGCTGTGCTCCAGTCAACGGCCGCACGCCCCGGACGGGCAGGGTGATTTCGCGGGCGCCTGCTCGCAGCCGACCGGAAGTTTTGACCGCCCCTTTACCGGTCGACTCGCGCCCAGAGTAACGGGAGCGCTACTTTGCGCTCATGGGGGACAATAGTGAACTCCGTCGACGGATGGTCGAACTCGCGCTCAGTCAGGCCGAGTTGGCCCATCGTGTGAACCAGTACGTCGAGACCGTCAGCGGCCGGTACGGGAGCTGTACCGAGCGCACGGTGCGGGATTGGATCACCGGCAGGACCCGCTGGCCCCACGCGAAGCAACGCGCCGCGCTAACGGCAGTATTCGAGTGCACGGCCGAACAACTCGGCTTCGTTCCGCGGGGCGTGCCGCGTCCCGCCCCGTCACCGGAGGAAAACGTGCGGCGCCGGACCTTCATCTCCTCTGGGCCGACCGCGGCTGCCGCAGCCGCGTTCCCGACCCTCGGTTCCCAACCCACCATCGGGGCGTCCGACGTGCTGAGGCTGCGGTCCGACCTGGAAACGCTCGACGCCCTGGACGACCACCGCGGCGGCCACGCCGCCCTCGAACGCACCGCCCTGGCCAGGGCGGAACAGGTGCTCGCCGTGCAGCGGGGCGGCAGTGCCACCGAGCGGGTACGCCGACGACTGTTCGGCGTCGCCGCCGACTACACCGCGGTGGCGGCCTGGTCATGCATCGACGCCCGCGAACTCGACCGCGCACAGCGCCACCTCGACACCTGTATGCGGCTCGCCGGCCTCGCCCAGGACGCCACCGCCCAGTTCCGGGCGTGGAACTCGATCGCGATTCTCGCCCACCAGCAGAATCGGCACGCCGAAGCCGTCACGGCGGCGAACGCCGCCCAGGCGACCGGCATCACCCGCTGCGATCCCATGTTCGCCTCGCTCGCGCACGCCCGTACGGCCATCGGGCACTCGAACCTGAACGACCGCCAGGCGGCGCTCAGGTCACTCGGGCTCGCCGAGGACGCGCTCGCCCGCGCCCGCGGCGAGGCCCGCCCGTCCTGGGTGGCGTTCTACGGACCCGCCGAGCTGTTCGCCCTGACCGCGATCGTCCGTGACCGGATCGGCGACCCCGAGCAGGCCGAAGGCGCCTCCCACCGGGCGCTCGCCATGCTGCCCAGCCAGTTCCGCAGGAACCGGGCGCTGGCCACCGGCCGGCTCGCCATCGCCCAACTCCACCAGGGAGAGATCGAGTTGGCCACCGCGACCGCGGCAACGGTCTTCGATCTGATGGTCGGCGCGCCGATCCCGGGGCGCATGCGCACTCTCCTCGGAGACTTCCACCGCGACCTGTTGACCCTTTCGGCGAACGCCCCCGCTGCGCGAGAGTGGGCGGACCGCTTCCGCACCGAATGGAGCCGACCGTGATCGACCTGCGCCGCTACCAGTACGGTGAGCTGCCCGAGGGATTGCGCCAACTGCTGATCGACGTCCACTCGGACGCGTACGCGGACCGGAGCGACGACGAGTTCACCCAGCGGTTCCCCTGGTTCGTCGACCACTGGACCAGCCTGCCGGGCTTCACCTGCGTGGTGGCGTACGACGCGGACGAGCCCGTCGGCTTCGCCTACGGGGCGCCGCTCGCCACCGGCCAGGAGTGGTGGCGCGAGCACGTCGATCCCGCTCCCGAACCGTCCGCCACCTTCGGGGTGTCCGAGCTGATGGTCCGCCCGAACTGGCGCAAGAGCGGCACCTCCGAACGGCTGCACTCACAGCTGATCACCGACCGGCCCGAGGACCTCGCGGTCCTCCTGGTCGACCCCGACCACCCCAAGGTGCAAGCACTGTACGAGTCCTGGGGGTACAGGCCGGTCGGCTTCCGCCAGCCGTTCGCCGACTCCCCCCGGTACGCCGTCATGCTGCGCTCCCTGCGCTGACCGCTCCCGGAACACGTGCGACCCCAGACCCGTGCACCTGCGGCACCAGGAGGACCACCAGGTGATCGACATCGAGCCGCGCCACCACCTGCAGCTGACGGCGCCGGTGCGCCGGACGCTGATCGACCTGTACCGCGACGTCCGGGCGCCGCTGCTCCATCGGCCCAACTACGGCCCGTCCGTGTTCGCGGAACGCCTGGACCGGCACGGCTCCGAGCCCGGCTTCGAGGCCGTCATCGGCCACGACCGCGGTCAGGCCGTCGGCTACGCCTACGGCAACACCATCGGGCCCGGGGACCGCTGGTGGACCCGCATGGACAAGCCCGTACCCGAGGAGCTGACCGCGCGGCCCACGCTCGCACTGAAGGAGATCGGCGTGCGCACCCCCTGGCGCGGTACGGGCACCGCCCGGCGCATCCACGACGAGCTGCTGGCCGGGCGAGGAGCAGGTCACGCTCATGGTCAACCCGGCCGCCGGCAACGGCAAGGTCCTGGCGCTCTACGAGGCGTGGGGGTACGAGGCCGTCAACGAGGTCCGGCCGAACCCCGAGGCCCCGCCGCTGATCGCGATGCTCCGACCGATCCGCGCCGAAGGGAGCCGACCGTGACCGACGACCTGTCCGCGGTGGCGAGGTTCCTGTTCGAAGCCGGGACGCTCAAGCAGACCAAGCGCACGGGGTGGTGGATGGCCGGTGTGCGCGACCCCGAATCGGTGGCCGAGCACTCCTGGCGCACCGCGCTCCTCGCCTCGATCATCGCCAAGCTCGAAGGCGCCGATCCGGCGCGGGCCGCGTACCTCGCGGTGTGGCACGACTCCCAGGAGACGCGCACCGGCGACGTGAACCACCTGGGGAAGAAGTACGCGGCCTGCGCCGACCCCGAGGCGGTGACGGCGGACCAGGTCGCCGGGATGCCCGAGGCGCTGGCGGCGGCCGTCCGCGAGCTCGTCGCGGAGTACGAGGCGAAGGAGTCCCCGGAGGCGGTCTGCGCCCGCGACGCCGACAAGCTGGAGTGCCTGCTGCAGGGCGTCGAGTACAGGGCGCAGGGCTACGCGAACGCCCAGCGGTGGATCGACAACAGCCGCGGCCGGCTCACCACGAAGTCCGCCAACGAACTGGCCGACGCCGTCCTCGCGTCCGACTCCCTCGACTGGCTGCGCGCCGCCCTCGGAGAGCCCTCGATGTGACGCTCGGGCTCCGTGGCATCCGGCCGCGGGGCCCGCGCCGGGAATCCGCTTGTCGGGGCGCGGCGGCCACTGCTAGCTTTTCGGTGGCCGTGCGAGAGAACGAGGAGGTGGTACCCGTGAACGCAGTATCGACATGGGTGCTCCCCTCTGGGGCCACGGTCGGGCGATAGGTCGTCCGGGAGCGCCGTTACACGAGCACTCCCGAAAGGCACGACCATGCGATTCACCTCCGAGCAGCGCCTCGACGACGGCGTCCTCGAACGCGAATTCACCCTCGGCGAGATCCCCGGCATCCTGTGGACGCCCGCGTCCGCACCGGCATCCGCACCGGCACCGCTGATCCTGCTCGGCCACCCCCCGCTCGGGCTGCGCAAGATGTACCCCCGGCTGGTGGCACGGGCCCGGCACGCCGCGGCGGACGGTTTCGCCGCGGCCACCATCGAGCTCCCCGGGAGCGGTGACCGGCCCCGGTGGGCCGCCGCCGAGCAGGCCCGCGCCGACCTGCGCCGGGCCATGGAAGCCGGCGAGCCGGTCAGCGACGAGATCATCGACGCCCTCGTCCTCCCGCTCGTCGAAAGGGCGGTCCCGGAATGGCAGGCCGCCCTTGACGCCCTCCTGTCGTTGCCCGAGATCGGCGGCCCGGTCGGGTACTCGGGGGGAGTGATCTCCATCGGCGTCCGCCTCGCGGTGGTCGAGCCGCGCATCGTGGCCGCCGGACTCTTCGCCGGGAGCTTCGTGCCACGCGCCATCTTCGAGGAGGCCCGCCAGGTCACCATTCCGCTGCACGTCCTGCTGCAGTGGGACGACGAAGGCAACGACCGGCAGGCGGCCCTGGACCTGTTCGACGCCTTCGGCTCCAAGGAGAAGTCCCTGCACGCCAATATGGGCGGGCACACCGGCGTGCCGCAGTTCGCGGCGGACGCCGCGGCCCAGTTCTTCACCCGCCACCTGAAGTAGGACCCGGCCACCAGGCCGACAGCAGGCGGTAGACGGTAGGCGGTGCCGGCCAGGACGCCGCTCGTCGAGGAGGTCCCGGCTCTCCTCGGCCGTCTGCACCGCGGGCCCCTGCCGACCCACGACCCGGCAGGGGCCCGCAGCAGAGCCCGCGGTGCCCGAAGCAGGCGACTCCTCAGGCACCGACGGCGGCCCGCAGCTCGTCCACGAATTCCCGACAAGAGCCGTAGCGGTCCTCTTTCGGCACGGCCCGGTCAGAGAGCGGAAAGGCGCAGCTTGAGCGGCGAACCGCTGGAGCCGGGCGTCCAGCCGTTCGACCGCGCGGCCCGAATACCTGCGGCGACCTCGCGCGGCAGGACGACCTCGGCCGGCAGCGTGTCCGGTTCGAGCACGGCCGGCCGACCGGTCTCCACGACGAGCGTCGTTCCGGGACAGGCCGCGTCCTCCACCATGTAACCCAAGGTGATCCCGTCGTAGTCGCAGCACGGTTTCCTGCTCACTCGCCAGCGGTACTCGACGCCGTCGACGACGATGCGGCGGGAACCCTTCTTCGCCAGTGCCACTCTTCGCCCCTCGGGCTTCGACTGCTCGTAGATGCTCGTGGATGTCTGTCGCCAGTCTAGGAAGCGGTGCCTGTCCTGCCCCAGGGCACCCACCAGCCGACAGGTCACCACGAACGGGGCGTCAGCCGGCTACGCCGAAGCCCTGACCGGGCGGCCCGGCTGCCGCCCCACGGGCACCGCGCTGCGTCCGCACCGGCCCTGACCCCCGTTCGCGCACCACGTCGGGAACGCGCGGCGGCGGTGCGTCGTGCTCTACCGTGGTGGCCTCGCAGAGGGCGTCGGGGGTGAAGTCGCCCCGATGGAAGGGCTGGTGGAGAGGTGGCGGCAGTGCAGCACGGGCGTGTGGTGGCGTGGGTGGGCGCGGGGGTGAGCTGCGCGGTGGCGCTGGGGCTCGGCGCGGTGGCGATCTGGGTGGATCTGGACACCGCCGACCGCACCGCCAGCGTGATCGGGGCGGTCGGCGGTGTCGTCGGGCTCGCCATCGCCGCGTACGCCCTGGCCCGCCCGGCGGGCGGGGGCTCCTCGGTGAAGGCCTCCGGCAGGAACTCCGTCGCCGTCGGCGGCAGCATCCAGCGCGTCGTCACCGGCAACAACAACCGCTTCACCTCCCCGCCCGCCCCCGCCCCCGCGGCCCCCGCCGGACCGGCCGCCGCGCCCGTCGCCGGGTCGGTCGAGGCCAGCGGCGAGGGGGCCATCGCGGCGGGCGGCAGCATCACGGAGGCGGTCACCGGCGACGGGAACACCCTGTGATCCGGTGGCTGCGGCCCCGGCCCAAGCCCTCGTCCGGCCCCTCGCCCGAGCCCTCGCCCGAGCCCTCGGAGCAGGAGACGCCGCCGACGACCGCCCCCGGGGAGGTGCGGGCCGGGGGCGAACGGGCGGTGGCGGCCGGGGGCGGCATCGAGACGGCGCTGACCGGCTCCGACATCACCTACATCCGCCGGCAGGTCGTGAACGTCCAGGGGCCGCCGGAGCCGGTACGGCCGCGCGACCGTGCGGAGCCGCTGCAGATCGGCCTGGTGCCCGCGGTCGCGGACGCCTTCCAGGAGCGCGGCCTCCGGCGCTTCCCCGGCGCCGACACCGGTATCCGCAGCAGCACCGCCACCGGCACCGGCGGGGCGGACGGATCGGCGGGAGCGGCCTGCCACGTGCTCACGGGAATGGGCGGCGTCGGCAAGAGCCAGCTCGCGGCCCGCCACGCCCACCGGCTGCTGCGGGAGGGCGCCCTGGACCTGGTGGTGTGGGTGAACGCCACCAGCAGCCAGGAGATCCTCAAGGCGTACCGGGCCGCGGCGCGGGCCACCGTGGACACCGATCCGGCCGGCCCCGCGGATCCCGAGGCGTTCCTGGCCTGGCTGAACACGACCGGCCGGCGATGGCTGATCGTCCTGGACGACCTCCGCGACCCGGCCGACATGCGCGGCCTGTGGCCGCCGGAGCGCGGCAACGGGCAGGTCGTCGTCACGACCCGCAGCCGCGTCCCCGCGCTGCGCACCTCCACCCGCCGCCTGGTCGAGGTGGGCCCGTTCGACCCGGAGCAGTCCGCGGCGTACCTCGTCCGCCGCTTCGAGACGCACGGCATGCCGCAGCCTCCCGCGGAACTCGCGGCCCTGGCCGACGAGCTCGGGCACCTCCCGCTCGCCCTGGCGCAGGCCGCGTCCTTCGTCACCGACCTCGCCGACACCGGCATGACGGCCGCCCGGTACCGGCAACTCCTCGGGGAGCGCCGCCCGCTGTCCGAACTGGCCCCCGAGCCCGGCGCCCTCCCCGACGACCAGGAGGCGACCCTCGACGCGGTCCTCGGGCTGTCCCTGGAGCACGCGGACCGGCGCACGGGCGGCCTGGCCACGCCGGTCCTCCAGTTCCTCAGCCTCCTGGACCCGTCCGGGGTGCCCGCCGGCATCTTCACGTCCTGGCGCGCGCAGTCCTACCTCACCGTGGCCCGCGGCGGCCCGGACGCCTCCAGCCGGATGGTCGACGACGGTGCCGTCCGGACCGCCCTGCGCACCCTGAACCGGCTCAGCCTCGTGAACCTCTCCCCCCGGCGACTCCCCACCGGTACGCCCGGTGAGGACGGCGGCGACCTGATCGCCGTGCACGCGCTCACCCAGCGCGCCGCCTACGACACCGTCCCTCCGCAGTGGCGCGGCTGGCTGGCGCGCGCAGCCGGCGGCGCCCTCTTCCACGCCTGGCCGGAGCAGGGGTGCGACCTCGACCTCGCCGCGATCCTGCTGTCGAGTGCGGTCCTGCTGCAGTCCGCCGCCGCCCAGGACGAGCTCTGGGATCCCGACTACGAGCCCGACTTCCTTCTCCTGGCGGGCCAGAGCCTCGGCGAGCTCGGGCAGGCCGCCGCGGCCGTCCGCCACTTCGAGGGCCTCCGGTCGGCGGCTGAACGCCACTACGGCCCGGACGACCCGTTCACCCTGAGCGCCCGTGCCGCCCGGGCGTTCTGGCGCGGCCAGGCCGGGGACCCGGCCGGCGCGGCGCGCGACTTCGCCGGGCTCCTGCCGGACCGGATCCGGGTGCTCGGCCCGGACCACCCCGACACCCTGGTCGCGCGCCAGAACCACGCCCGCTGCCTGGGCGAGTCCGGGGACGAGTACGAGGCCTTCCGCCTGCTGGAGGAGCTCCTCCCCGAGCAGCTGGCAGCCGTGGGAGCGGACGACCCCCAGGTGTTCACGACCCGCAACCTCCTTGCCAGTTGGGCGGAGGACGAGTACGAGGCGCTCGACCTCAACCTGGAGCTCCTGGCGGACGAGGTCCGTGTGCTGGGCCGCGACCACCCCCACGTCCTGACCACCCTTGCGAACATCGCCCACCACACGCGCCGCCTGGGCACCCCCGAGGAGGCCGTCGCAGCGTTCGAGGCGCTGCACGAGGCCCAGTCCCGCGCGCTGGGCCCCGGACACCCCGACCTCCTCGACACCCGCAGCGAACTCGCCCTGCTCGCCGGCGACCTCCCGGCCGCGAGCACCGCACTCGACGAACTCCTCGTCCACCGCCTGGACACCCTCGGCGGCGACCACCCGCTGACCCTGGCCACCCGCCACAAGGCCATCGGCCTGCGGGCCCGGCTCCCGACCCCGCCGCACTCGACCGTCGCCGCCTACCAGGACCTGCTGCACGACATCCGCCGCGTGCGCGGACCGGACCACCCGGACACCCTGATCACCCGGCACGACCTCGCCCACACCCGCCACGAGGCCGGCGACACCCGGGGGGCCGTCGCCGAACTGCGCGAACTCCTCGACCACATCAGGGGGATCTCCACTCCCCTCCACGTGCTCGTCGGCGTCCTGTGCACGCTGAAGAAGCTGGAGGACCTGGAGAACCTGGCGGACCTGGAGGACCTGGAGGACAAGGCCTCCGCCGGCGCCTCCTGACGCCCTCGCCCCGGATCCGGCGCGAGGACCGGCGCGGGGGCCGGCGGCCCGGTCAGCCCGCGGGGGCCGGGTGCAGCGGGCCCGACCAGGGGTCGGCCGCGGTGCGGTAGCACAGGGCGTCGTGGTCGCCGCCCAGCCACCAGCCGACGACCTGCGGGTAGTTGTAGCCGCTCACGGCGGGGCGCGACGGAGCCGGACCGCTCGGGGACGCCTCGGTGTCCCGGGCCGCGCACAGCCGCTCGGCGGCCTCGTTGACGGCGGCCTCGCCGGGGTAGGCGAAGCCGCCCGGGATGCGGACCACCGCGTAGATCTCCGTGCGGTGCGGCTGCCCGCAGGGGACGAGGTCGTAGTGGCCCGGCTCCTCCTCCAGGAAGCTGAGGTCGTCGGCGAGGCAGTCGCCCTGGCGCAGGTACCAGGGGCCGGCCCGGCCGGCCTGCACGGGACGGCCGTCGGCGCCGCGCTCCGGGCCGGACTTGAGCTCGTGGACGACGAACAGGACGAGCCCGGCCACGACGGCGGTCACCACGAGCCACAGGAAGGAGAGCAGGAGTCCGGCGATCGCCAGGCCGACCCCGCGCTGGCGCAGGCGCGAGATACGGCGCAGCGCGACGAGGGCGAGGGTGCCGGAGACCAGCCACAGGGGGGCGAGGAAGCCGAGCAGGCCGAGGACGAACGCGGCGATGCCCAGGCGGCTCCAGTGCTGGGGCGGGCGCTGGGCCGCGGGGCGCTGCGGGTGGGTGCCGGGGGCGGGGGGTGCGAAGGGGTCGGCGGGTGCTGGTGCGGGGGCGGTGGCTGGGGCGGTGGCTGCGTCGTCGGCGCGGTGGGGCACGGGATGATTCCTCGGGTGGCGCGGCGTGGGAGTGCGGCGTGGCGTGCGGCCGGTGTGGGAGGGTCGCCGGGCGAATATAGCGGATCATGTGACCGCTGATGATCACCGATCCTGCGCACCTTCCCCGACGGTTCGGCACACCCCGCCTTGACGCGTCCCGCTCCGGCACGCCCGGCTTCGGCCCGTCACGGTGCGGGCCAGCCCCGTGCGGTGGGCGCGGGCGGACGGGCCGGTGCCGCCGTGCGGCGGCGCCGGCCCGTCCCGGGGGCCGGGTACCGGGGCCGGGTGGCGGTCACCAGTACTCGATGCAGATGCAGCTGGAGCCGAACCAGTCGTCGAACAGGCAGCCGCAGTGGCCGGTGGACACCTCGACGCCGTGGGCGGCGGGGGTCACCTCCTGGGTGGTGGGCCGGTCTGCGGCCGGCGCGGGGGCGTAGGAGACGGGTGGCCGCGGCAGTGCGGCCTCGGCAGTGAACTTCGGGGCGTTCATGATCATCGCCTGACCGTGGACTTGACGATCTCGGGCGGCACCGAGCCGCAGCACGGACAGCCCTCGGCCGTGACGCACAGGCAGTTCGGGATGCACGATCCGGGCAGGCCTCCGTGGGGGGCCAGCTGCGGCAGGACGCTCAGGGGCACCGCGCACCCGATCGGCCGGCGGCCGAGGCCGTAGCGCCCCCTGGCGGGCGTGAGTGCGTTCTCTCCGGTGAAGCCCGGCAGTGCGGGTTGCCGTGACATGTGTCGTCACCGATCCTTCCTGATTCGGTGCATCATCTAGTGACGTAGGGTGCGAGCTTGCTGACCAGGAACGGGTACTTCTCGGTCACGTCGACCCGGACGTAGTACTTGTCGACCACGTCGGTGGTCCGGTCGCGGTAGGCGAGGATGACGTCCACCAGGCGGCGGCCGGCGCCCAGCCGGGAGGCGTCGACCTCCACCGCGCTCAGCGGGGCGTTCTCGGCCAGCCGCCGGGCGGTGACGTGGTAGATCGCCGGGTAGCGCACCGACAGGTAGTTGAGCGCCCGGTGCTCGTCCGTCGCACCGGCGTTGTCGGCCAGCTGCACGACGTGTAGGAACAGGTCCTTGGCCACCGGTTCGAACTGGTCGGCGTCGACGCCCGAGGCCGGGGGGATCGACCTGATGAGGGAGTCGGCGTCGAAGCAGTAGAGCTGGTCGAAGAGGCAGATCGGCAGGGTCAGCCCGTTGCACATCTCCGGCGGTGCGACCGGGCCGAGGGTGCCGATGACCACGTCGACATCGGCGTCGGTGAGGCGGTCGGCCGGCCTGAGGGACTTGATCAGCAGTTTGAAGTCGGCGGGGTCGCGGGGGCGCAGGAGGTAGGTCTCCAGTCCCTCCACCGTGAAGACCCAGCACATCTCCCGGGCCAGGTAGCGGTTCTCGCGGAGGGCGAGGAGGCTGCGGACGGCCTCGCGGTCCGTCAGCCCGGCGGCCTTCGAGCGTCCGGCCAGCTGGGCCCACTCCTTCTCGACGCCCAGGCTCGGGAAGCGGGGTTCGATCCGGCCGAGGGCGTAGACGTGGTTGGCCGCGGCCGGCGGGCCCGGCAGGGCCTGGGCGGGGGCCGGGTCATGGGCCGGCGCCACCGGGGTCCGGTCCCGGGCCGGGGGTGCCGGGGGCGGGTACGGGTCCGGCGCCGGGACCTGGCTCCGGGCTTGTGTCTGGACCTGGGCCGGGGTGGCGGTCGGGTCGTCACTCGGCAGGACCTGCAGGCTTTCCTGGTCTTCTCTGGGCTCTTCCATGGTCACCCTCCGCGTTCCCGCTGTGGTGCGTGCTCGTGGGATCCCGTCAATCGCGGCGGCCGGAGAAGACCATGCGGCGATTGAGTGCCTCGGCCCGCCGCAGGCAGCCTCCGCAGGGCCTGATGCCCACGGTGGAGGTCGCGCGTCTGACGGCGTCGCCCAGGCCGATGTCCTCGTCGGAGACGAATCCGGGCAGGCGGACCCGGACCGGCGGGCGCTGTGCCCGCTGTTGCTTGGCCATCGCTGTCACCGTCGCCTTTCCCTGTCGCTCTGCGTCCTGTTGTCGGTCCGTGTCGCCCTGCCGGCCCTGTCGTCCTGGCGGCCCTGTCGTCTTGTCGGCCCTGTCGGCTCTGTCGTCTTGTCGGCTCTGTCGCCCCTGGCGGCCCTGTCCTCGCCTTCCGTCGCGGTCGTGTTCCTTGCGTCGCGGTCGCCTTCCGTCACGCTTCGCGGCTGAGCAGGGCGTAGGCGCGCCAGGCGTCCAGCAGCGGCGGGACCACGCCGCGGCGCGGCCAGGCGACCGCGCGCAGCAGCGCGGAGCGGACGGCCGCCCCGCGGGCGTGCGGGACCAGCGACCACAGGAGTGCGGCGGCGCCGGTGACGAAGGGGCTGGCCGCGCTCGTGCCGCTCGCCCGGGTGCAGCCTCCTCCCGGGGCGAGGCCGGTGATGTCCCGGCCGGGTGCGCCGAGTCCGCGCCGTCCGGTGGAGGCCGCCAGGTCGGAGCCGGGCATGAGGAGCGCGTCGCCGCCGTAGGCGACCACCGGGATCGCCCAGGTGTGCCTGGTCAGCGCGGATCCGCCGACCAGGCCGCGGTTGCCGGCCGCGGCGAGGACGACGACCTCGCGGTCGCGGGCGAAGTCCAGTGCCTCGCCGAGGCGGCGCTCGCCGGCCGGTGCCAGGCCGACCAGTGCGGCGCTGATGTTGAGCAGCAGCGCGCCGCCGCACACGCACTCGATGATCGCGTCGGCCAGTTCCTGTGCCGTGGTGGAGGGGCCGGCGTCCTCGGTCCCGGCGGTGTCGGTGAAGATCGGGCGGACCAGCAGGGTGCAGCCGGGGCAGATCCCGGGGGCCGGTGTGTCGCGGCGCGCGTGCAGCAGTCCGGCGACGAAGGTGCCGTGGGAGGCCGCCGCGCCGGGGGCCGGGGCGGGGGTGGCGGGGCCGATCGCGCGGATCCGGTCCGCGGCGAGGGCGGGGTGCCCGGAGGCCACCGGGCCGTCGATCAGTCCGATGACGACCTCGGGGCGGCCTTCGGTCGCGGCGGCTAACCGGCCCAGCCGGACCAGGTCCCCCTCGGTGCTTCTCGCTCCGCTCAGTTGTTCCGTCACGGTGCTCACCGGCTCGGCGCAGTGGTGCGTCCACAGGGGGGTTCGCGGGTGGTACCTCCACGCTAGCACCGTTCCAACTCCCGGTTCCCGCCCTGGAATACCGGACCGGTTCGTGGTCGCACCGGCTGGTGGGGACGCTGTGTAGTCGGTGTCGGGGCGGGCCTTGTCCGCGCGGGGGCGCCGGGCCCGCGCCGCTACGCAGCGTTCCCGCGAAGGGCGTCCGGGGGTGGTCCGGAGGGGGTGTCCCGGGGGGGCGGGCGGCCGGGAAGGAGTCCGGGCAGGGCGACGGGCCCGGCGGCGGGGTGCCGCCGGGCCCGTCAGAGGCAGATCAGGTGTTGCAGGTGGACCGGGTGGTCCGGGCGGGTCAGCTGGTGGCGATCGAGGTGTCGTCGATGACGAAGCTCGTCTGCAACGAGGAGTCCTCGGTGCCGGTGAACTTCACGGTGACGCTCTGGCCCGCGTAGGCCGAGAGGTCGAAGGTGCGCAGCTGGTAGCCGGTGGCCTTGTCCGCGTTGGAGTAGGTCTTCAGCGCGGTGCCGTTGACCGTGACGGCGAGCTTGTCGTAGGCCGTGGTGCCGGTCTCGGCGGTGTCGATGTGCAGGTAGAAGCTGAGCGAGGCCTTGCAGCCGGCCGGGATGGTCACCGTCTGGGCGAGGGTGTCGGTGTGGGCGGAGCCGTAGCCGTTGAGCCAGGCCTTCCAGGTGCCTGCGTGGGCGGCCTGGGAGGAGCTGGAGTCGACGACGCCGCTGGAGGTGGTCCAGGGGGCGGCGGTGCCGGTCTCGAAGCCGGCGTTGCCGAGCAGCTGGGCCGGGGTGCAGGTGCCGCCGGTGCTGGTGACCGTCCAGGTGAAGGCGGTGGAGCCGGTCTTGTTGGCGGCGTCCTTGGCGGTGACGGTGACGTTGTAGGTGCCGGCGGTGGTGGCGGTGCCGGTGATCTTGCCGGTGGAGGCGTTGATCGACAGGCCGGCGGGCAGGCCGGTGGCCGAGTAGGTCAGCGGGGCGGTGCCGCCGGTGGCGGTGATCTGGAGGTTGCCGCTGCCGTTGACGGCGGTGGACTGGTTGCCCGGGTTGGTCACGGAGACGGTGCCGCTGCCGGCGGGCTTGGTGAGCAGGCAGCCGGCGACGTTGAGGTCGATGACGCGGCCGTTGCCGAGGCAGGTGGTGAACCAGTAGGTCTCCTCACCGTAGCTCTGGCCCTTGGTGGCGGTGGTGGTGCCGTCGGCGGCCACCTCGCAGGGGTTGTTGAGCGTGCACATCGCGCCGTCGTCGTTGCCGGTGTTGTTGATGCCGACGATCTTCTTGGTGGCGGCGTCGACGATCGGTGAGCCGGAGGTGCCGTGGGTGGTGTTGCAGCCGGCGCTGTAGCGCAGCGAGTCGTTCCAGGTCCACTCGTCCTCGCGCAGGGCGTTGACGAACCCGTTGATCGAGCAGTTCCACACCTGCTTCCAGTACGAGGAGGGTATGTACATCGAGGAGCCGTCGACCGGGTGGGTGTCACTGATCGTCAGGGCGGTGGCGCCGTACTTGGAGGTGATCGACGCGAAGGTGTCGGTCAGTTGGTAGAGGGCGACGTCGGTGCCGGTCATGGTCCCGTAGAGCACCTTGTCGGCCTGGACGGTGCCGAGGGAGGCGCCGGAGGAGCTCAGCAGGGTGCCGCTGCGGCTGGCGCTGGCGTTCTGGATGACCTGGCCGGCGGAGGGCATGGTGGGCAGGCAGTGCCCGTTGGTGAGCATCATCGCCCGGTCGGTGTCGACCGAGGAGGGGTAGCGCACGAGCGAGGCCGAGCAGTTGCTCAGGGCGATGGTGGAGGTCAGGTCGCCCGCCTGGACGGCCTGGGCGGGGGTGGCGGCGGAGGTGAGGGTGCCCGCGACGACCGCGGCGGTGCCGACGGCGGCGGCAAGTGCCTTGAACATGGGTCTCCTTGTGGGGGATCGCCGGGCGCGCGAACGGTTGCGAACGCCCGAACCGCACGAACCTGCCATGACCACTTCAACAGCGTCAACTGTTCCGGCGGAATTCGCGGTTGGGATCCCCTGGGCCGCAGGTGCGGCCCGGTGCCGCGCACGACGGCCCCCGGTGCCGGGAAGGCGCCGGGGGCCGTGCCGTGCGGTGGCGAACCGTCAGGAAGCGGGCATCAGGACGGTGTCGACGATGTAGACGGTGGCGTTGGCGGTGCGGACGCCGCCGCACAGGACCTTGGCGGCGCCGTTGACGGTGAAGTCGGGGGCGGCGCCGCTGACGGTGGCGTCGTGGCCCTCCAGGGTGCGGTGGGCGCCGGCGAGGGCGGCGGGGGCCAGGCGGCGGGGGACGACGTGGTAGGTGAGGATCTTGGTGAGCTTGTCCTTGTCGGCGAGGACGGCGTCCAGGTCCTTCTTCGGGAGCTTGGCGAAGGCGTCGTCGGTGGGCGCGAACACGGTGATGTCCTGGGCGGAGTTGAGGGTGTCCACCAGGCCGGCCTGCTTGACGGCGGTGACGAGGGTGGACAGCAGCGGGTTGTGGGAGGCGGCGGTGGCGACCGGGTCCATGGCCATGCCCGCGAAGCTGCCCGCGCCGTCCTTGGGCACGGCCGCGCAGGCGGCGCCGAACGGCTGGGAGGCCTGCGCGGCGTTCGCGCCCTGGTCGGGGGCGGCGCCCGCCGGAGCGGACGAGGCGGCAGACGACGCGGCCGACGGGGCGGCGGTCGAGGCGGCGGCCCGGTCGGCGGCCGCGGTGGAGGCGCCGCCGCTGCTGCAGGCGCTCAGCGCGGCGGTGAGCAGGCCGGCGGCGAGCAGCGCGGTGGTGGACTTGCGGCGCAGGGTGGACGTGGTCACGGGGGTTCTCCTTGGGTGGGCGCGTGCGCGGTCGCGGACGCGGTGAGGGGGCCGGACGGCCCCGCGGGGCCGCCGGTGGACGGACGGAGGTGCTCGTCGGCGGGGCGTCAGGTGACGGTGACGACCGTGCTGTGCCAGCCGGTCGCCCCGGAGGGGTACGGGGGTCTGCGGGTCTCGGGCTGCACGGCGCCGGCGGCGTCGGTGGCGCGGACCTCGATCCGGTGCGTGCCGGGGGCGGCGCCGGCCCAGGTGTGGGTCCACTGGCGCCACACGTCGGGGCCGGCGTCGGCGGCGAGCCGGGTCTGCTGCCAGGGACCGCCGTCGACGCGGACCTCGACCGCGGCGATCCCCCGGTGGGTGGCCCAGGCGGTGCCGGCCAGCACCACCTCACCGGCCGGCACCCGGGCGAACGGCGCCGGCACCTCGATCCGCGAGGCGGTGCGCACCTCTCCGGTGCGGTCCCAGCCGCGCTGCACCCAGTACGGGTCGAACGCGGCGAAGGTGGTCGCCTCCAGGTCCACCAGCCACTTGGTGGCCGAGGTGTAGCCGTAGAGGCCGGGCACCACCGTGCGGCAGGGGAAGCCGTGCTCGACGGGCAGCGCCTCGCCGTTCATCGCCACCGCGAGCAGCGCCCGTCGCCCGTCGAGCACCGCCTCCAGCGGGGTGCCGATGGTCATGCCGTCCTGGGAGCGTCCCACCAGTTGCTGCGCCCCGGCGCGGATCCCGGCGCGGCGCAGCAGGGCGGGCAGGGAGGCGCCGAGCCAGCGGGTGGTGCCGGCGTAGGGGCCGCCGACCTCGTTGGAGACGCAGGTGAGGGTGTGGTCGAGTTCCTCCAGGGGCAGGGCGAGGAGTTCGTCGAAGCCGATCAGCAGCGGGCGGTCGACCATCCCGTGCAGGCGCAGGGACCACCGGCGGGGGTCGATGCGCGGCAGGGTGAGGGCGGTGTCGACGCGGTAGAAGTCGGCGGTGGGGGTGGTGGTGGGTGCCAGGCCGGGGATCCGCAGGGCGGGCGGGGGCGGTGGTGCGGGCCGGGCCGGGGGCGGCAGGCGGACGGCGGCGCGGGCGGCGGTGATGTCGTTGCGGCGGTCGGAGAGGATGCGCCCGCCCGCGCCGAGGGCGGTGGCGGCGGCGATGGTGGCGCCGCCGGCCGCGAGGACCGTGCGCCGGCGGGGGCGGGGGGCGGCCCCGGGGCTTTCAGCGGCGTCGGGGCCGTCGGGGCTGCCGGGGCCCTCGGGGCTGTCGGGGTCTTCGGGGGGTGGGGGCGACGGGGCGGTGGTGCGCCGCAGCAGGGCGGTGAGCCGGTCGAGGGCGAGCGCGCCGGCCAGGGCGGCGGCCGGGGCCGGCAGGGCGTCGGCGGGGCCGGCGCCGGGGCGGGACAGTGCCGCCCAGGCGCCGAGCGCGCCGAAGAGGGCGAACACGGCGGCGCCGACGGGCCGGTGGCGGGTGGCCGCCAGGCCGGTGGCGGCCGCGAGCAGGGCCAGGGTGAGGTGGATGCCGGCCAGCAGGACCGGTTTGTCGCCGGTGCCGAAGGTGCGGACCGCGTACTCCTTGAGCGCGGTCGGGGCAAGGTCGATGGCGGCCGAGCCGACCGCCACCACCGGGGCCGCCGAGGGCCGGACGAAGGCCGCCACCGCCTCGCCGGCCCCCACGGCGGCGGCCGCGGCGGCCAGCCCGCACAGCACCGCCGCCGCCCGGGCCGGGCGGGGCCGGCGGGTGGCCGGGGGCTCGCCGGGCCGGGCCGGGGCCGCGCCGGGGGTGCTCTGCTGGTTGCTCACGCCCGCCATTCGGCGCGGCCCGGCCCGCGGATGGGTGCGGTCGCGGTGTTCACGCGATCGGGTGGCCGGGGCGCTCCCGGCTGACGCCTCCGCAGGCATCGAGGAGCGGGCTCAGGCGGCGGGCTCAGGCGGCGGGCTCAGGCGGCGGGCTCAGGACCGGGTGCAGGCGGCGGGTTCAAGGACCGGGCCCGGGTTCACATGCCACGGATGAGCGCGCGCAGCGTCGTGCCGATGTAGAGGACCAGCAGCACGATGGCGAACCCGCCGAACGCGGCGCCCTCCAGCACGCCTTGGACCATGCCCTGGCCGGTCAGCGCGGGGCGGATCCACAGCAGCAGGAGGGTGGCCACGGCGGGCAGGAAGGTCTGGGCAAGCGGTCTCCAGGCGAGGTCGTGCAGGCTCTCGGAGCCCGCCGCCAGTCCGATGACCAGGACGGAGCCGAGGACGAAGAGCGTGAAGAAGCAGAGCAGGAACAGGCGCTCGCCGCTCACCGTCCAGCCCTTGTCGGCGTGGCGCGCCAGGTCCTTGGTCTCCTTGACCAGGGCCCCGAGCTCCGGGTCGGAGGGCGCCCACAGGGCCTGGACCCGGTCGTCGGGCTTCGGGTCGTCGCGGGTGTCGGCGCCCCAGGCGGTGATCCTGCGCCCGTCGGGCAGGGCCAGCACCAGGTCGCCGTGGTGGTGGGTGACGTAGCCGTCGGCGTCCTCGGCCGCCTCGAAGTCCACCGCTTCGACCACCGTCGCGGTGGCGACGACCGCGCCGGCCGCCTTGAGTTCGCGGACGGCCTCGCCCCCGTCCATGTCGTGCAGCGCACTGGGGACGGCCGCCGCGAGCGGGAGCAGGATCCACACGGCCACCTGGCGCACGATCACCCAGGGGCCGGCGCTGAAGTCCTCCGGCACCCGCTGCGTGTGCCGCCGGGGGCGGGCGTCCTCCTTCGCCAGCGACACCCGGGCGTCACGCCTGCGCCCCCGGGCCCGCTCGAACACGCGGACGGCCTTGCCCGCCCACAGGGCGAGCGCCCGGAGCCAGAGCAGCCCCACCCCGGTCCAGCCGAGGGCGAGCAGGCCGGTCAGCGGCTGCACGGCTCCGCCGCCCAGGGTGAACGCCCGTACGCACGCGACGGCCAGCACCGCCCACGCGCCGACCGCGCAGGTCCTCGCCACCCAGATCAGGACACGCCCCACCCGCCACCCCCAAGATCGAATACGCGGGCGGAGTCTCCCACACCCGGGTGACAGGCCCCCGCCGGGCCGCCGGCAGGCCCCCGGCGGGCCTCCGCCGGGCACCCGGCGGGCACCCGCCCTGGCGCAGTGACTAAGCGCTTGCTTAGAATCGGGCGCGCAGTGCGGCGCAGGCCGCGCAGGGACCCCAGCCACCGGGAGACGCCATGATGTCCGCCGTGAACCGCCAGATCCGCCTCGCCCGCCGGCCGGTGGGCGAGGTCGGGCCCGAGGACTGGGAGCACGTCAGCGAGCCGGCCGCGGCGCCCGGCGAGGGGCAGTTCGCGGGGCGCACCCGGTTCATCTCGCTGGACCCGGCGATGCGCGGCTGGCTCGACGACCGCCCCTCCTACCTGCCGCCGGTCGGCCTCGGCGAGGTGATGCGGGCCGGGTCGGTCGTCGAGGTGACCGAGTCCAACCACCCGAAGTACCGGATCGGCGACCTGGTCGCCGGCACCTTCGGCGTCCAGGAGCACGTGGTCTCCGACGGGCGGGGCACGCTGAAGATCGACACGTCCGCCGCCCCGGCGTCGACCTTCCTGGGCGCGCTCGGCATGCCGGGCATGACCGCCTACTTCGGGCTGCTGGACGTCGGGGCCCTCCAGGAGGGCGAGACGGTGGTGGTCTCCGGCGCCGCGGGCGCGGTGGGCACCCTGGTCGGCCAGATCGCCAAGGCGAAGGGCTGCCGGGTGGTCGGCATCGCCGGCGGCGCCGAGAAGTGCGCCCTGCTGACCGGCGAGCTCGGCTTCGACGCCGCGATCGACTACCGCTCCGAGGACGTGAAGAAGGCCCTGCGCACCCACGCGCCGGACGGCATCGACGTCTACTTCGACAACGTCGGCGGCGACATCCTGGACGCGGCCCTGGCCCAGCTGGCGATGCGCGCCCGCGTGGTGGTCTGCGGCGCCATCAGCCAGTACAACAGCACCACCGGCGTCCAGGGGCCGTCGAACTACCTGTCGCTGCTGGTGCGCCGCGCGCGGATGGAGGGCTTCGTGGTGTTCGACTACGCGCCGCGCTACGCCGAGGCCGCCCGCGAGCTCGGCGCCTGGATCGCCGCCGGCCGGATCAAGGTCCTGGAGCACGTGGTGCGGGGCACCCTGGACGACTTCCCGCAGACCCTGCAGATGCTCTTCCGGGGCGAGAACACCGGCAAGCTCGTCCTCGAACTGGTCTGACGCGGGGCGCCGGCCCGACACCCCGGGTACCGGTCCGACACCCCGGGTACCGGCCCGGGGCCCGGGTCGCTCAGACGGTGAGCGGGCGGTCGGAGGGCGCGACCGGGGCGGGCAGCTCGGTGCCGCCGCGCAGGTAGCGGTCCACGGCCGCGGCCGCCGAGCGGCCCTCGGCGATCGCCCAGACGATCAGCGACTGGCCGCGCCCGGCGTCGCCCGCGACGAACACGCCGTCCGCCGCGGCGGCGAAGCCCTCGTCGCGGGCGAGGTTGCCCTGCGGGTCGAGGGCGAGGCCCAGTTGGGCGGCCAGCCCGCCGTCGTGCTCGGGGCCGCGGAAGCCGAGGGCCAGCAGGACCAGCCCGGCCGCGACGGTCCGCTCCGTGCCGGGCAGCGGGCCGCGGTCGCCCGGCCGCGCCTCGGCGAAGCGCACCGCCGCCAGCCGCCCGCCGGCGCCCGCCTCGAAGCCCACCGTGGTCGCCGCGAACACCCGGGGCTCGCGGGCCGCGCCGCCGGCCTCCTCGTGCGAGGTCGTCACCCGGTAGACCTTGGGGTGGACGGGCCAGGGCTGGTCGGGCGCCCGGCGCCCGGGCGGGCGGGGGTTGATGTCCAGCTGGGTGACGGCCGCCGCCCGCTGGCGCAGGGCGGTGCCCAGGCAGTCGGCGGCGGTGTCGCCGCCGCCGACGATGACCACGTCGCGGCCCTCGGCGGACAGCGGGGACAGCGGGTAGTCGCCCTCGTCCACCCGGTTGGCCAGGGTCAGGTAGGTGATCGCCTGGTGCACCCCGGGCAGCCCGCGGCCGGGCACCGCGAGGTCCCGGCAGGCGGTGGCGCCGACCGCGACCACCACCGCGTCGCAGCGGGCGCGCAGCTCGTCCGCGGGCAGGTCGCGCCCGACCGCGACGCCGGTGCGAAAGCGGGTGCCCTCCGCCCGCATCTGCGCGATCCGCCGCTCCAGGCGGTGCTTCTCCAGCCGGAACGGCGGGATGCCGTAGCGCAGCAGCCCGCCGATCCGGTCGGCGCGCTCGTAGACCGTGGTGGTGTGCCCGGCGCGGGTCAGCTGCTGCGCGGCGGCCAGCCCGGCCGGGCCCGAGCCGACGACGGCCACCCGCAGGCCGGTCATCCGCTCGGGCGGCTGCGGCGGGTCGTGGCCCCGCTCCCCCGCCCGGTCGGCGATCTCCAGCTCCACGTTCCTGATCGTCACGGCCTCGGCGTCGATGGCCAGCACGCAGGCGCTCTCGCAGGGGGCGGGGCAGAGCCGGCCGGTGAACTCGGGGAAGTTGTCGGTGGCCAGCAGGCGCGCGGCGGCGGCCCGCCAGTCCTCCCGGGCGACCAGGGCGTTCCAGTCCGGGATGACGTTGCCCAGCGGGCAGGCGTGGTGGCAGAAGGGCAGGCCGCAGTCCATGCAGCGGGCGGCCTGGCCGGAGACGAGGGGCAGCAGCGCCCCCTCCCGGTAGACCTCGCGCCGGTCCCCCAGCCGCTCCTCGGGGGCCCTGCGCTCGCGGAGCCGGCGGGGCGTGGTGAGGAAGGCCTTGGGATCGACCTGGTGGTCTGCCATCGCGGTCTCCGGCAGGGCGTGCCAACGCGGGGGCGGTGACGCCGCCTGTGCCGCGGCCGGGGACGGGCGCGCTCCCGGTCTGCGCGCCACCGTGTGGCCACCGTACGCCTGCGCACCGCCCCGCGACAGCGGCCGGGACCGCAGCCGGGACCGGGGCCGGGACAGCCGCCCCGGCCGCTGTCGCGGCGACCGGTCACCGGTCGGCTGTCCAGCAGGTCAGCCAGTCAGCCGGTCGGTCGGCCGGTCACTGGTCGGAGTAGCTGAGGTCCCCCAGGGTCCAGCTGCTGACGTCCTCGATGGCGATGCGGTACATGCCGCCGGTGTGCGGCAGGCCGAAGCTGCCCTGGAGGATCTTCGCGACGTGCAGGTGCAGGTGGGTGGCCGATCCGGCGGCGGGGGCCGGGGAGCGCGCGGGGTCCGTGAACAGCGGTGCGAACGGCTTGAGGTGCTCGGAGGCCTCCAGCACCTCGGCGACCCGCTCGCGCCACACCGCCTCCGCGGCGAGCCTTCCCGTGATGACGGCCCCGGGGACGACCACGGTGATGGGCATCTGGTTGCTTCCCGTCGACTCCACCATGGTGGCGACGTCGGTGAGCAGTTGATCCGGTTTCGACATGCCGCCAGGCTAACGCGCCCGGCCCGGCGCGGGCAGGGTGCGCCGGAGGCCGTCGGCGTGGTGGCGCGCGGCGGCGAGGGGGACGGGGCGCGGGGCGGGGGCGTCCGCGGAACCGGCGGGGCCCGCCGCGGAAATCCCCCGGGCGGCCCGGGCGCGAGACGCACGGGGTGTTAATTCGGCGGACGCCGTACCGCCTCCGGCCGGACACCGGCCGCACACCCGGCAGCGGGCGGGAATACCGGCGGCGCCGCCGGGATCCGGCGGCGGACATGCCGAAGGGCCCGCACCGTGCAATTGCGCGGTACGGGCCCCAGGAGCTGTTCGGCGAGGCCGATCAGCTTGTGCTGTCCGGCCTGAGCCGTTCAGCAGGAAGTACTAGAGGGGGCGAATGTTCTCCGCCTGCGGGCCCTTCTGGCCCTGCGTGACGTCGAACTCGACCTTCTGGCCCTCGAGCAGCTCACGGAAGCCCTGGGCGTTGATGTTCGAGTAGTGGGCGAAGACGTCCGGGCCGCCACCCTCCTGCTCGATGAAGCCGAAGCCCTTCTCCGCGTTGAACCACTTCACAGTGCCATTAGCCATAAAAAATTCTCCTTCAAAGGGCATCCCGAAACCCGCACCTCGCAGGTCCCGCGTCGCCGCGATGAGCACCCACCCGGGTAAACCCGGGAAACAAAAATGCGCCTGCGGTCACAACCGACAGGCGCACACAAAGTTCATGGGAACCAAAACTGCAACTGATAACGACTGTAGCAGGTGCGGCGGCGAAGCGGCGGATTTTCCCCCGGCGGGTTTCCGGGCCCCGTCGCGGCGCCCCGCGGGCGGGGCCGGCGGGGCGCCGCCGCAGGCCGGAGCCGGGGGGCGGGGACCGGGGCGGGGCCGGGGCGCGGGTCAGCCGGCGGGGGCCGCGGCGGGCTGTTCGGCGTCGCCGAAGCGGGCCAGGGTCAGCGCCCCGACGATGGCGGCCGCGAAGCCTGCGGCGGCCAGCGGTACCGCGTCGTGGCGGGTGCGGTCGCCCAGCAGGAGCACCCCGACCACGGCCGGGCCCAGGGTCTCCCCCAGCACCATGGCCGCCGTGGCGGAGGTGACCGAGCCGCTCTGCATGGCCAGGGTGAGCGCGGCGAAGCCGCCGATCCCGGCGACGGCCACCGCGTACGCGGACGGCTCGGCGAGCAGCTGCGGCAGGTGCGGGGAGGGCAGCACCCGCACGGCGACGCCGAGCACCCCGAACTGCAGGCCCGCCACCAGGCCGAGCAGCGGGGCGCGGCGGGCGCGGGCGAGGCGGGCGACGGCCCAGCCCGCCGCCGTCAGGGCGACCGCCGTCGCCAGGACGCCCAGGCGCAGGGCCTGGTCTCCTCTGCCGTCGCCGTCGCGCCCGGCGGTCAGGGCCAGGACGACCAGCCCCGCGCAGACGGCCGCCACCCCGGCCCACTCGCTGCGGCGCAGCCGTACGTGCAGGGTGCGGGCGGCACCGACGGCGGTGACGGCGAGGGCGGAGGACAGGGCGGCCTCGACCACGTACAGGGGCAGGCGCTGCAGGGCGACGAGTTCGGCGACGAAGCCGAGCATGTCGAGGGCGATGCCGACGAGGAAGGGCCACTGGTGGAGTACGCCGGTCAGGGCGGCGGTCTGGCCGTGACCCGGGGCGGGTGCGGCACGGCGGGCGCCGAGTGCCTGGAGGACGGTGGCGGAGCCGGTGAGGAGGGCGGCCACGAGTGCCGACAGCAGGCCGAGGGACATGGGGTGACGGTACGGGGGCGGGCGGGTGGGCGGTGGGCGGCTCGCGGGCGAAGAGGCCGGGGGCGCCGGTGTTCTGAGGGTGTTTCAGCTGGCCCGGTGGCCGGAAGTGATCGCTCCGCTCCGACTTGACGGCGTACTGTCGTATGGTCGAAAGCGCCGTGGGCGGGCGGCACCCTTGATCCCGTCGGCGGCGGCATTCTAGGATCAAAAGTGAAATGTCACATGGCAACGGAGCTGTCGTGGGGGATCACACCGTTCCAAGCCGGGGTACCGCCACAAGCGCCCTGCCCAGGCCGTTCTACCGACTCGCCGTCGGAGACGCCGTCTCCAGCTACGGCAGCCAGCTCAACATGGTCGCGCTCAGCCTCTTCGCGTACCAGGCCGCGGGCAGCGCCATCGGCACGGCCGGGTACCTGACGCTGCGTCTGATCGGCGGTTTCGGCGCCGGGCTGCTGGCCGGGCGGGTCGTCGCCCGCGCCGACCGGCGGCTGCTGATGGTGGGCTGCGCGTTCACCCAGGCCACCGGGCTGGTGGCGCTCGCCCTGGTGCCCGAGCACCTGCGGATCCCGGTGCTGTACCCGCTCGCGCTGCTGTTCGGGGCGGCGGGCACCTTCTCGGCCGTCGCGCTGCGCAGCAGCGTGCCCGAGATGGTCGGCCCGGAGCTGCGGGCGCGCGCCAACGGGGTGCTGGTGACCGGGCGTTCGACCGCGATGGTGCTGGGATTCGCGTCCGCGGGGGTGCTGGTGGCCTGGGCCGGGTTCCAGGCCGCGCTGCTGACCGACGCGGCCAGCTTCGCGGTGTTCGGCGCGGTGGTGCTGCGGCTGCCGCTGCGCACCCGCTCCGACGGCGGCGCCGAGGCCGCCGCGCCGGTGCGGCCGGGCGGGCGGTGGGCCGGGCTGGTGCTGCTGCGCGCGCTGCCGGTGATCGGCGCGATGGTCGCCATCCGGCTGGTCGATGCCTTCGGCTCGGCCGCGCACAACATCGGTCTGCCGGTGTTCGCCACCCAGCACGCGCCGGGCAATCCGGCCGGGGTGCTGGGCCTGTTCTGGGCCACCTGGGCGGTCGGCAGCCTGGGCGCCCACCAGCTGGTCTCCCGGCTGGTGCTCAAGCGGGGCAAGGAGCCCGGCGAGCGGGCGTTCGCGGTGGGCACCGCCCTGATGTCGGCCTGCTTCATCCTCGCCTTCACCGGACTGCCGACCCCGCTGTTCCTGGTCGTCGCGCTCGGTGCCGGCCTCGCGGACGGCTTCACCGAGATCTCGTACACCACCCGGGTCCAGGCCGTCGACGACGACCGGCGCGGGCAGGCCTTCGGGCTGGTGGCCAGTGCCGAGAGCCTCGGCATGGGCGTCGGGATGCTGCTCAGCGCCGGGCTGATGGAGCGTTTCAGCCCGCTGACGGTGGTCGGCTTCTCGCACGCGGTGCCGATCGCGCTGGCGGCCGGCTTCCTGCTGCTGGTGGGGGTCGGCGCCCGCCGCCGGCGCGCGCCCGCCGGGTCCGCCTCGGCCGCCGTTTCCGCCGCGCCCGCCGACGACCGGGCTCTGTCCGACCCCGCCTAGGGACCGTCAGGCCCCGTCCCGGCAGGACCCTTCAAGGACCCGTCAGGACCCTCCCACCAGGGCCCGTCCGCCGCAGCGGGCGCCCTCCGGCGGCGCGTCCGCCGTGCCCGCGGTACCTCGTCCCCGCCCACGAAGCCCAGGAAGGTACGACCCGCATGAGCGCCAACGGCCCCGACCGCCCCCGACTCGACGCGCTGGAGGGCGGGCTGCTGCGCCGTGCCGGCCTGGCCGACTGCGCCCTCGTCCCCGGCGGCGAGGACGGCGGTTCGGCGGGCAGCGGTGCGCAGGGCGATGGTGCGCAGGGCGGTACGGACGGCGGCGCCGCGTTGACCGCCTACCTCGTGCCCTCCGACGACCAGGATCCGGCGGCGCTGCGCCGGCGGGCCGCCGCACACCTGCTGGAGGAGGCGCCCGGCGCGGTGATCCGGCTGGTGGACGGCATCCCGCGCACCGCCGACGGCCGGCCCGACGCCGCCGCGCTCGCCGGCGCCTCCGACCCGCGCGAGCGGCCCCGGCCCGCGCGCCGCCACCTGGGCGAACTCTCCCGCCACTGGCGCCCGTTCGCCGCAGCGCCGGCGCCCGCCCCCGGGCCCGCCCCGCAGTCCGGGCCCGGGGCAGTCGGGGTCGGGGCCGAGGGCGGAGGCGGGGCCGGGGGCGAGCCGGCCGTCGCCGCCGGGCCGGCGCCGGCCTCGCCCCCCGAGGGCCCCGCCGACCTGCCCGACGCCCTGCTGCGCGCCGCCCGCCTGCACCCCGAGCGCGGCCTGCACCTGGTGCGCGCCGACGGCACCACCACCACCCTGCGCTACCCCGAGCTGCTGGACCGGGCGCTGCGCGTGCTGGCCACCCTGACCGAGGCGGGCCTGCGCCCGGGCGACCGCGCGATCCTCCAGGTGCCCGACCTGGAGCACTACTTCCCCGCCCTGTGGGCCTGCCTGCTGGGCGGCCTGCTGCCGGTCACGGTGGCCCGCCCGCCCGGCTACGACCACCCCAACCCGGTGCTGGAGAAGCTGGTCAACGCCTGGGAGACGCTGGAGCACCCGCCGGTGCTGGCCGCCGGGGACGCCGTGGCCGGCCTCGCGGACATCGCCGCCCTCCACCCGCGGGCCGCCGGGCTGCGGGTCGTCCCGGTGGACCGCTCCGCCCGCACGCCGCCGGCCGCACCGCACGGGGCGAGCGGGGACGTGGCGTTCCTGCAGCTGTCCTCCGGCTCCACCGGCCGCTCCAAGGCCATCCGGATCAGCCACCGGGGCATCCTGGAGTACGTCGCGGGCGCCCGCGAGCACGGCTACGACCCCGGCGACGCCACCGTCAACTGGCTGCCGCTGGACCACGTCGCGGGCCTGCTGATGTTCCACCTGCGGGACGTGGTGGCGGCCTGCGACCAGACCCACATCCCCACCGAACTCGTCCTGGCCGACCCCCTGTTGTGGCTGGACACGCTGGAGCGCCAGGGCGCCGCGCACTCCTGGTCGCCGAACTTCGGCTACCGGCTGGTCGCCGAGGCGCTGCGCGCCGCCCCCGGGCGGCGCTGGGACCTGTCGCGCGTCAAGTCCCTGATCAACGCGGGCGAGCAGTGCACCGAGAGCGTCGCCGACGAGTTCCTCGCCCGGCTGGCGCCCTGCGGGCTGCGGCCCGAACACCTGCTGCTCGGCTGGGGCATGGCCGAGACCTGCACCATCATCACCTACAAGCGCTACGGCGAGGCGGGCGCCGTCCAGCTGCTGGCCACCGACTCGCTCACCGGCGACCTGCGCCCGGCCGAACCGGACGCGGCCGAGCCCGTCACCCGTTTCCTGTCCATGGGCCGCCCGGCGGCCGGGGCCCGGCTGAGGGTGGCCGACGACCACGGCACCGTCCTGCCCGAACTGCGCATCGGGCGGCTGCAGGTCTCCTCCGGCCGGGTCACCCCCGGCTACCTCAACAACCCGCAGGCGGACCGGGAGTCCGCGACCGCCGACGGCTGGTTCGACACCGGGGACCTCGCCTACCTGCGCGACGGGGAGGTGGTCCTGACCGGCCGCCGCAAGGAGATCATCATCATCAACGGCGTCCACCACTTCTGCCACGACCTGGAGGACGTGGTCTCCGCCGTCGACGGGGTGCTCTCCGGCCACGTCGCCGCCTGCGGGGTGCCCGACGAGCGCAGCGGCAGCGAGCAGTTGGCCGTGTTCCTGGTGCCCGCGCCGGGGGCGGGCGAGCCGCACGAGCTGGCCGGCGCGGTGCGCGGCGCGCTGGCCGGGAGGTTCGCCCTGTCGGCCGCCCTGGTGCTCCCGGTGCCCGCCGCCGACTTCCCCCGCACCACCAGCGGCAAGATCCAGCGCACCGCCATCCGCGAGCGGCTGCTCGCCGGGGACTTCGACGAGTCGATCGCCCGCCTGGACCTCGCCGAGGGCAACGCCCGCACCGTGCCGGACATCGTGCGCACCCCGGCCTGGGAGCCCAGGCCGGCGCCGTCCGGACCCGCCCCCGTGCCGCAGGAGGCGGTCCTGCTGGTGGGGCCCACCGGCCCGGGCACCCTGTCGGACGCGCTGGCCGCGGTGCTGCCGCGGGCGGTGCAGGCCGGGCAGGGCGAGGCCTTCGCCCGCGCCGGCGCCGGCTACCTGCTCGACCAGCGGCGCGCCGAGGGCTGGCCCGAGCTGCTGGAGCACCTGGAGGAGGGCGGCCTGCGCCCGCGGCGGGTGCTGCACCTGTGGGCGCAGGACGGCGAGCCGGATCCGGTGCTGTGCGGCGAGGCCCTGCTCGGTCTGGCCCGGGCGCTCGCCCACCGCTACGGCTCCGGGGCGCAGGGCGTCGAGCTGACCACCGTCAGCGCCGGCCTGCACGCCCTGGCGGACGGCGAACTCCCGCGGCCGGCGGCCGCGTTGAGTGCCGCGCTGAGCGGTTCCGTGCGCGCCGAGCAGCTGCTCGGCGCCGCCCGCCACCTGGACCTGCCCGCCGGGGCCGCGGCGAAGGAGGGGGCCTCGGCGGACGAGGAGGCCGTGCAGGCCGTGCTGGCCTTCCTCGCCGATCCGCGGCGCGAGCCGGAGGCGGCGTGGCGCGGGGGGCGCGCGTATGTGCCGCGGCTCGGCCCGCTGCCGGCGCCCGCCGACGGGCCGTCCTGCACCCTGCTCTCCCCCGGCGCCCGCTGGCTGGTCACCGGCGCCCTGGGCGGCATCGCCGGGGAGCTGCTGCCCGAACTGCTGCGCCGCCACGGCCTGCGGCTGCTGCTGGTCGGGCGCGGCGGCCTCGCGGGGGACGGCCCCGGGGCGGCGCGGCGGCGCGGCGCGCTGGAGCGGCTGGCCCGCGCCGGCGGCCAGGTGGACTACCGCACGGCCGATGTGACGGACCGTCAGGCCCCGGCGGCGGTGGTCGCCGAGGCCGAACGGGCCTGGGGCGCACCGCTGCAGGGCGTGCTGCACCTGGCGGGCGACTACCGGATCGGCCTGCTGGAGGAGCTCGGCGGGCCGCAGTGGCGCGAGGCCGTGCGGGCCAAGACCGAGGGCACCGACGCGCTGGCCGAGCTGGTCCGGGCCCGCCCCGGCGCCCAGTTCGTCGGCTTCTCCTCGATGATCGGCTTCCAGGAGGTGGTCGGCTCCGCCGGGTACGCGGCGGCCAACCGCTATCTGGAGGCCGCCGCCGAACGGCTGCGCCGTGAGCACCGGGTGCCCGCCTGGACGGTGTCCTGGGGCCTGTGGAGCGGCGTCGGGATGAACCGGGAGACCTCCCACGACGAGGGCGCGGCCGAACGCGGGATCGCCGTGTTCGACGCGGCGCAGGGCCGCCGGCTGGCCGCCGCGCTGCTGTCCGCCGCGCCGGGGCACTACTACGCCGGCCCCGACACCGCCCGCCCCGCCGCCCGGCGCCGACTGCTGGCCGGGGAGCCCCGGCTGATCGACGAGCAGCGCCCGGCCCGCGAGGCACGGGCGGACGGCGGGCCGCGGACGGACGGCGCGGCGCCGCCCGTGGCGGGGCCCGCCGCGGGCGAGCTGCGCCGCGCCGTGCTGGACGCCTTCGAGGCCGTCCTCGGCGAGAGCGTCGACCCCGGCCGGGCCTTCCACGAACTGGGCCTGGGATCGGTGCAGTTGATGCGGGTGCACGCCGCGCTGGCGGCCGGTCCCGCGCCGGGCCTGGCGCAGACCGCGCTGTTTCGCCACCCGACCGTGGACGCGCTGGCGGCCCACCTGGCCGGCGATCCGCAGGAGCCGGTGCGCCCCGCCGCGCCCGGCACCGGGCACGAGGCGGCGGCCGACCGGCGGGTGGCGGTCATCGGCCTGGCGCTGCGCCTGCCCGGCGCGGACACCCCCGAGCAGTACTGGCGCAACATCGTGGACGGCGTGGTCAGCACCACCCGCTACACCCCCGGGCAGCTGGCCGCCGCCGGCATCCGGGCCGAGGAGTACACCCACCCCGACTTCGTCCCGGTCACCGCGCCGATCGCCGACATCGGCCACTTCGACGCCGAGGCCTTCGGGATCAGCGCCGCCGAGGCCGCGCTGATGGACCCCCAGCAGCGGCTGCTGCTGGAGACCTGCGCCCGGGCCCTGGACGAGGGCGGCTACGGCGACAGCCCGCCCGACACCCGCATCGGCGTGTTCGCCGGCACCGGCATGACGCTGTACTCGCTGCGCACCTACCTGCAGCAGGCCGTCGGAGCGGCGGCCGACCCGGCCCGGCCGGTGGAGGCGCTGCAGGTCGCGATCGGCAACCAGGCCGACTTCGCCGCCACCCGGGTCGCCTACCGGCTCGGTCTGACCGGTCCCGCCGTCGGCGTGCAGACCGCCTGCTCCACCTCGCTGGTCGCCGTCCACCTGGCCGTGCAGTCGCTGCTCACCGGCGACAGCGACCTCGCCCTGGCCGGCGCCGCCGCCCTGCACGTCCCGCAGGCCGCCGGCTACCGCTACCAGGAGGGCTCGATCCTGGCGCCCGACGGCGTCTGCCGGGCCTTCGACGAGCGGGCCGGCGGCACGGTGGGCGGCAACGGCGTGGCCGCCGTGCTGCTCAAGCGCCTGGACCGGGCGCTGGCCGACGGCGACACGGTGCACGCGGTGATCCTCGGCTCCGCCGTCAACAACGACGGCGCGGGCAAGGTCGGCTACACCGCCCCCAGCGTGGACGGCCAGGCCGCGGTGGTCGGGCGGGCCCTGGACGTGGCGGGCGTGGCGGCCGACAGCATCGGCTACATCGAGGCGCACGGCACCGGCACCCCGCTCGGCGACCCGATCGAGGTCCAGGCCCTCACCCGCGCCTTCCGGGCCCGCACCGAGGCGGTGGGGTTCTGCGCGCTCGGCTCGGTCAAGCCCAACATCGGGCACCTGGACACCTGCGCCGGCCTGGCCGGGCTGATCAAGGCCGTCCTGGCGCTGCGCCACGGGACCATCCCGCCACTGGCCAACCTGACCCGCCCCAACCCCGCGCTCGGCCTGGCCGGCAGCCCCTTCGTGCTGAGCTCCGCGGGCGCGCCGTGGCCGGCCGGCCCCGCCCCGCGCCGGGCCGGGGTCAGCGCGCTGGGCGTCGGCGGCACCAACGCCCACCTGGTCCTGGAGGAGGCCCCCGCACCCCGCGCGCCCGAGGCCGCCGGCGCACCGGAGCCCGGCCTGCTGCCGCTGTCCGCGCGCAGCCCCGAGGCGCTGGCCGAACTCGCGGGCGCCGTCGCCGGGCGGCTGCGCGCCGACCCGCCGCCGCGCCCCGGCGACCTGCTGCTCACCCTCGGCGCCGGACGCCGCGCGCTGCGCCACCGGCTGGCCGCCACCGGCACCGGGGCGGGCGAACTCGCCGAGGCGCTGGAGGCGTTCCGCGCCGAACAGGCCTCGGGCCCGGCGCACACCTCGCGCGACGCCGGGCGCAGCGTGCAGGCGCCGGTGCTGCTCTACACCGGGCAGGGCGCGCAGTACCGGGGGATGGCCGGCGAGCTGTACGGGGCGTACCCGGTGTTCCGCGGGGTGCTGGACACCTGCGAGCGGCTGCACCGCGAGGCGTGGGGCGAGTCGCTGCTGGAGCTGCTGCTGGAGCCGGAGGGCACCGGCGGCGGGGGCGGGCGGGAGGTGTGGAGTACGGAGGCGGTGCAGCCGGCGCTGTTCGCCGTGCAGGCCGCGTACACCGCGCTGTGGGAGGAGTTCGGGGTGCGGCCGGCCGCGGTGGCGGGGCACAGTGCGGGCGAGTACGCGGCGGCCTACGCGGCCGGGGCGTTCTCGCTGGCCGACGGCCTGTTCCTGGCGGGGGTGCGGGGGCGGCTGATGCACCGTTCGACCGAGCCGGGGGCGATGACGGCGGTGGCGGCGTCCGCCGGGCGGCTGGCCGGGCTGGAGCAGTGGCTGCCCGGGGTGGACCTGGCCGTGGTGAACGGTGCCGGGCAGTGCGTGCTGGCCGGGCGGCCGAAGGACGTGGCCGCGGCGGAGGCGGTGCTGGCGCTGGAGGGGCTGTCGACCGATCGGCTGGCCGGCGACCGGGCGTTCCACTCGCGGCTGATGGACCCGGTGCTGGAGGCCTGGCGCGGGCGGTTGGAGGAGATCGCCTTCCGGCCGCTGCGGGTGCCGCTGGTGACCAACCTGGGCGGCGCGGTGCTGGCGGCCGGCACGGTGCCGCAGGCCGGGCACTTCGTGCGCCAGACGCGGGAGGCCGCGCGTTTCGACCAGGTGCTGGCGGCGCTGGACGGGCTCGGCCACGGGCTGTTCCTGGAGGTCGGCCCGCACCACACGCTCAGCGTCCTGGGGCGCCGGGAGCTGGCGCAGGCGGTGTTCGTGGCGAGCGGGCGGCGCGGGCGCTCCCCCGAGCGGCAGCTGCTCGGGGCGCTCGGCGCGCTGTGGACGCACGGCGCGGGCGTCGACTGGGCCGCGGTGGCCGCCGCCCGTACCCGGCCGGAGGGGCCCGCGCGGCGCGTCCCGCTGCCGGGGCGGCCGCTGCACCGCACGTACCACTGGTTCACGGCGCCCGGGGCGCCGCCCGCACCCGAAGCCGTGGCCGTGGCCGCGCCCGTGTCAGGGCCCGAGGCCGTGCCGGCGACCGCGCCGACGGCCGTCCCTGAAGCCGACCGCACCGTTCTGGAGGAGACCGTCATGACCGACACCCCCGCGCCGGAGCCGGCGCAGCAGGCGGCGGGCCTGGTCCTTCGCCGGGTCGTGGAGCAGACGGCGCGCCAGCTGGGCGTGGCCGAGGAGGCGGTGGGTGCGCAGGACCCGTTCTTCGACCTGGGTGCCGACTCGCTGTCGATGATCAACATGATCCGTGATCTGGAGCGGGCGTTCCGGGTGCGGGTCTCGATGCGCGAGCTGTTCGAGGACGCGGACACCCCGGCGCGGCTGGCGGGGCTGATCGTGGAGCGGATGGACGCGCAGGCGCTGGCGGCGCTGGTGCCCGCGCCCGAGCCGGTGTCCGAACCGGCACCCCAGCCGGCGCCCGAGCCGGCCGTGGCCGCCGCTGCCGCCGTGCCGGTGGCGGTGGCTCCTGCGGCTGCCGTGCCCGAGGCTGCCGTGCTCCCGGCGGCGGCGGTCCCTTCCTCGGTGGTCCCTGCTGCGGTGCCCCCGGTGCCCGCCCCGGTGCTGCCGGCGGCGGGTGCGCCGTCCGGTGCGGCGCTCCCCGGTTCGGTGATCCCCGGTGAGGCCGGGGCGGTGATCGACCGCCAGCTCGCCCTGCTCGGCCAGTTCTCGGAGCTGATGGCCCACCAGCTCGACCTGCTCGCCGGCTCCGCCCCCGGCGCTCCCGCCGCCCCGGCCCTGCCCGCGGCGGCGCAGCCCGCCGCCGTCCCCGTCCAGCCCGCTCCCGCTCCCGTCGAGCCGGCCGTCGTCCCGCCCGCCGCCGCGCCGGCGTCGGCGGCGCCGCAGGTGCACGGACCGCGGGTGAGCGTGGCGCGGGACTCCGGGATGGCCGCGGGCGGTCTGAGCGGCGAGCAGCGCCGCCACCTGGACGACCTGGTCGGGCGGTTCACCGCGCGCACCGCCGCCTCCAAGGCGCTCACCCAGCGCCACCGGCGGGTGCTCGCCGACAGCCGGGCCGTGGTCGGCTTCCGTTCGGCGACCAAGGAGATGCTGTACCCGATCGCGGCCCGTGGCGCGCACGGCTCGCGGCTGGAGGACATCGACGGCAACTCCTACGTCGACATCACCATGGGCTTCGGGGTGCTGCTGTTCGGCCACGAGCCCGAGTTCGTCCGGGAGGCCGTGCGCGAGCACCTGGGCGGCGGGCTGCGGCTGGGCCCGCGCGGGGAGGAGACCGGCGAGGCCGCCGAGCTGCTGGCGGAGCTGACCGGTACCGAGCGGGTCGCGTTCGCCAACTCCGGTACGGAGGCCAACGCCGGGGCGATCCGGCTGGCCCGGGCCCACACCGGGCGGGACAAGATCGTGATGTTCGAGGGCTCGTACCACGGGCACTTCGACCACACCCTGGGCCGCCCGGTGGGCCACGGCGCGGACCGCGAGACGGTACCGGTGTCGATCGGCATCCCCGGCAGCGCGGTCGCCGACCTGATCGTCCTGCAGTACGGGGACCCGCAGAGCCTGCGGGTGATCGACGAGCTGGGCGACCGGATCGCGGCCGTGCTCGTCGAGCCGGTGCAGAGCCGCCACCCCTCCCGGCAGCCGGCCGAGTTCGTGCGCGAGCTGCGTGAACTGACCGCCCGCCGGGGCATCGTGCTGGTCTTCGACGAGATGCTCACCGGCTTCCGTCCGCACCTGCGCGGCGCCCGCGGCTTCTGGGGTGTGGAGCCGGACCTGTCGACGTACGGCAAGGTCCTCGGCGGCGGCTTCCCGATCGGCGCCATCGCGGGGCGCGCGGCGGTGATGGACGGCATCGACGGCGGCTTCTGGCAGTACGGGGACGGCAGTTACCCGCCCAACGACACCACCTTCTTCGGCGGCACCTACATCCAGCACCCGCTGTCGATGGCCGCCTGCCGCGCGGTGCTGCGGCACTTCAAGGAGCAGGGGCCCGGTCTGCAGGAGCGGTTGAACGCCCGCACCGGCGAGCTGGCCGCCACCCTCAACGGCTTCTTCGCCGAGGAGGAGTTCCCGCTGTCGCTGGCGCACTTCGGCTCGCTGTTCCGCTTCGAGCCGCGCGCCGACATGGAGTTGCTCTTCCACCACCTGCTGGTCAAGGGCGTCTACGTCTGGGAGTGGCGCAACTTCTTCCTGTCCACCGCGCACTCCGACGGCGACGTGGAGTTCGTGATCGACGCCGTCCGCGACTCGCTGCGCGACATGCGCCGCGGCGGTTTCCTCCCCGCCACCCGCGCGATACCCGCCCATGCGATACCCGCCCCGGCCGTGCCCGCGCCGCGCCGCGAACTGCCCGGCCCCGGCGCCGAGGTGCGGACGGCGGCGGCGGCCGCGCAGCCGCAGCCCGCTCCCCCCGCGCCGCCCGGCGACCCGGACCGCAAGGTCGACTTCAGCCTCTACTTCTTCGGCGACTACCCGCTGGAGACGGCCCCCGAGGACCGCTACCGGATCGTCCTGGAGAGCGCGCGCTTCGCCGACCGCAACGGCTTCCACTCCCTGTGGCTGCCCGAACGCCACTTCCACTCCTTCGGCGGCATCTTCCCCAACCCCTCGGTGCTGGCCGCCGCCCTCGCCCGCGAGACGACGCGCATCCGCCTCAACGCCGGCTGCGCGGTCCTGCCGCTGCACCACCCCGTGCGGGTCGCCGAGGAGTGGTCGGTGGTGGACAACCTGTCCGGCGGGCGGGTGGGCCTGGGCTGCGCCAGCGGCTGGCACCCCAACGACTTCCTGTTCTTCCCCGACCGCTACGGCACCCACAAGCAGTTGATGCACCAGCAGGTCGACACCATCCGGGCGCTGTGGCGCGGCGAGCCCTACCGGGGGCGCAGCGGCAGCGGCGAGCCGATCGAGGTGCACCTGCACCCGCGGCCGCTGCAGGAGGCGGTGCCGATGTTCACCGCGATCGTCGGCAATCCGGACAGCTTCCGCGAGGCGGCCCGCCACGACCTCGGTGTGATCACCAACCTGATGACCCAGAGCGTCGAGGAGCTGGCCGCCAACATCGCCCTGTACCGGCGCACCCGGGCCGAGCACGGCCTGGATCCGGAGGCCGGGCGGGTGGTGGTGCTGGTGCACACCTACCTGGGCGCCGACCTCGCCGCCGCCCGCGCCCAGGCCTACCGGCCGTTCTGCTCCTACCTGCGGTCCTCGCTGTCGCTGTTCGGGCAGGTCGCCAACAGCCTCGGCCTGACCCTGGACTACGAGAACACCCCGGAGGAGGACCTGGAGTTCGTGCTGGAGCGCGCCTACGAGCGCTACTGCGCCTCGCGCGCGCTGATCGGCACCCCCGACAGCGTCGGGGAGGTGCTGGACTCGCTGCGCGCCGCGGGCGCCGACGAGATCGCCGCGTTCGTCGACTTCGGGCTGGCCCCCGACCTGGTCGCCGCGGGCCTGCCGCACCTGGACGAGCTGCGGCGCGCCAGTGCGCTGCCGCGCGAGCGGCGCGCCCCGCTGTCCTACGCGCAGCAGCGGATGTGGTTCCTGCACCGGATGCTGCCGGACAGCTCCCGCTACAACGAGGTCAAGGCGATCGCCCTGGACGGGCCGCTCGACGCGGGTGCGCTGGCCGGGGCGCTGCACGCCCTGGCCGAGCGGCACCCGGCGCTGCGCACGGTCTTCCGCGAGCAGGACGGCGAGCCGTACCAGGTGGTGCTGCCCGCGGCGGCGGCCGGTTTGGCGGTGGAGGACGCCCCGGTGGGGCGGGATCCGCAGGAGGCCGTGCGCGCGCTGGTGGCCGAGGAGGGCGCGTACCGCTTCGACCTGGCCGCCGGGCCGCTGCTGCGCACCCGGCTGCTGCGCCTGGGTGAGGAGCGGCATGTCCTGGTGCTGTCGATGCACCACATCGTGATCGACACGCTGTCCGCCGTGGTGGTCACCCGTGAGCTGGGCGAGCTGTACCGGGCCGCGCTGGCCGGGCGGCGGGCCGATCTCCCGGCCCTGCCGACCAGTTACGCGCGGTTCGCGGCGCGTGAGCGGGAGCTGGTGGAGCAGGGCGCGCACGCGCAGGACCTGGAGCACTGGCGCAAGGTCCTGGGCGGGCAGCTGCCGGTGCTGGCGCTGCCCACCGACCGCCCGCGGCCGGCGCTGCCCGACGGGCGCGGGCGCGCCTTCGTGCGGCTGCTGGACGGCGAGTTGTCCGCCGGGGTGCGCGAGCTGGCCCGCTCCCGGCGCTCGACCCTGTTCATGGTGCTGCTCACCGCGTTCGCCGGGGTGCTGCACCGCTTCAGCGGCCAGGACGAGATCGTGCTGGGCACGCCGGTCGCCAACCGCGACGAGGGCTGCGAGGACCTGGTCGGGTTCTTCGTCAACACGCTCGCCCTGCGCCTGGACCTGTCCGGGGAGCCGGACTTCGAGCGGCTGCTGGCCCGGGTGCGGGCCACCGCCCTGGACGCCTTCGAGCACCAGCGGCTGCCCTTCGAGGTGCTGGTGCAGGAGTTGAACCCGCAGCGCGACACCAGCCGCAACCCGCTGTTCCAGGTGCTGGTGGAGTTCGAGAACCACGCGCTGTTCGAGCTCGACCTGCCCGGTGTGCAGGCCCGTCCGCTGGACGACGTCGTCGACAAGGCCGGCTTCGACCTCACGCTGTTCCTCACCAACCTGCCCGAGGGCATCCGCTGCCACGTCGAGTACGCCACCGCCCTGTTCGACCGGGAGAGCGTGGAGCGGCTGCTGGCCGCGTTCGAGCGGCTGCTGGCCGCCGCGGTCGCCGACCCGGCCCGCCCGATGGCCGAACTGCTGCCCGGCGCCGGCGAGATCGCCACCCCGGCGGCCGCCGCCACGCCCACGCCGCGCGAGCGCCTGGCGCGCACCGCGGCCGACCACCCCGAGCGCACCGCCGTCCTTGCCCCCGACGGGACCCCCGTCACCTACCGCGAACTGGCCGAGCGGGCCGGACAGTTGGCCGCCCGGCTGGCCGCGGCCGGGGTCCGCGCCGCCACCCCCGTCGCCACCCTGCTGCCGCGCGGCGCCGACCAGGTCGCCGCGCTGCTCGCCGTCCTGCACCTGGGCGCGGTCCACGTGCCCGTCGACCCGGTGCACGGCGCGGAGCGCTGCCGGCTGATCGCCGCGGACAGCGGCGCGCCCGTCCTGCTCACCAGCGCCGCCACCGACCGCCTGGGCATCACGCTGCCCGCCGTCCTGACCGACGACACCGGCGGCAGCGGCGACACCGGCGACACCGACGGGCCCACGCCCGTGCCGCCCGCCGTCGACCCCGACCCCGAGACACCCGCCTACTGCCTCTACACCTCCGGCACCACCGGCCGGCCCAAGGGCGTCCTGATGCCCTACCGCGGCCTGCACGCGCTGGTCGACTGGAACACCGACCAGCACCCGCCGGCGCGCACCCTGCAGTACGCCTCCTGCGGCTTCGACGTCAGCGTCCAGGAGGTCCTGACCACCCTCGCCGGGGGCGGCACCCTCGTCCTGGTCGACGAGGAGACCCGCTACGACGCCCGGGCGCTGGCCGAGCACATCCGGCGCACCCGCACCGAGCGCCTGCACCTGCCCCACACCACCCTGACCGGCCTGCTCGACGCCCTCGCCCAGGCCCCGGTGCCCGACCTGCGCGAGATCGTCTCCGGCGGCGAGCAGCTGCTCCTCACCCCCGCCCTGCGCGACTTCCTGCGCCGCCACCCGCAGTGCCGGCTGTTCAACCACTACGGGCCCACCGAGACCCACGCGGTGACCGCCGTCGAGCTGTCCGCCGACGGCCCCGACCACGCCCCGATCGGGCGCCCGGTGCCCGGCAGCCGCATCCAGCTGCTCGACGGCGCCGGCCGGCCCGTCCCGGACGGCGCGGCGGGCGAGATCCACATCCTCGGCGCACAGGTCGCCCTCGGCTACCTCGGCCGCCCCGAGGAGAGCGCCGCCGTGTTCGCCCCCACCCCCCACGGCCTGCGCTACCGCACCGGCGACCTCGGCCGGCTGCGGCCCGACGGCACCCTGGACTACCTCGGGCGCATCGACGAGCAGGTGAAGATCCGCGGCTACCGGATCGAACCCGGCGAGGTGGAGAGCGTGCTGCGCACCGTCCCCGGCGTGCGGGGCGCGGCGGTGGCCGCGCAGAGCGGGCCGCAGGGCACCGCGCTCGCCGCCTACGCCGTCCTGGCCGAGGGCACCGGGCTGGCGCAGGTGCGCGACGAGCTCGCCGACCGGCTGCCCGAGCACATGGTGCCCCGGCTGTGGGCGCGCGTGGAGCACGTGCCACTGACCCGCAACGGCAAGCTGGACCGCGGCGCGCTGCCGCCCGCCGCATCGCTCGGCGCCGGCTGCGACACCGCGCCCGCCACCGAGCTGGAGCACCTGCTGCAGCGGCTGTGGGCGCAGGAACTGGCCGTGGCCGCACCGGGGGTGGAGAGTTCCTTCTTCGACCTGGGCGGGCACTCGCTGGCCGCCACCCGCCTGCTCAACCGGGTCCGCGAGGAGGCCGGGCTGGAGATCGGCGTCCTCGACTTCTTCCGCCGCCCCACCATCCGCGGCATGGCCGAACGCGCCGGCGCGGCCGCCCCCGCCCGGGCCCAGGCCTACGAGCGGGGCGAGCTGTGAGCGCGCCGCAGGAGGACGAGGACTGGGAGCGGCTGCTGCGGCTGCTCGACGAGCGGGAGGTCGTGCTGTCCACCCGCGGCGAGCGCCTGGAGTACCTCGCCCCGCCCGGGGCGATGGACGCCGAACTCCTCGCCCTGGTCAAGGGGTCGCGGGAGCGGCTGCTCGCCGACCTCACCGGCTCGGGGGCCGCCGAGGCGTCCGCGCCGGCCGGCATCGCCCAGGCCCGGATGCACCGCGGGCACGGGCGCGCCGCCGACCCGAGCCTGTGGAACATCACCCAGCGCCTCACCCTGCGCGGCCCCCTGGACACCGGGCGCCTCCAGCAGGCCCTCACCGCCCTCACCGCCCGGCACACCAGCCTGCGCACCCGCTTCACCGCCACCGGACTCGGCCTGCTCCAGCAGGTCCTGCCCGCCCCCGGCGCGCTGGCGCTGCCCGTCACCGAGACGTCCGGCGACCCGCACGCCGTCGAGGCCGCCACCCGCGAGGAGGCCGCCACTCCGTTCGACCTCGCCACTCCCCCGCTGCTGCGCGCCCGCCTGCTGCGCCAGGGCCCCGAGCACCACACCCTGCTCCTAACGATCCATCACATCGCCCTGGACGGCTGGTCGCTGGCCACCCTGCTGGACGACCTCGGCGCCCTCTACCGGGACCGGCACGCCCCGCTGCCCGATCCCGGCTCGATGACCGAACACGCCTGCTGGGAACGGACGGTAGTGACCAGGCAGGCCGTGCGCGAGGCCACCGCCCGCTACGCCGAGCGCCTGGCCGGGCTGCCCCTCACCGTGCACCTGCCCACCGACCGCCCCCGCCCCGCGCAGCGCTCCGGGCGCGGCGCCATCGCGCACTTCACCCTGCCGCCCGACCTCACCGCCGCCCTCCACCGCTGCGCGGCCCGCCGCTCCACCACCCCCGCCGCCGTGCTGCTGGCCGCCCTGGGCGACCTGCTGAACGACCTCACCGGCGCCGAGGAGAGCCTGGTGATGCTCTCCACCACCAACCGCCGCCGGCGCGAGCACGAGCGGGTGGTCGGCCTGCTCTCCACCAACCTCCCCGTGCGCCTGGCCAACCGCGACCCCGGCGGCTTCCCCGCCCTCGTCGACCGCGCCGCCCGGGCCCTGGCCACCACCCTCGACCAGGCCGACGTCCCCTTCGGCCTGGTCACCGAGGACCTGCGGGAGCTGGGCCTGGCCCTGCCCCCGTCCTTCCCCCAGCTGATGCTCGTCGTGCAGAGCACCCCCGCCACCACCCTGGACCTGCCCGGCCTGGACGTAAGGATCGAGGACATCGAGGGCAACGGCGCCCGCGCCGACCTGATGCTGATGCTCACCCCCCACGAGGGCGCCCTCGCGGGCCTCGCCGAATACGACACCGACCTCTTCGACGAACCCACCGTCCGGGGCTGGCTCGACTCCCTGACCGCCCGCCTGGCCAAGGAGCTACCCGCCCTGGGGTAGCACGCGCCACCCCCGGGCAGGCAGGTCCCGCCACTGCTCACGGGCTCACGGGGGGACCTGTCCGCTCCGGTCGGCGCCAGATGGCAAGGAGCAGTGCTGCCGACACCACCAGGCCGGCCAGGGAGACGGCACAGGCGGCCGTCAGGCGGTTCCGTTCGGCGGCCTCGCGCTGCTCGTCCCGGTCGTCGGTCACCGGCGGTGAGCGGCGAGCTGATGCCTGCGCATCCGCACGCGGACGTCCACAGCAGCGGATCGGTCGTAGCGGGCCTCTGCGACTGCGTGCCGATCCACCAGGTCCCTGCACGTCTGGCAGCCGAGAGACGGCTCGGGCAGGACACCGACGCTCACCCGCCACCGTCCTCGGCGGTTTCCGGGGGAACGGTGTCGGAGCATGTGGCAGCGGGCGGATCCTGCTTTCCGAGCCGCGCGTACAGCTCCGCCACACCCGCGACGGCCTCACGCCACGCGGGGCTGTCGGTGTCGAGGTAGTAGCCGCCGCTCTCGTGCCTGCTCACTGGGGCTCCTTGGGGTGCTTCGAGGGCCATGGCCAGATCGTCGGCCCCGATGGCAGGGCCCGGCAATGGCGGACCCCGTATGAACGGTCGGGGTTCTCCTACCGCTGGAACGACAACCTCGGCCGTCTTCCCAGCCGCGCTGTGAAAGCGACCATTGGCCCCCGCCCCGGCGGGCTAACGTGGTGTCACTCCCATCAGTACATGGAGCCGTTGATGCCCCGTGCCAACCATCGGCCGGTCGCCGAGCGCCTACGCGCACAGGCCACCGCCGAGCGGTGGACCCCCTGGCAGCTCGCCCAGGCCATCGCGACGACCTGTTCCGTCTCCCTGCTGCAGGCCAACCGTCTCGCCCGCGGGTGGACCCTGGAGATCGCTGTCGCAGCCTTCTCCGGGGTCGGCCACCGCGCGACCCTGCAGCAGCTGTCCTCGTGGGAACGCGGCACCGCCCGCCCCGGGGAGGTCAACCTCGACGGCCTGTGCCGCCTCTACACGACCAGGCCCGACCGGCTCGGCTTCGGCCGGGACTACACGAAGGGGCCCGACGCAGCGGTCGTGCTGCCCACTTCGGCCCGCTCCCCTGTGGAGCCGCCAGCCGAGCCGGCGCCGGACCTGGCCGGGCAGCGGGCCGTACTCCGGGCGCTCCTCTCCGGCGTCGGCGTCGGCCTGTCCGCGCCCGTCCTGGACGCCCTCGGCGACGTACGCCGCAGCATGACCGACACCCTCGGCGACACCCTCAGCGAGACGACGATGGAGCACTGGGAGCGCTCCGCCGCCGAGTACGGCCACGCCTACCAGATGAGCCCGCCCAACCAGTTGCTGGCAGAGAGCGTGCTCGACTTCGTGGAGGTGCAGCTCCACCTCGCCCGCCGCCAGCCCTCCGACTACCGGCTGCGCCTGTGCCACGTGGCGGCCCAACTCGCCGGCACTGCAGGCATTGCACTGGTCGCACTCGGCGAACACCGTGAAGCACGCGGCTGGTTCCGATGCGCCCAGCTCGCCGCCGAGGAAACCGGCGACCGGGCTCTTCGCGCCTGGCTGCTGACCCGCGAGGCCGTCATCCCCTTCTACTTCGGCAGCCCGCAGGCCGCCGCCGACCTTGCCGAGCGCGCCCGCCTCGTCGCCGGGAACACCCTCTGCGCGACCGCTGCGTGGGCCCCCGCGCTGGAGGCCCGCTCCCTCGCCCGGCTCGGCCGGGCCGACGACGCCCGGAAAGCCATGCGCATCGCCGAGACCGTCTTCGCCCGACTCGGAACCGACCAGACCGGCGATACGGCATACGGCTACACCGCCCGCCAACTGCGCTGGCACACCGGCAGTATGCACACCGTCCTCGGCGACACCCGTCGTGCGCGGGCAGCCCTTGACGAGGCCCTCACCATGTACGCCCCGGTCGAGTACCTCGACCGGGCACTCATCGCCCTCGACCAGGCGACCGGCCTGCTCCACGTCGGCGAGGTGTCGGCCGCCGCGCAGGTCGGCGTGCAGGCCCTCACCGAACTGCCGGACGAGCACCGCACCGGCATCCTGCTGTCCCGGGCCCGGGAGGTCGCAGCGGGCGTACCGGCCGCCGCCGCCCGACTGCCGTGGGTCCGGGACCTGCGCGAAGCCGTCATGACCCCCACGCCCGCGCTCCCCGCCTAGGAGCGGCGGGCGAGGAGTTGCAGCAGTCCGGTCACCGCGACGCCGGCGACGATCTCCCGACGGTCGATCATGTCCTGGATCCGGTCGAGGGGGATCCATTCGATGCGGTCCGCCTCGTGGGTGTCCGACGGCGGCCCGACGAACCGGGCGCCGCGGCCGAGGAACACGTGGTGCTCGGCGTTCGACATGCCGCCGATGGGCTGGTTGTAGGCGAGCGGCTCGACGCACGCCACGCGCCAGCCGGTCTCCTCCTCGACCTCGCGGACGGCGGCCGCCGCCAACTCCTCGCCCACCTCGACGATGCCGCTGGGGATCTCCCAGTTCCAGGTGTCCGTGGCGAACCGGTGCCGCCACATCATCAGCACCTCGCCGTCCCCGTTGAGGACCACCGTGGCGGCGACCGGGGCGAACCTCACCAGGTGGTGCTCGTAGCGGGGGTGACCGGGCGGCTCGACGTCCACCAGGTCCAGAGCCACCCACGGGCTGGTGTAGACGGGGCGGCTGCCGTGGATCGTCCACTCGCTCACGGGTACCTCGCGATCTGGATGGGCCTGGTCCGCGCCATCCTGTCAGAGCACCCCGGCACGATGGCGGGCTGCCCACGGCCCGCCCCGGAGGCGCCGGTCGAGGGCAGCGGCGCCTGCTCCGCCGTCCCACCCCACTAGGCTGCCGGGCATGACGATCAAGGCTGTCGTGTTCGACGTCGGCGAGTGCCTGGTGGACGAGACCCGGGAGTACGGCACCTGGGCCGACTGGCTGGACGTCCCCCGCCACACGTTCGTCGCCCAGCTCGGCGCGGTGATCGCCCAGGGCCGCGACTACCGCGAGACGTTCCAGGTCTTCAGGCCGGGCTTCGACCTGTACGAGGAGCGCGAGCGCCGCGCAGCGGCGGGCAGGCCCGAGTGGTTCGGCGAGGACGACCTCTACCAGGACGTCCGCCCGGCCCTCGCCCGGCTGCGCGCCGACGGCCTGTGGCTGGCGATCGCCGGCAACCAGACCGTGCGGGCCGGCCGCATCCTGCGCGAACTGTTCACCGCCGACGTGGACCTGATCGGCACCTCCGACGACTGGGGCGCCGGCAAGCCGGACCCGCTGTTCTTCGAGCGGGTCGCCGAGAGCACCCCGGCCGAGCCCGGCGAGATCCTCTACGTCGGCGACCGGCTCGACAACGACGTGCTGCCCGCCGCGAAGGCGGGGATGCGCACGGCACTGATCCGGCGCGGGCCGTGGGGCTGGATCCACCAGCACGACCCGGACGCCGCCCGGGCCACCTTCCGCATCGACTCGCTGGCCGAACTGCCCCACCTCATCGCGGAGGCCAACGCCGCAGCGAGCTGAGCGTCGCCGAGCACGGCGAGGCCAGTGGGCTCTCCCCGCTACCGCCGGCCTGCGGCCATCCGGTGCGGGCCCAGGTAGTAGGACAGTGCGGTGAGCAACGGCCCGGCCGCGAGGAGCTCCACGACCCCGGCCTCGGACACCCACTCGATCCGGGTGGCCTCCCGGTGGCCGGCTACCGGTGGCCGCAGGGTCGACGGCTCGCCGCCCGCTGCGGGGCGGGGGTGTGCCTCGCGGTGGTCAGCGGGTGGCTCGGAGGGCGGCGGCCAGGGCCGGGACGTCGACCGGGACGGTGGTGTCCACGCGGTGGACGCTCCCCAAGCCGAGCGGCTCGGCACCGCGCCCCCACGACTCCCAGTCCCCGCCGGGACCGCCGGGGCGCTCAGGGTGCACCGGGTGCCGTTCGGCCAGCCGCGCGGCGAACCGGCGGCGGGCCACGTCCAGCGGCACCTCGCACCAGACCTCACACACCTCCGCCACGCCCGCGCGGTGAAGACCGGCCTTCACGACCGGCCGCATCCCGGCCAACCAGGGGCTCTCCAGTACGGCCCCGCCCCGCGCGTCCCCCAGCAGCGTCCACAGGGTCTCGCCGGCCGCGGCCCCCAGAATGCGACTCCACTCGCGGTCCGGGCACTCCGGCGCCCGAAGGCCCGCCAGGGCGTCCGCCAAGGTCTCCTTGACCGCGTCCCTGCTGAGGAGCGGAAGACCCATCTCGGCCGCCAGGGCCCGCGCGAGCGTTGTCTTCCCCGCTCCGGGAAGCCCGTTGACCAGCACAGTCACCATCCGATGACTCTATCCTCGGACGCTCACCCCTGACCTGCAGTCAGCCGGAAGGATCCGCCCCCGAACAGGCCCCCGGCCGGCGGGCGAGGAGTTGCAGCAGTCCGGTCACCGCGACGCCGGCGACGATCTCCCGACGGTCGATCATGTCCTGGATCCGGTCGAGAACAGCAGCGCCTGCTCCGCCGCCCCCACTGAACGAGTCACTCCCGAATGACCAGTAGCCGTAGGCGCTCAGTGGTGGTGTGGCGGCTGGCCGATGGCGGCACTGTCCTGCGGGTGGTAGAGCTCCTGGGCGCGGGCCAGGTCGATGGGCCCGTCCTGGTGCAGGTGCAGGAAGAAGCCCAGCTGCCACGCTTGCGTACTGCCGGCCTGGCGGTTGGCAGGGGTCACCCAGGGCGGGTAGATGCGAAAGGCTCGTTTCCCGCCCGAACCGTTCGCTGATACGAGGCCGTGTCGGCGGAGCGCGTCCATGGGAAAGACGAACTGGCCGAAGTGGTGATCGTCGCGGGTGCTGATGACAAAGAGGTCGACGGGGTCCGTGGCGTCGAAGGGCTGGATGGGCCCGGCCGGGGACCTCTTCCAGACGGTGACGAACTGGCCGGCCTTGGTGGGGGTCGTCCTGGCGGCGCGAAACCGAACGGCGAGGCCGTCGAGGGTGAACTCGTAGGCGGCGTACTCGGCGCTCTCGGCTTCGGGAACCGGCTGCGAGCAGGCGAATCCGCAGCGGTCGTAGACGAGCGCCTTCGCCGCGATGAGGTCTTCGTGGACCGGGGCGGTGCCCAGCCAGGGTTCCGGGCGGAGATCGGCCGGGTGCTCGCGGTCCGTGGTCATCTGCCCACTCTGCCACGGGCGGTCCGACGCAGCCGGGCGGCATCGCCCTGATCGAGGACCATCAGTCCGACGTGGAGCGGGCCGGCTCCTTGGGGCCGCCCCGGCTACCGGGGTGTCAGCAGGGCGGCCAGCTCGGTCAGCGAGTCGACCGTCCGGTCGGCCTCCGGTGCCGTGGTGGTCAGGCCGATCGGTCCGCGGCGCAGGTGGGCGGTCCGCAGGCCGCAGGCCCGGGCGGGGGCGATGTCGTTCGCCGGGTGGTCGCCGACGTAGAGGATCTCGCCGGGCTCGCCCGGCGCCCACCGGGCCACCTGCTCGAAGAACGCGGGCGAGGGCTTGGCCACGCCCCACTCCCCCGAGGTGGCGATGGCGTCGGCCGGCAGCGCCAGGCCCTTCAACAGGTCGGCGACGACGGCGTTCTGGTTGCCGGCGACGCCCACCCACAGACCGGCGTCCCGCAGCCTGCGCAGCGCCGGGCGGACGTCCGGGTACAGGTCGCCCTCCTCCAGGTGGTCGCCCCGGCCGGCGGCCCGGCGGGCCCGCCACTCGGCGCCCACGTCGACCCCCGGCCGCACGATCCGGATCGCGTCCGCGCTGTCCCCGCCCTCGGCCAGCACGGCGCCGACCAGCGCCGACATGGTGTGCGGCGGCACGCCCAACCACCGTGCCCAGTCGGCCCAGTAACGGGTTTCTCCGACCAGGGTCTCTCCGATGTCGAACACCACGGACCGCACGCGCATACCGCGAGCCTAGTGCCGCAGGGGAATCAGGAGTCGGTGAGCAGGAGGGCGCGCAGGGAGGCGATGTGACGGTCCGTCAGGCCGAGGGCCTCGCGCAGGTAGCGGTGCGGGGTCGACCAGTGGGTGCGGACGGCGTCCAGGGCGGCGGCCAGGTACTGGGGGCGGGCCTCGAAGACCGGGCGCAGCAGGGTCCAGAGTTCGCTGCCGGGTTCGGGGACGGTGCCGTCGGCGCGGGTGAAGCGGTGGAGCTGGGCGGGGTCGTTGCTGCGCAGGTAGTCGGTCATGACGGCGTCCTCGGGGACGTCGAGGGCGAGCAGGACCAGGGCCACCGCCCAGCCGGCGCGGTCCTTGCCGGCGGAGCAGTGGACGAGGGCGGGCAGGGCGGCGGGGGTGGCGAGGGTGCGCAGGATGCGGGCGTGTTCCTCGGTGCGGTCCAGGACGCGGTGGCGGTAGGCGGCGGTCATGCGGGCCTCGGCGCGGCCGTCGCCGAGTTCGGTGCGCAGGGCGGGGAGGTCGCCGCGGCGCAGGAGGTGGTAGGAGCGGGCGCCCTGGGCGGGGTCGGTGAGGGCGAGTTGGAGGCGGTCGGTGCCGGGGACGGGGACGTCGGCGCGGTCGGTGGTGAGGTCGGCGGTGCCGCGCAGGTCGATGATCAGGCGCAGGCCGAGGGTGGTGAGGACGGTGACGTCGCCGGGGGTGGCGCGGGCGAGGTGGCCGCTGCGGAACAGGGTGGCGCGGCGTACGGTGCGGCCGTCGGCGGCGGGCAGGCCGCCGACGTCGCGGAAGTTGCGGACGCCGGTGAGGGCGGGTGCGGGCGTGTGCGCGGCGGGGTGATCGGGTGTCACGGGCGCTCCCCTCGGCGAGCCCTGGCGGTGGCCCGGTGGCGGTGGTGGCCTGGTGGCGGTGGCGCGCGGTGGCGGCGGCCTGTGGGGGATGGTAGCCCGGGGTCCGGGGGCTCAGGCGGGCCGGGGGCTTTCCCCCGGGTCGGGTCGGAGGCGGGCCCCAGGGCCACCCGGCGCCATCCGGGTCATGATCATTCCACTGCCCGCGGAACACCGGACCGAGGAGTGACCAGCATGACCACCCACAGGAAGCCGATCGGCCGGCGGGGGCTGCTCGCCGCCGCGACGGCACTCGCCGCCACCGCCCTGGTGGCCCCGGCGGCCGCCGCCGCACCCGCCGCCGGGCCCGGCTCCGGGGCTGCGGCCCCCGGCGCGGCAACGGCCCCCGGTGCCACGGCGGTCGACGACCGGCAGGCCGCCGCGATACGCGCGCTGGAGCGCGCCGCCCACCCCCTGCGGTCGACGGAGCCCGGCGGCCGCAGCAGCGACCTGCGGCCGCTGGGCGCGATGGTCGCCGACGCCCGGGTGGTCGGCCTCGGCGAGGCCACCCACGGCTCGCACGAGTTCTTCGCCATGAAGGAGCGCGTCTTCCGCTACCTCGTCGAGGAGAAGGGCTTCACCACCTTCGCCCTGGAGATGAGCTGGACGGCCGGCCTGCGGATCGACGAGTACGTCCAGGGCGGCCCCGGCGACGCCCGTCGGGTGGCCGAGGAGACGCTCGCCGGATCCCCTTGGGAGCGTGAGGAGTTCGTCAGTCTCATCACCTGGATGCGGCAGTACAACGACCGCCACCCCGGGCGGAGCGTGCACTTCATGGGCAACGACATCGGGGCGCCCCGGCTCGGCGACGCCGTGTTCGACAAGGTCGTCTCCCACGTCCGTACGACCCGCCCCCAGGACCTCGCGCGCCTGGAGGAGCTGTACGCGGGCCTGCGCCCGCTCGACGACGTCTTCGCCTACCTGGGCAGGCCGCCGGCCGAGCGCAGCCGCAACGCCGTCCTCGCCCAGCAGGCGCTCGACCTGGTCGCCGCGGGCAAGGGCGCCGGCGGCGAGGCCTACGAGTGGGCCGAGCAGCACGCCCGCAGCATCGCCCAGACCTTCGCCTTCGCCTCCCTCGACCTCTCCGACCCCGGGTCGGTCTCCGCCGCGGAGCACCTGCGCGACCAGGCCATGGCCGCGAACACCCTCTGGTGGCAGCGGCGCACCGGCGACCGGATGCTGCTGTCCGCGCACAACGGCCATGTGGGCTACCTGTCCAGCGACCCCGTGATGTACCCGACCACGCAGGGCGTCTACCTGCGCAACGCCCTCGGCCGGGGCTACACCGCCGTCGGCTTCACCTTCAACCAGGGGTCCTTCCTCACCGCGACCAGCCTCGGCGGGGCCTGGAACAAGGTCACCGTCCCCGCGGCCGCGCCCGGCATGCAGGAGTACACCCTCGACCGGGTCCGCCACCGCGACTTCTACCTCGACCTGCGCACCCTGGCGGCGGCGGGCCGCAGTTGGCTCGACACCGCGCGACCCGTCTACGAGGCCGGCTCCAGCTTCCGGAGCGACCCGCTCCCGACGCTGGCCGTCAACCGGGCCTACGACGTCCTCGTCCACCTGCACCAGGTCCGGGAGGCCACCAGCCTCTGACCCGGCCCTGGCCCGGCGACGCCCCTGACCCGGCGCCGCCCTTGGCCTGGCGCCGGCCCTGACCGGCGCCCTCGGCGGCCGGTTCAGAGGCTGCGGGCGGCGATGTCGCCGTAGGAGGTGGTCGCGTGGATGGTCAGGCCGGGGGTGCCGTCGGTGTTGCGGAGCGTGTTGTGGATCCGGCCGTAGGAGGTGCCGGCGTCCAGGGAGGCGGAGGCCTCGCGGGCGGCGCCGACGGCGATCTCGCCGTACTCGGTGCGCAGTTCGACCGTGCCGCTGACGGCCTCGGTGATCCGGATGTCGCCCTTCTGGGTGCTGATGTCGGCGGGGCCGCCCAGGCGGCCGACCGAGACGTCGCCGGAGAGGAGGGTGAGGCGGGCGGTCGCGGCCTCGTCGAGCTCGACCGAGCTCTGCGCGGCCTCGAAGGCGACGTCACCGAGCCGCCCTTCGCTGCGGAGGTCGGCGCTGGCCGCCTTCGCCTCGATCCGGGAGCCGGCCGGCAGCTGGACCGTCACCTCGACGGAACCGGAGGCGCCCAGGTACTGGTTCTTCGCCGGCGAGGCCTCGATCCGCAGGACGCCGTCGCGGTACTCGACCGTGGTCAGCTCGGCCGCCTTCACGTCGCGGCCCTTGGCGGCGTCCGCGGGCCGGACCTCGACCGCGGTGTCGGCGCGGTCGGCGGCGATGAGCCGGATGCGGCCCGCGGGGATGTCGAGGACGGCGGCGATCGGGGCGGGGGTGGCGAACTTCTGCATCGTGGTCTCCGGTGTGCTCGGCTGTCTGCGCTTCGTTTCTGACGATGGAAAAGCTACGTTGCGTTCAAGGATTCTTCAATACGTTCGTTGCGAAGAATCAGCATCATTGCAGGTGAGAGCCGGATAATCGTTGCAACGGCCTTGAATCTAACGCAACAACAGGGGCCCGCTCGTTGCACCGGATTGAGGGTGAACGCTACGCCGGGACGGGCGTCGGGGCAGCACGCCGGTCAGCCCGGTGCGGTCAGGCCAGTGCGGTGAGGTGGTCGGGGTGGAGGGCGGCGACGTCGTGGGCGGCCTGGACGAAGGCGGCGACGGCTGCGGATCGCGAGGTCTCCGGCCAGGCGACCATGACCGCGCTGGGGCTGAGGCCGGTGACCGGCCGGTAGGCGATGTCCGGGCGCTGGTGCCGCTCGGTGGTGGAGCGTGCCAGGAACCCCACCGCCTGGCCCAGCGCGACGACCTCCAGGAGTTGCTCGACGCTGGCCACGAGCGGCCCCTCGGGAGTGTCGGCCGGCGCCGGGCCGGTGTGGCCGCCGTCTGCTTGCGCGCCGTCACATCCGGTGTAGTAGGCGGTGGCGGAGGGGTCGGCCCCCTTCCAGCGCGGGACCGGCTCGCCCTCGAGGTCGGCCGGCCGCAGTCGCCGGCGTCCGGCCAGGCGGTGCCCGGCGGGCAGGACGGCCAGGCGCGGCTCGACCACGAGGGTCTGGGAATCCAGCCCTTGGGCGTCGAACGGGCTGCGCAGCAGCGCTACGTCGGCACGGCCGTCGCGCAGCATGGCGATCGGCTCTCCGCTGCCGCCGACGACGACTTCGGGCGGCGGCAGATGCGCACCCGTTTCCCGGTAGGCGGCGAGGATCTCCCGCAGCAGCCCGGCGTCGCCTCCCGGTTTGACCGCGACGACGAGCTGGGGTGTCGGCTGGCCGGCCCGGCGTGCCCGCCGGGCCGCCGCGTGCACCGCGTCGACCGCGATCCGGGCCTGGTCGAGCAGGACCAGGCCGGCGTCGGTCAGCTTCACCTGCCGGGTGGTGCGTTCCAGCAGGCGCACCCCCAGCCGGGACTCCGTCTGGGCGATCGCCTTCGACAGCGGGGGCTGCGCCATCCCCAGGCGTTGCGCGGCCCGGCTGAAGTTCAGTTCCTCGGCGACCGCGATGAAGTACCTCAGCTCCCGTACCTCTAGCTCACTCATATCCGTGGACTATAGATCCAGAGTCTTCTGGTCTTTCCCTGCCGCCCGTGGGTGAGGGGAGGCTGGGTGCCATGACGACTTCGCAGAAGACTGCTCTGATCACCGGCGCGAACAAGGGCATCGGCAAGGAAACGGCGCGCAGGCTGGCGGCCCTCGGCATCACCGTGCTGATCGGCGCCCGCAACGCCGAGCGCGGCGAGGCGGCGGCCGAGGAGCTCCGGGCGGGCGGCGCCGACGTACGGTTCGTTCCGCTGGACGTGACCGACGAGGCGTCGGTGCGGGCCGCCGCCCAGCACATCGACGCCACGTTCGGCCGCCTCGACATCCTCGTCAACAACGCCGGGATCGCCGCCGCACCGCAGAAGCCGAGCGAGACCCAGGCCGCCACCGTCCGACAGGTCTACGAGACCAACGTGTTCGGCGTCATCGCGGTGACCCACGCCATGCTCCCCCTGCTCCGCCGCTCCGGCGCCGCACGCATCGTCAACATGTCCAGCGAGCTCGGCTCCCTCGCCCACCAGGCAGACCCGGGCAGCCCGTGGTCCGCCTACTACTCGATCCTCCTCCCCTACTGCACCTCCAAGAGCGCGCTGAACGCGATCACCGTGCTCTACGCCAACGAGCTGCGCGCCGAAGGGATCCTGGTCAACGCGGTGAGTCCCGGCTACTGCGCGACCGACCTCAACCGCCACACCGGGATACGCACGGCCGAGGAGGGCGCGGCCGTGGCGGTCGACCTGGCGACGGCGGGCGCGGACGGCCCGACGGGCGCCTTCTTCGCCGAGGACGGGCCGATTCCCTGGTGAGGCCGTGCCGCGGGGTCGGGCCTGTCCGGCGGATCCTGCCGGACAGGCCCCTGATCCCCGAGTGGGCTCAGCGCTTGAGCGTGAAGGTGAAGTCGCCGGAGAGCCTGCCGCTCAGCCGGACTGCCGAGACGAGCCTGCCCTCCGCGAGCAGTCTCTCGACCTCGGCCCGCGAAAGGCCGCACCCTTCGGCGATCAGCCGCACCGGCCGGACGGGGATCCGCGCCGCGAAGCGGACCGAGATGTCGATCACCTCGCGGTCCAGGTGGTCCGATCCGCCGGTGTCGAGCCGCCAGGCGTCGTCCCAGTCGAGGGCGATGCGGTTGCGGCGCCGCAGGACCGGGTCCTGGAGCAGCTCAGCCGCCAGGCCGGGGTCGTTGTCGTGCATCCGGTCCAGCAGGTCGGGCCGTACGGAGCGCACGTTCACCCGCTCCAGGACCGTGAGCTTCGCCGTGTCCCCGCAAGCGGTGCACAGGACGAGGAGCCAGGCGTCGAGGAGCTTGTGGTTCGCGTTGACGCGGAACTTGCCGTTCGCCCGGAAGCGGTCGGACGCGCAAGCGGGGCAACGGCGGAGAACGGTCGGTAGACAGGTGGGCATGACCACCCAGTCATTGAGCACAGAAGTACACCGGTTTCAGTGAGAAGTCCGCAGCAAAAAGCAGCGCGGCGCACAGGCGCGACGCGCGACAGATCAGCAATCGGGGGGTCTCACAGGGTGTACAACGGGATGTCCTTGCCTGGACGACGTGGGTCGCCAGCACGGTAATGGCGTACGGCGGCGCCGGTCCACCGGTTTTCGGGCGCCTCGCCGCCAGGTCACGGACAAGCACCGTGACGCAGGCACACAGGCCGGCGGCCGGGCCCGGGAGCTCGGGGTGATCCGGGATCAGGCCGGTCACCGGGCGGGCAGGGGCTGCAGCCGGCGGGCTCGGTGCAGCCCCTGCCCGGACGCCCCGGGGAGGGCCGGTCAGCGGCCGGTCAGCGGCTGGTGTCCGGGTGTTGGACGCTGAGGCTGCCGTAGGCCCGCAGGGCGCCGGAGGGGTCGCCGGGCTTGTCCCGCAGGACGGCGTCCAGGAAGGCGAGGGTGGCCGCGGCGACGGTGCGCGGGCTCTCGGTGCGGCCCAGGGTGCCGACGATGGAGGGCACGGGCGGCAGGTACAGGGGGCCGTCCATGAAGGTGAGGTGGGCGGCGCCGGGGATGGTGAGCCGGTAGCTCGTCGCGGTGGCGGCCTGGAGGGCCTCGGTGAGGCGGGGCAGGTAGCGCGGGTCGGTTGCCGCGGTGGGGGCCTGGGTGAGGGCGAGGGCCGGCTGGGCGAGGGCGGGCGAGGCGGGTCCGTGGGGGAAGCCGTCCAGGTCGATGACGGCGTCGAACCGGCGGTCCTGCCGTGCTGCTTGGAGGGCGGCGGCGCCCCCCATGGAGTGGCCGCCCACCGCGGCCCGGCCGGTGTCCAGGCGTCCGCCCAGCGGGTCGGCGATCGCACCGCGGTCCAGCGCTTCCAGCTGGGTGAGGACGAAGCCGAGGTCGGCGGCGCGTACCGCCGTCCAGTCGGCCGCCAGCTTCTCGTCCTCCTCGGGGTCGCCGCTGGAGGCGGTCTCGGTGGTGAGCGTCCGGCCGTCGGCGAGGACGACGGCGGCGGAGTCGTACGGGTGGTCGAGGGCGGCGACCACGTAGCCGTGGCTGGCCAGTTCCTCCGCCCAGGCGGTGTTCTGGGTGCGCACTCCGCCCGAGCCGGGAGAGAACAGGACGACGGGGAACCGTCCTCCCCGGCTGTCCACCGGGGCGTCGAAGACCGACCGGGTACGGGCGCGCGCAACACCGTCGATCAGGAAGCCCGGCAGGCCCACTGCGCGGGCGAGGGCCTCGGAGACGGTGCGTGCCTCGTCCTGCGTGCGTCCGAGGTACTGGGCCCGCTGCGTGCCCGCGGGGCTCTCCTGCGCGGGGTACCAGAGCTGGACCACGACCGTGCGCCGGTCGTCCGGATCGGCGGTGAAGGTCTCGGGGCGCTGCGGGTCGGTCCACTGCAGCACGCGGGTGCCGACCGCGAAGTCGCCCGAGGGCACGGGGAACACGGGGACGGGAAAGGCCCAGGCGGCCACCGGGCCGGCGGCGATCAGGCCGGCGCAGGCCGCCGTTCCCGGCAGTGCCAGCCACCAGCGGGCCCGCCACGGCGGCCGGGCGGTACGGCGCGGCAGCGCTCGCAGCAGCGGGGAGAGGGCGAACGGCAGCGCGAGGGCGGCGCCGGCCAGTACCGGCAGCATCTGCCAGCGGATGCCCGTCGCCCCGAGCGCGATCGCGGACAGCGCGAGGACCGCCCCCGCCGCGATCGTGGCGCGCGGGCGGGCGGCCGGGGGTAGCCAGCGCGCCGCCACCAGGGCGGCGGCGCCCAGCAGGGCGAGGATTTCCAGGAGGGACATGTGCAGTCCCGTGATGGTCTCGGTCACCCGGCCATCGTCGGCGCCGGGTGTGCGCTGCCGCATCGATCCCCGGTCGCCCCCGTGGGCGGCCCGGGGGCGACCGGGGTCGCAGTGCGCGGCAGGTCCCCGTGCGACCGGGGCAGCAGTCCGGCACCCTGCAGCGGCGCCCGCTTTGCGACCACGGGAGGTGGTGGGACTCCTCCTGCGGTCGTATCCCGGCACGGCGCGGTCAGACGGTGGGCTGATGCGCTCCGCGCGGTCCGCGGCCTACCGTTCCAGAGCTGGCCCGGCCGTGCCCACCGGGTGGGCCACCGGGGCCGGGACGGGAACGGGAACGGGAACGGGGACCGCGTGCGGGACGGGGTGCGGGTGCTGGACGGGGTGCGGGTGCGGGACGGGGTGCGGGTGCGGTGGGCGGCGACGGCCTCCCGGCTGCCGCCCCCGGTGTGGGACTCGCTGCTGCCGGCGCTCCTGATCCTCAACGTCGTGACCACGCACCCGCCGCAGGAGCTGGCGGTGGCCGCGGCCCTCACCGCCGCCCTCGCGCTGCCCCTGGTGTGGCGGCGCCGGGCCCCGCACGCGGTGTTCGCCGCCGTGGCCGCCGCGGCCCTCGTCCAGTGGCTGGCGGACGTCCAACTCCCGGCGGACGTCGCCCTGCTGGTGGCCCTCTACACGGCGGCCGCGCACTCGGGCCGGCGCGGCACGCTCGTCGCCGGCGCCGTCGTGGAGGCCGGGGTCCTGCTGGCCTGCCTGCGCTGGGCGCCCGAGGGCGCGTTCCTGACCCCCTTCGTCGCGGTCACCGCGATGGCCGTCGCCGCCGCCGTGCTGGGTGTGAACGTGCGCACCACCCGCGCCTACCTCGCGGCCCTGGAGGAGCGGGCCGCCCGCCTGGAGCGCGAACAGGAGCAGCAGGCGCGCCTGGCCGCAGCCGAGGAGCGGGCCCGCATCACCCGGGAGATGCACGACATCGTCACCCACAACCTGTCCGTCATGGTCGCGCTCACCGACGCCGCCGTGTACGCGCAGCACCGCTCGCCCGAGAGGGCCACCACCGCGATGCTCCAGGTCTCCGAGACCGGCCGGCAGGCCCTGACCGACATGCGGAGGTCGTTGGGCGTCCTGCGGACCGACGAACCGGACGCGCAGCGCCACCCGCTGCCCGGCATCGCGCAACTGGAGGCCCTCGCCGAGCAGATGTGCGCCGCCGGGCTGCCGACCCGCCTGGAGGTCCGCGGCGGCCACACCCACATCCCCGCCACCGCCCAGCTCACCGTCTACCGCCTGGTACAGGAAGCCTTGACCAACGCCCTCAAGCACACCCCCGCCGGCACGCGCGCGACCGTCCTGATCCGCTGCTCCACCGCGGCCGTCACCGTGGACGTCACCGACAGCGGCGGCCCCTGCCCGCCGCCTCCCGCCGCGGCGTCGGGCCACGGCATCCCCGGCATGCGCGAGCGCTCGGCCGCCTACGGGGGGACGCTGCAGGCCGGACCGCTCGCGGGCGGCGGCTGGGCGGTGCGCACCCGCCTCCTCCTCGACAGCGGCGCGGCGGTGTCCGCATGACGATCCGCGTCCTGATCGCCGACGACGAGGCGCTGCTGCGGATGGCCTTCGGCACGGTCCTGGAGGCCCAGCCCGACATGGTGGCGGTCGGCGAGGCGGCGGACGGCGCCCAGGCCGTGCGCCTCGCCCGGGAGCTGCGCCCCGATGTCGTCCTGATGGACGTCCGGATGCCCGGGACGGACGGCATCGAGGCGACCCGGCAGGTCGTCGAGGTCTGCCCGCAGAGCAGGGTGCTGATCCTCACCACCTTCGACCTGGACGAGTACGCCTTCGCCGGACTCAACGCCGGGGCCTCGGGCTTCCTGCTGAAGAACACCAGGCCCGAGGAGTTCCTCGCCGCGATCCGGGCGGTCGCCGCGGGCGACGCGGTGGTCTCCCCGCGGATCACCCGGCTCCTGCTGGAGAGCCTGCGCCCGCACATCCCCGGCGGCGGTCCCGACGGCGGCGGTCCGGGGCGCGACGAGCGGCTGGGCCGGCTCAGCGCCCGTGAGCGCGAGGTGCTCGTCGAGGTGGGCCGCGGCCTGTCCAACACCGAGATCGCGGCCGCCCTGTTCCTGGCGGAGGCGACCGTGAAGTCCCATCTGGGGCGGATCCTGCACAAGCTCGAACTCCGCGACCGGATACAGGCCGTGGTCTTCGCCTACGAGAGCCGCCTGATCCGCCCGGCCTGACGCCGCCGCGGCCGGGCCGCAGCCCCTGCCGGGCGGGGCCTAGTGCCGCGTCAGGCAACCTTCGCCCCGCACGTCCCAGCAGGAGTCCAGGCCGTCGGGTGCGGTGTCCGGCGCGGGTACGGCGGGGGCGGGGGCGGCGGGGGCCGGGCCGGCGTCCGGCGGGAGGGTCGTGCGCGGGCGGGTCATACGGGTTCCCCCTGGGGTGCCTGGGTGCGGTGCGCGGAAGCGGGCGGGCCCGCACCAGGCTGATGATCTTGGTGCGGGCGCACCCCAGGATCACCGCGGCGCACCGCGGGAGGCAATCGGGTCGCCCCGTCAACTTGCGGCGCCGGCCCGTCCCACGGCGCTGGCCTGCGCTTTGGGACGGCGGGCCGGCCCCAGGTTGAGACGGCCCGCCCCGGGGGCCGTCCCCGGGCGGGGCGGGGACGGCCGGGGGGAGGGGGTGGTCAGGCGGTGCCGGTGAGGACCTCGCCGACCAGCTGGCGGGCCTCGTCCTGGACGCGGGCGAGGTGGTCGGGGCCGTGGAAGGACTCGGCGTAGATCTTGTAGACGTCCTCGGTGCCGGAGGGGCGGGCGGCGAACCAGGCGTTGGCGGTGCAGACCTTGATGCCGCCGATCGCGGCGCCGTTGCCGGGGGCCTCGGTGAGGACGGCGGTGACGGGTTCGCCGGCGAGTTCGTCGGCGCGGACCTGCTGCGGGGACAGGCGGGCGAGCAGGGCCTTCTGTTCGCGGTCGGCGGGGGCGTCGACGCGGGCGTAGGCGGGGGTGCCGAAGCGCTCGGTGAGGTCCTGGTAGTACTGGCTGGGGGTGCGGCCGGTGACGGCGGTGATCTCGGAGGCGAGCAGGGCGAGCAGGATGCCGTCCTTGTCGGTGGTCCACACCCCGCCGTCGCGGCGCAGGAAGGAGGCGCCGGCCGACTCCTCGCCGCCGAAGGCGATCGAGCCGTCGAGCAGGCCGTCGACGAACCACTTGAAGCCGACCGGGACCTCCAGCAGCTCGCGCTTGAGGTCGGCGGCGACGCGGTCGAGCATCGAGGAGGAGACCAGGGTCTTGCCGACGGCGGCGTCGGCGGGCCACTGGTCGCGGTGGCGGTAGAGGTAGTCGACGGCGACGGCGAGGTAGTGGTTGGGGTTCATCAGTCCCCCGTCCGGGGTGACGATGCCGTGGCGGTCGGCGTCGGCGTCGTTGCCGGTGGCGATCGCGTACTGGTCGCGGCGCCCGATGAGGGAGGCCATCGCGGCGGGCGAGGAGCAGTCCATGCGGATCTTGCCGTCCCAGTCCAGCGTCATGAAGCGCCAGGTGGGGTCGGTCTGCGGGTTGACCACGGTCAGGTCGAGGCGGTGGGTCTCGGCGATCCGGCCCCAGTAGGCGACCGACGCCCCGCCCAGGGGGTCCGCGCCGATGCGCAGGCCCGCGCCGCGCACGGCGTCGAGGTCCAGGACGGAGGGCAGGTCCTCGACGTAGGCGGTGAGGTAGTCGTGGCGCCCGGTGGTGGGGGCGGCCAGGGCGCGGGCGTAGGGCACCCGCCGCACGCCGCGCAGGCCTTCGCGGATGAGGGCGTTGGCGCGGTCCTGGATCCAGCCGGTGGCCTCGGAGCCGGCCGGGCCGCCGTTGGGCGGGTTGTACTTGAAGCCGCCGTCGCGCGGCGGGTTGTGGGAGGGGGTCACCACGATGCCGTCGGCGGGGGCCTGCGGGTTGCGGCGGTTGTGGGCGAGGATCGCGTGGGAGACCGCGGGGGTCGGGGTGTAGCCGTCGGCGCCGTCGAGGAGGACGGTGACGCCGTTGGCGGCCAGGACCTCCACCGCGGTGGCCTTGGCGGGCTCGGACAGGGCGTGGGTGTCGGCGCCCAGGAACAGCGGGCCGCTGATGCCCTGGGCGGTGCGGTACTCGCAGATCGCCTGGGTGGTGGCGGCGATGTGGTCCTCGTTGAACGCCGCGTCCAGGGAGGAGCCGCGGTGGCCGGAGGTGCCGAACGCCACCCGCTGGCCCGGTTCCTGCGGGTCCGGGCGCAGCGTGTAGTAGGCCGTCACCAGCCGTGCCACGTCCACCAGATCGTCGGGCTGCGCCGGCTGCCCGGCCCGTGCGTGTGCCATTGGTCCTCCACCGTTCTCGCTGCCGCGGCCCGTCCCCGCGGTCCGCCGGCCCCTGCGCGTGCTCGCAGATCGTAACCAGAACGCGACCGCGGGTTCGACGCGGCCCTCGCGGGCGGGGGCCGGACACAGGGGAAGGGGAGGGGAGGAGGCGGGCCGGGGCGCGACGCGGCGCGGCGGCCTCCACCGGTGGGGTGGAGGCCGCCGCGTCGCGCTCGGCCGGTGGGGGCGGTGTGGGGTCAGCCGCGGCCGGCGCTCTTCTGGGTGCGGCGCGAGACGGAGTCCAGGACGACGGCGGCGAGCAGGACGGCGCCGGTGATCATGTACTGGATGGCCTGGGCGGCGTGGACCATGTCCAGGCCGGTGGTGATCGACTGGATGACCAGGATGCCGAGCAGCGCGGACCAGGTCTTGCCGCGGCCGCCGAAGAGGCTGGTGCCGCCGATGACGGCGGCGGCGATGGCGCTCATCAGGACGTTGCCGCCGCCGAGGGTCTTGTCGGCGGAGCCCTGCTGGGAGGCGATGAACAGGCCGCCCAGGCCGGCCAGGCCGGCGGAGATCATGAACACCGAGATGCGCACCCAGGCGACGTTGATGCCGGCCCGGCGGGCGGCCTCGATGCCGCCGCCGACGGCGAAGATCTGGCGGCCGTAGGAGGTGCGGCGCAGGACGAAGTCGGTCAGGACGACGACGCCCAGCAGGACGACCAGGGGCAGTGGCAGTCCGCTGTCCTGGTTGAGGGTGTAGGCGCCGACCAGGGCGAGGGCGGCGAGGGCGCCGGTGCGCAGGGCGATCTCGCCCGTCGGGCGGGCCGGCAGGCCGGCGGCGGTGCGGCGGCGGGCGTCCAGGAGCTGGCCGGCCAGGAAGAGGCCGATGGCCAGGACGGCGAGCAGCCAGGCGTAGAGGATGTCGCCGTCGCCGAGGAAGTAGGTGTCCAGGTTGGCGACGACGCCGTCGTTGAGGTTGTTGACGGTGCCGAGCTTGCCCAGGACGTAGTCCTGCAGGCCGCTCCAGGCGAGCATGCCGGCGAGGGTGACGACGAAGGCGGGCACGCCGATGCGGGCGAAGAAGAAGCCGTGCAGGGCGCCCATCGCGACGGCGGTGGCCAGGGCGATGAGGATCGCCAGCCATTCGGGCAGGCCCTGGCGTACCGCGAGGACGGAGGTGACGGCGGCGCAGACGCCGGCGACGGAGCCCAGCGAGAGGTCGATCTCGCCCAGCAGCAGGACGAAGACGACGCCCACCGAGATCAGGCCGGCGCCCGCGATCCACTTGGTGATGTTGGTGAGGTTGTCGGCCTGGAGGAAGTGGCCGGTGACGCTCTGGAAGATGACGGCGATCAGGACCAGGCCGATGACGACGGGCAGCGAGCCGAGGTCGCCGCTCCTGATCCGGCGGCCGAACTCCTCCAGGTAGCCGGCCACTCCGCCGGAGCGCACCAGCAGGCGCGGGTCCGTGGCGGGGGCGGCGGGGGCGGCGGGGGTGGGGGTGGTCTGGCTGGTGCTCATTTCGCGTCCTCCGCGATGCGTGCCTGGCGCCGGGTGACGGCGTTGTCGGTGGCGCCGGTGATGGCGGAGACGATCTCCTCGTGGGTGGTGCCGGCGACGGGGAAGACGCCGTTGTTGCGGCCCAGGCGCAGGACGGCGACGGTGTCGGCGACCGCCTTGACGTCGGCCATGTTGTGGCTGATGAGGATGACGCCGAGGCCGCGTTCGCGCAGCCGCTCGACCAGGTCGAGGACCTGGGCGGTCTGCTCGACGCCGAGGGCGGCGGTGGGCTCGTCGAGGATGACGATCCTCGGGTCGCCGACCAGGGCGCGGGCGATGGCGACGACCTGGCGCTGGCCGCCGGACAGGGCGGCGATGGGGATCCGCACGCTGGGGATGCGGATGGACAGGGTGTCCAGGAGCTCCTTGGCGCGGCGCTCCATGGCGACCTCGTCGAGGGTGCCGAAGCGGCGCAGTTCGCGGCCGAGGAAGAGGTTGGCGACGACGTCGAGGTTGTCGCACAGGGCGAGGTCCTGGTAGACGGTGGCGATGCCGAGGGCCTGGGCGTCCTGGGGGCGGGTCAGGCGGACGGGGCGGCCGTCCCACTCGATGACGCCCTCGTCGATGGGGTGCACGCCGGCGATCGTCTTGACGAGGGTGGATTTGCCGGCGCCGTTGTCGCCGACGAGGGCGACGACCTCTCCGGCGCCGACCTCCAGGTGGACGTCGGTCAGGGCCTGGACGGCGCCGAAGCGCTTGGAGACCGCGCGCAGCGCCAGTACGGGTGCGCCTGTCACGTGAACCATCTCCTGCGGGGGTAGGACGGGCGGCGGACGGTTCGGTCCGCGGCCGGGCGGTGAGGGGGTGTCGGGGGGCGGGCCTGCGCCCGGCGCCCCCGGGTGGTCCGGGGGGCGCCGGACGGGGCCGGGCCGGGCGCCGGGCGGGCCGCCGGGTGGGGCGGGCCCGGTGCGCGGGCTGCCCGGTGCGCGGGCTGCCGGGTGCGGCTGCCGGGTACCGGCTGCCCGGTGCCGGTTACTTGATGCCGGCGGCGGTGCAGGCGGCGGCGTAGTCGGCGGTGCAGATGTCGGCGGCCTTGTAGAGGCCGTCGGCGATCACGGTGTCGTTGATGTTGGCCTTGGTGACGACCTTGGGCTCCAGCAGCTTGGCGGGCACGCCCTTGTCGGTGTCGCTGTCGACGGAGGCGGTGGCGACGGCCTTGACGTCCTTGCCCTGCAGGAGGTTGACGGCCAGCTCGGCGGCGCTGTCGGCGAGCGGCTTGTAGGCCTTGTAGATGCTGTAGGCCTGGTCGCCGGCGACGATGCGCTGGACGGCGTCGAGGCCGGCGTCCTGGCCGCCGACCGGCACGGTGATGCCCGCGGCCTTGAGCTGGGTGATGATCGCGCCGGCCATGCCGTCGTTGGCGGAGTAGACGGCCTGGAAGCCGTCCTTGCCGAGCTGGGTGATGGCGGCGCCGGTCTTCTGGCCGGCGACAGTGGGCTTCCACTCACCGGACTGCTCGTAGACGACCTTCTTGACCTTGCCGTCGAGGACCTTGTGCGCGCCGGCCTTGAACTGGGCGGCGTTCGGGTCGGCCTCGTCGCCGTTGATCATGATGAGGTTGGCGTCGGCGGCCTTGGCGCCGAGCGCGTCGAGCAGGGCCTGGCCCTGGAGCTCGCCGACCTTCTGGTTGTCGAAGGAGACGTAGGCCGAGACGGGGCCGCTGGCCAGGCGGTCGTAGGCGATGACCTTGACGCCCTTGGCGGCGGCCTCCTTGACCCAGGACTGGGTCGACTTGGCGTCGAAGGCGTCCAGGATGATCACCTTCACGCCCTGCGCTATCAGGGTGTCGAACTGCTGCTTCTGCTTGGCGGCGCTGCCCTCGGCGTTGCTGTACTGCACCTTGCAGTCGGGGCAGAGCGCGGCGACCTTGGCCTGGATGAACGGGCGGTCGAAGGACTCGTAGCGGGTGGAGGATGCGTTCTCCGGAAGCAGCAGGCCGATGGACTTGGTGTCCCCGGAGCCCGCGCTCTCCTTCTTGTCGCCGCCGGCCTTGCCGCAGGCGGCCATGGACAGGGCCATCGAGACCGCGGCGGTGCCGATGAGGGCGCGACGCATCGTTGCGTTCATGTGGGGGGTGCCTCCCTGACGTTGCCGCAGCGCTGCGGCGGGGTGGGAGGAGTTAACCCGGACGCGTCAGCTGTCGTCAATAAGTAAAACCAAGACCTGAGAAATGTGGACGATTTCGTTATCTTCCTGAACGCATGATGCCCCTGGGGCGCCCTGGGCGACGGCGGCCCCGCGGCAACCCCGCAGGCGGTGGCGGTCGCGACCCCTCGTCATGGCGCCGCGGGCGGTCGCGGACGCGGCGATACGCCATGCCCTTGCTGGAACATGACACTTCATCAGGTTTAAGCCTAGCTCACGGACGGCGGGCGGGCGGGGGCGGAAAATCCTTTGCCGGACGGCCCTGGCCGCCATATAACATGTCACATGCTTCATACCGAGAGAGTCGCCCTGCGGGCCCGCCACGACGGCGACATCCCCGTCCTGCAGGCCGAGTTGTACGACGACATCGCCACCCGCTCGCGCGCGGACACCCGCCCCTGGCTGCCGATCCCGCCGGGGGCGCCCTCCCCCTACGCGGTGGCCGACGCCCCCGCCGACGTCGCGTTCTTCTCCGTGGTCGACACCGCCTCGGGCGAGCTGGCCGGCGAGGCGCTGCTGTGGGGCATCGACACCCACAACCGCTGCGCCCACCTCGGCCTGGCGCTGCGGCCCGCCTTCCGGGGCCGGGGGCTGGCCCGCGAGGCGCTCACCGTCCTGTGCCGCTACGGCTTCACCGTGCGCGGCCTCAACCGCCTCCAGGTCGACACCATGGCCGACAACCTGCCGATGGTCGCCGCGGCGAAGGGCTCCGGCTTCACCCCGGAGGGGACGCTGCGCCGCTCCGCCTGGGTCTGCGGCGCCTTCCAGGACGAGGCGGTCCTCGGGCTGCTCGCCGAGGAGTGGTACACGAACCGGCCCGAGGAGGACCGGGCGCGGTAGCCGGACTCGACAGCCGGACAGGCCGGCGCGACCGGGTCCGGGCCGGCCGGCGGGCGGCCCGGCCCCGGGGTCAGCGCGAGCTGTCGCGCACCACGAGCTCGGCCGCCAGCACCAGCCCGGCGTCCGCCGCCGCCCGCCCGCGGACCTGTGCCAGCAGCACCCGCACCAGGGCCGCGGCGATGGCCCGCAGCGGCAGCCGCACCGAGGTCAGCGCGGGGTGCAGGTGCCGGCACAGCGGGGTGTCGTGGAAGCCGGTCACCGCGACGTCGCCGCCGAGCACCGCTCCCCCGACCGTCAGGCCCTCCGCGCGCACGGCCTCGTAGGCGTCCAGGGCCGACAGGTCGGATCCGGCCGCCACCGCCGTGGGCCGGTGCGCACCGCGCAGCAGCGCCCGCAGCGCGGCGACGGCCGGCGCGCCGGGTGCCGCGGGCGGGGGCGAGAGCACCTCCAGGCCCAGCCGGTGCGCCTCGGCGAGGAAGCCCTCGCGGCGCGCGGCCAGCCACGGCAGGTCCGCCGCCGGGGAGGCGAAGGCGACCCGGCGGTGGCCGAGCGCCGCCAGGTGCCGGGCCACCTCGGCCATCGCGGCGCCGTTGTCGATGTCCACCCAGTGCTGGGGCTGCTGCGCCGCGGTGCGGCCGAAGGCGGCGAACGGCACGCCCGCACGGGCGACGTGGGCGATCCGGGCGTCCTCGTCCAGGACGTCCGCCAGGACCAGCCCGTCCACCTGCCGGGCCGCCACCAGCTCGTCGATCGCCGCCCGCGCGTCCCGCGCGCCCGGCGGCGGGCGGAAGAGCAGCACCCGGTGGCCCTCGGCCCCCGCCGCGTCCACCAGGGCCTCCAGGAAGCCCGCCATCAGCGGGTTGGGGTCGAACGGGTCGTCCACCGGGGCGAGGTAGCCGATGGTGCGCCGCTCGCCGGTGCGCAGCGAGCGGGCGGACTGGTCGGGGCGGTAGCCGAGGCGGTCGATGGCGGCGGTGACCCGGGCGAGGGTGTCGGGGTGGACGCGGTGGGGGGCGTTGAGGGCGTTGGAGACGGTCTGGCGGGACACGCCGGCCGCGCGGGCGACCTCCTCGATGGTGGTGGCGGCGCGGCGCGGCGGGCGCGGTCCCTGGGTCATCGGTGCTCCGGTGGGTGGGTGGCGGGGGGCTGGGCGTGTGGTGTGCATCCTGCCTGGCCCGCGGTGCCGGGGGCCGCTCCGGGGCGGGGTGTCGGGGACGGGGAGGGGTGGGTGCGGGGTGTCGGGTGCGGGGTGGGTGCGGGGTGTCGGGTGCGGGGTCGGTGCGGGTCAGCCCTTGGTGGCGCCGGCCAGCAGGCCGGAGATGAACTGCCGTTGGAGGACCAGGAAGAGGACCATCATGGGCAGGATCGACACGGCGGTCCCGGCGAGGATCGCGCCGTAGTCGGTGGTGTTCTCGTGGCCGTGGAGGGTGGCCAGGGCCACCGGCAGGGTGTGCATGTCGGGGCTGCGCAGGGCGATCAGCGGCCAGACGAACTGGTTCCACGAGCCCAGGAAGAGGAAGATCGCCAGGGCGGCCAGGACGGGCCGCATGACCGGGACGACCACGCTCCACAGCACCCGGAGCTCGCCGGCGCCGTCCACCCGGGCGGCGTCGAGGAGTTCGTCGGGCATGCTGTCCAGGGCCTGGCGCATCAGGAAGATCGCGAAGGGGACGCACAGGCCCGGCAGGACGACGGCCTGGTAGCTGTCGAGCATGCCGAAGGACATCATCATCTTGAACAGCGGTACCAGCATGACCTGTTCCGGCACCACCAGGGTGGACAGCAGCAGGGCGAAGAGCAGGGTGCGGCCGCGGAAGCGGAACTTGGCGAAGGCGTAGCCGGCGAGCAGGGCGACGACCAGTGCGCCGACGGTCTGCAGTCCGGAGATGGCCAGGGAGTTGAGGATCACGCGGCCCAGGCCGATCTTGGACTGGAGGCTGTCGAGGTTGTCGCCGAGGTGGCTGCCGGGCAGCAGTTTGGGCGGCCAGGCGAAGATCTCGACGCCCTGGCGGGTCGCGGCCAGCACGAGCCAGGTGAAGGGGCCGACGGACAGGCCGGTGACCGCCGCCAGGACCAGGGTCAGCGGCCAGCCGCGCAGCCGTCGGCGCAGGGGTGCGGCGGCGGTGCCGGCCGGGGGTGCGGGGGCGGGGGGTGCGGGGGTCGGGGGCGCGGCGGTGGCGCTCAACGGCGTTCTCCCATCAGGCGCATCTGGACCGCGCCGAGCACCGACACGAGCAGGGTGAGCGCGTAGGCGATGGCGGAGGCGTAGCCGAAGTCGAAGTAGCGGAAGCCGTTCATGTACAGGTACATGGAGACGGTGAGGGTGGCGTTGTCCGGGCCGCCGTGGGTCAGGACGTAGGGCTCGTCGAAGAGTTGGAGGGTGCCGATGGTGGAGAGCACGACCGTGAACAGCAGGACGGGGCGCAGTGCGGGCAGGGTGACGGAGCGGAAGCGGCGCAGCGGGCCGGCACCGTCCATCATGGCGGCCTCGTAGAGCTCCTTGGGGATGCCCTGCAGTCCGGCCAGGTAGATGACGGCGTTGTAGCCGGTGTAGTGCCAGGTGAGGACGAGGACGACGGCCATCTGGGACCAGAAGGGGCTGCCGAGCCAGTCCACGGCGGGCAGGCCGAGCGCGGTCAGGAGGTGGTTGACCGCGCCGTCCTTGGTGTTGAGGAGGAAGGCGAACATGACGCCGGTGGCGACGAGTCCGGTGACGGCGGGCATGAAGGCGCCCAGGCGCCAGGCGGTGCGCCAGCGCACCAGGGCGGAGTTGAGGGCGACGGCCAGGCCGAGGGCCAGGGCGAGCATCAGCGGGACCTGGACGGCGAGGATGCGGGCGGTGTTGCGCAGGGCGGTCCAGAACAGCGGGTCGTGCAGCAGGCGGCGGTAGTTGGCCGCTCCGGCCGCGTGGGTGGCGGCTCCGGATCCGGTGGTGAGCGACAGCAGGAACGAGGAGACGATCGGGTAGGCCTTGAACGCCGCGAAGGTGGCCAGGGCGGGGGCGAGCAGGAGGTAGGGCAGGGCCTTGCGGCGCAGCCGTGCGCGGCGGCGGGCGGCCGGCAGGGGGGTGCGGGTGGCGGCGGGTGCGGGGGCGGGCGGGGCGGCGGTGGTCATGCGAGGGGGCGTCCGGTCTGCTGGGCGAGCTGCTTGGCGGCGTCCTGGAGTGCGGCGGCGGGGTCGGTGCCCTTGACGAGGACCTTGACCTGGACGTCGCCGACGAGTTTGAGGGCGCGGGCGTAGTCGCCGGAGTAGTTGGTGGCGTCGGCGCCTTCGGCGAGGAGGTCGGCGAAGGTCTTCAGGACGGGCTGGCCGCCGTAGAAGGCGCTGGGTGCGGCGAAGGTGGGGTCGGCGTGGGCGGCGCTGAGGGCGGGGAAGACGCCGCCGGCGGCGAACATGGCGTTCATCGGGGCGGGCCGGGTCAGGGCGTACTCGACGAACTTCCAGGCGGCGACGCGGCGGGGGCTGGAGGCGGCGACGGCCAGGTTGGTGGAGTTGACGATGGCGGCGCGCTTGCCGCCGGGGGTGACCGCCGGGGGCCTGGCCAGGCGCCACTTTCCGCTCTGGTCGGGGAACTTGGTCTCCAGGTAGTGCGCGGCCCAGGCGGCCAGGGGGGCGACGGCGACCTTGTTGTCCTTGACCAGGTTGGACCAGCCGTGGTCGCCGGCGGAGTCGGCGACCAGTCCGGCCTCGTCCAGGCGCTTGAGGACGGTCATCGCCTTGACGGCCTGCGGGGAGGAGAGGGTGATGTCGCCCTTGAGGTCGAAGTAGAAGCCGCCCTGCAGCTGCATCAGTGCCTGCAGGAGGTTGACGTCGACGTCGGGGGTGCCGGGCTTGTTGATGCCGAGCAGGGCGACGCCGGGGTTGGCGGCCTTGAAGCGGTCGGCGGCGGCGACCAGGTCGTCCCAGGTGGCGATGGACTCCGGGTCGAGGCCGGCCTTGTCGAAGAGGTCCTTGCGGTAGAAGAAGCCGAGGGGGTTGACCTCCCAGGGCAGTGCGTAGGCGTGGCCGTCCTTGCCGCTGACGGTGGGCCACAGGCCCTGGACGAACTTGTCCTTGTGCGCGTCGGCGCCCAGGGCGGAGAGGTCGGCGAGGCCGCCGGGGAACTTCTCCAGGTAGCCGGGCAGGTAGTCGCAGCCGATGTGGAGGACGTCGGCCAGGCCCTGGCCGCCGGCGGCGAGTCCGACGGTGATCTTGTCCCAGATGGCCGGTTCGCCGACGTCCTGGACGTCGACCTTGATCCCGGGGTTGTCCTTCTCGAAGGCCGGGACGACGGCGCGCAGGGCGGTGGCGGCCGAGGTCCAGGACCAGACGGTGACGGTGCCGGTGGCGGCGTCCCCGCCGGTCGCGGTGGCGGAGTCGGAGCCGGAGCAGGCGGCCAGGGCGCCGCCCGCGGTCAGGGTGAGCAGGCCGGCTCCGGAGGCGCGCAGGAGGTCGCGGCGGGAAAGGTGTGACATGGCATTCCTTCCTGAGGGGGTGGTGCGGGTCGGTGCGGGTCGGTGCGGGTCGCTTCGCCGGGCGGGGGTGCCGGGCGGCGGGGGTGCCGGGCGGCGGGTACCGAATGGGGGGTGATGGTGGGTCAGGCGGCGCGGGCGGCGTGCAGGGCCTCGGAGAGCCGGGCGGCGGCGGTCTTCGGGTCGGTGCTCGCGTGCGGTGACAGCCGGATCCAGCCGCCGCGCAGGGTGGTGGCGAGCCCGGCCCGGGTCAGTGCGTCGTGGACGGCCTGCGGGTCGGCGCCCGGCAGGCGGAAGCGGGCGATGCCGCTGCCGGTGGCGCCAGGGGTGCGGGCGCCGACGGCGCGGGCGGCGTCGAGCAGTGCGTCGAGGGCCCCGTCGATCAGGGCGGCGATCCGCTCGATCCCGGTGTTGCGGACCAGGGCCAGGCCCGCGCCCAGCGCGGCGACGGCCGGGCCGTCCGGGTTGGTGAGGGTGTGGGCGACGGCGCCGGGGCGGGCGGGGCGCGGGTGGTCGGGCGCCTCGATCGGGTCCAGGACGCCCGACCAGCCGCCCAGTCCGGGGTCGAGCCGGTCCGCCACCCGGTCGCGCACCAGCAGCAGCGCCGCGCCCCAGCCGGCCCGCAGCCACTTCTGGCCGCCCGAGGCGAGGACGTCCGCGGCGTCGGCTTCGAGGTCCACCGCGCCGAGCGCCTGGACCGCGTCCACCACCAGCACCCGCTGCGGGCCGATCACCTCCTTGATGGCCGCCAGCGGCGCCCGGAACCCGGTCGCGGCGTCCACCGCGCACACCGACACCGCGCGCACCCCCTCGTCCAGGTGGGCCCGTACCGCGTCCGCCGTCACCGGACCGTCCATCAGGCGCACCGCCAGGCCCCCGTTGCCGGCCGCGCGCAGCCAGGGGTAGAGCGCGCCGGGGAAGTCCGCCCGGCTCGCCAGCACCGTGCCCGGGGCGGTGGTGCCCGGGGCGCGGGACGGGCGGCCGGTGGGCGTGTGGGCGGTGGGCGTGTGGGCGCCGAAGGCGTGGGCGGCGGCGAACATGCCGTGCGAGGTCGAGCCGACGAAGGCGATCTCGTGCGGTGCGCAGCCGAGCAGCCCGGCGGCGGTGCGGGCGCACTCCCCCGTCGCCGCGTCCAGGTCGGCCAGGGCGTCCCAGCCGCGGTGGTGGATCGCCGAGGCGGAGCCGACCAGCGCGTCGCGCACCTGGGCGGACACCGGTCCGAACCGGGCGAAGTCCAGGTAGCCGGACGGTTCGTCGAACTGCTGCAGGTACTCCGGGACGGTTCGTTCCGGCATGGCGCTACTCCTCGATTTGAACGTTCAAACACACAAAATCCAGCAGAACCCAACAGTCCCGAACGAGTGGGTCACAGCAAACGCCCGCCCTCGCGGCGTCGTCAAGGGCCTCGCGGGGCGGCGCCCGCCTTCGAGATCCTTCCGTTACCGTGCGCGACGGACGGGCTTGTCAATACAATTTCACATTGCTATGGTGCGTGGTCGTGCAGCCGCCGTGGACGGGTCCACGACGGCTGCGGGCGGTGCGGGGCGGGTGCGCTGCGGGTGCGTCAGCAGGCGCGGCGGGGTCAGCAGGCGCGGTGCGTCAGCAGGCGCAGGCGATGCCCGAGCGCGGGGCGGTCAGGTCGTCGACCGGGCGTCGGTCCGGGCCCTGGTCGCTGTCGTAGGCGAAGCCCTCGCGCGCCCAGTACTCGAAGCCGCCGATCATCTCCTTGACCCGGTAGCCGAGGCGGGCGAAGGCCAGCGCCGCGCGGGTGGCGCCGTTGCAGCCCGGGCCCCAGCAGTAGGTGACGACGGTGGCCGAGGGGTCGACCAGCTGCGGCGCCAGCTCGGCGATCCGGGCGGTGGGGATGTGCAGCGCGCCCGGGATGCGGCCCTGCGACCAGGCGGCCCCGGCGCGGGAGTCGACCACCACCACCCCGGGCACGCCGGCCGCGAGGTCGGCGTGCACGTCCGACACGTCCGCCTCGAAGGACAGCCGGGCCAGGAAGTGTGCGGCGGCCGCGGCCGGATCGGCGGCGGGGGTGCTGAGAACGGCGCTGGCGGTCATGTCGGTGCTCCTCGGGCTTCCTGGGGCGCCCCCGGCGGGCGGTGCCCCGATCCTCTCCCCCGCCCGCCGCACCCCGCGAGCGGCGTGATCGCCGCTGTTCGCCAAGATCCCGCCACCCCGGCGCGGGCCCGGTCCGCTCCCCCGCGACAGCGGACCGGGCCCGGCCGGCGCCCGGTCAGGGGCGGTCGAGGGTGATGGAGTTGATGGGCGTGAGGTCGGCGTAGACGCCGTTCTGGGCGGCCATGTCGTAGTTGCAGCCGGTGCCGTTGTAGCCGGTGCACAGGTGGGCGTGGGCGCCGCCGGACTGGTTGTTGAGCACCCAGTGCCAGCCGTTCTGGTTGCTGAGGTTGTGGGCGCCGTAGGTCCGGAAGACGTCGGTCGGCGAGCCGGTGGGCGAGTCCTGCGGGTAGATGCAGACCGCCCCGTACGGACAGCCGTCCCAGCTGCCGTCCGCGGCCTGGGCCCCGGTGGTGTTGGCGCTCAGCACGGCAACCGCCGCGATGGCGAGGGCGGCAGCGCCCCGAATCGTCCTGCGCATGGGTGTTTCCCTCCGTTGCGGCCGTTTTGGCCGGTTGTCAGCACTGTAGGAGGACGGCACAGGCCCGTCGTACCTGACGGATGACAGGGTCGGGGGTCGGGGTCGGGGAACTCCGCAACGGGGACCGGCGCCGGGGTGTCGGGGCCGGGGTGTGGGTGGCCTGCGCTGAGCCTTTTCGCAGGCGGGCGGAGCTCAGCCGTTGACGGCCGCTGCGATCTGCCGGGCGGCCTCGGCGGGCGTGAGGTGTGTGGTGTCGACGACCTCCGCCTCGGCGTGCAGCCAGGTGCGGGCCGCCTCGGCATAGGGCTCGAGGTACTTGAGACGGAACGGGGAGTCGGGGCCGAGGACGGTGTCCCCCGCGATGCGTCCGCGCAGGGTGGCCTGGTCGGCGTGGAGGACGAAGTGCCGCACCGGGATGGCATGCTGGGCGAGGCCCGTGCTGATCTCGCGCCAGTACCGCTCGACCAGCACGGTCATGGGTATCACCAGGGTGCCGCCGGTGTAGTCGAGCACATGGCGGGCGGTCTCGACCACGAGCGGCCGCCACGGCGGCCAGTGCTGGAAGTTGTCCGTCCCGGGCAGCCCCGGCGTGATGTCCATGAGCGTCTCGCCGACCTTCTCGGCGTCGAACACACGTGAGTCCGGGATGAGTGGCTGCACGAGCGCACTGGTCGTCGTCTTGCCCGCGCCGTGGGTGCCGTTGAGCCATACGATCACGGGCCCGATGCTAGTGCCGCGGGAACGGGCACCGCAGAAAGCCGACCGGAGAGAGCACCCGGTCCCGCTTTCGCCGAGGCGTAGTGTCGAGCCCATGGCGAACGACCATCTCGGGGACCGCCTGGCCAAGCTGCGCAGGATGGCGGATCTGACGCAGGAAGGCCTGGCGGAGAAGTCCGGCGTGTCCGTGGACGTTGTCCGGAAGTTGGAGCAGAGGCGCAAACAGTCCGCGAGGCTGCCCACACTCCACGCCTTGGCCAAAGGCCTTGACGTCGAACTCACGACGCTCCTGGGAGATCCTCCCGCCGTGCCGTCCACCGGCGACGCCGAGCCCCCGGAACTGGTCGCCGTCCGCCGCGCCATCATGCCGCCACTGTTCGCTCCACCTCCCGCGTCCGACGGGGCGGACCGGCTCTCGCTGCCGATGCTCCGTGCCGAGATCGCGGACGCCTGGACGCTGTACCACGCCGCCGAGTTCGGCCGTGTGATGGAAGTGCTGCCCGGCATCATCGCCGACGCCCGTCTTGCTGCCGCCGTGGGCAGGGGACGGGATCGGCCGGAGGGCCAGCACGCGCTGGGAAAGGCCCTTCAACTCGGTGGCCATCTCGCCATCCGGCTGGGCAAGACCGATCTCGGCCTGTCCAGTCTGGAACGGGCGATAGCGGCGGCAGACTCCTCCGAGGATCCCTTGCTGCCCGCAATGATCTGCAACTCGGTGGCGTGGGCGTACCAACGCCAGAACCGGCTGGACGACGCCCGATCCCTTGCGGTTCACGCCGCCGACGGTGTCGAGCGGGAGCACTCCACAAGTGCTGAAGGCCTACGGGTCTGGGGCGGCCTGATCATGTCGGCTGCAACCAGCACGGCCCGCCATGGGGACTACGGCGGCGCGTCGGACATGATGCTCACCGCCGAACGGGCGACGACGCGCCTCGCCCGGCTGCCGGCGCCCACCGACGGACGGATGGTCAGCATCTTCAGCCGCTCCTCGGTGCGAATCGAGCGGGTCCGCCTGGCAGTCCAGCACGCTCGACCGGACGAGGCCCTGGAGTTGGCCCGGGGCATGCGGCTCAGCGCCGACACCCCCCCGTCGTGGCGCACCTGGCTGCTCCTCGACGTCGCCCGCGCCTATGCGGACATCGGCGATGCAGCGGGAGCGGTGGCCAGCCTCGAGAAGCTTCAGCGGGTCGCTCCCGGCTGGATGAGGCACCACACCCTTGCCGTGTCCATCGTGGCCGATCTCCGGGCCGGACCCGCGCGCCCGCCTGGCCTGCGGAGGTTGGCGCAGAATCTGGGCGTAGCTGATTAGCGATCAGAAGTAGGACGTACCGTCCCTGTTGCCCGCACATCCGTCACGGCAGCCTTTCCGTACGAACACGGAGAGGAGCGGAGCCGATGGCAGCGAACGCCCCGGGCCCCAGGAGGCACTCCCCCTGCAAGGCGAGTCGCGGCCAAGTGGCTTCGCCGTCCATCACCTCCTGGACGAGGACGACGGCATACACGGCGAAGGCGATCGGCCGGGGCATCCTGCGGGAGTGGCCCCCCTGCACCTGTGGTGCGGACATCTGTCCCGACGGGAGTCAGCGTGAAGCAGTCTGAGACGGTCCCCGAGGTTCCGGCGGAGTGCCCGGTGTGCCGGTCGTTCGACCGCATGGCCGGCATCTTCGCCGAGGCCCCCGCAGAGCTTCACGACGAGGACGCCGTGCGCGACATTCAGAAGCTCCGTGACGGGCACGACGCAAAGTGCCGCAACAAGGCGGGTGCGGCGTGAGGACGCTCCCTGAAGCGCCCGTGGACCCGTTCAACTGGATCAGGGCTCACCCGTGGCCGCGTGAGCGCAGCCCGAACGGTCGGAGCGGGCCCCTGAAAGACTCATCAACCCGATGAAGGGAAGTACGGCCATGCGACAGAGGGTCACGGCGCACATCCTGGGCAACGGCAGCTGCCCGGCCGGCGGAGACCACCAGTACCAGACGTGGAGTGCCAAGGTGCGCTGCGTCAAGTGCGGCGCCACACAGGGCTGATCATGCGAGTCCGGGGAGGGGCCGGTCCGGGGCCCCCTCCCCTTCGCGGAAGGGATCGAGGTATGGAACCCCACGTCGGCTGGGACGAACTTCCCGCAGCGGTAAGGGCGGTGGTCGAAGAGCGCGACGGGGAGGTGCTCTCCGCCGAGACGGTACCGGAGGGGATCACCTGCCGGACGGCGCTGATCCTCTCGACGGCAACCGCGAGGCTGTTCCTCAAGGGCGCGCTCGTCGCCGACCGCGGCAGCTGGGAGGCGCAGCGCATGGAGGCCGGCGTCAACGCGGCGGTCGGCGGGGTGGGCCCGGCGATGCGCTGGGAGGCCGTCGTCGACGGATGGCACCTGGTCGCCTTCGACCACGTGGACGGCCGGCATGCCGACCTCACGCCCCGGTCGGGGGACGCGGCGATCGTCGCCGACGTCCTCAGGCGCGCCCGTTCCTGCCGCGCGCCTGGCGGCGGACTCGTCCCGTCGCTGGCCGAGCGGTACCGCCGGGTCCTTCGCCCCGGGGACGCCGAGGCGCTCGAAGGCTCGTCGCTGTTGCACACCGACACCAACCCGCACAATCTCCTGATCGCGTCCCGGTGCGGCTACCTGGTCGATTGGGCCATGCCCGCCGTCGGCCCCGCGTGGGTGGACGCCGCACAGACGGCGGTGCGGCTCATGGGGTACGGCTGGGAGCCCCGGGACGCCCGTGCGTGGCTCGGCGGATTCCCCGAGTGGGAGCACGCCGCCCGGGCCGGCAGGGCCGTTTTCGTGCGTGTGGTCAGCGATGACGCCACGGCCCGGTTCGGCCCGTACGCCGAGGGGGAGAACGCCCGGTTCCGGGCACTGCTGGGCTGAGCCGCGCCCGCCGGGCGCCCCGGGCCGCGGCGATCGGGCGAGCGCGTCCGGCGCCGACCGGGGTGTCAACAGATCCTTGACAAGTGAGCCCTCGTCAAGGTTTCCTTGACACATGCCGATCATGAAGCCGCAGAGCCTCCCCGGGGCCACGCCCCCCGCCGTCACGCCGCTGACCGCAGTCCTCCCGCTCGCGGTGGGGCTGCCCGCCCTGACCGCGGTGTTCGCCGACCGGCTCGGCACCCCCGCCACGGCCGCGCTGGCCGCCGTGGACCTCGCGCTCATCGCCGCCGTCGGCGCGCTGGCCGCCCGGGCCGACGCCGAGGCGAAGCGGGCCCGCCGTGACGAGGACGCGCTCGACGCCCTCCTCCCCCTGCCCGCGACCGCCGCCGACGGGGTGCGGCGATGAGCGGCGAGGCGCTCCTCGGCCCGCAGGAGGCCGCCCGCATCCGCGAGGGCATCGCGGCGGCCGTCCTCGGCGCCCCCGAGGGCCTGGCGGAGTCCCTGGAGCACGACACCGACGGCTACCTGCGACTGGTCGACGCCTCCCGGGTCGGCGCCGAGGAGGCCGGGCGCCTGCTGCGCGAGGCCGTCCAGGGCGCCCGGGCCTCGGGCCACAGCTGGGACGCGGTGGGCCGCGTCCTCGGGGTGAGCCGCCAGGCCGCCCAGCAGCGCTTCGCGGACAAGCCCGCCGACATCCTCCCGACCGCGGCCACCCCCTACCTGCCGGGCGCCCCGGAGCGCCGCATCCTCAGCCCGCTGTCGGCCGTCAACGAGATGGCCGCCCTGGCGGAGGCCGGGCGCATGGGCTGGCACCTGATCGGCTACGGCGCGCTGCACCACGAGGTGGAGCTGTCCGACCGGCCCTGGGAGCACTGCCGGGTGACGCTCGCGTCCGCCGGGCGCCAGCGCCGGATGGAGGCCGAGGGCTGGATCCCGGTCGGCGCCGGCTGGTTCCCGTGGCGCTACTACAAGCGCCCGCTCGCACCCGGGAAGAGCTGACGGTGCGCCACTTCGCGGGCGGGCGGGGACGGGCGCGGGGCTTCGGGCGGGCCGGACGCGGGGCCTCAGGCAGGCCGGGCGCGGGCCCTTCGGCCGGGACGGCGGAGGCGGGCCTCCCGCACGGGGAGGCCCGCCGACGCGGCCGGGGTGGCGGCCGGGGAGGTGGCTACGGGCAGTGGCAGCTGCGGGTACGGGCGGGGTGCCGCGGGAGGGACCGGGTCAGCAGGCGAAGTCGACGCGGCGGAACGTCGCGTAGTGGTCGGCGGTGTAGTAGTCCTCGTGGTACGCCTGGCCGGTGACGATGCGGCGGGCGCCGCGGGTGGGGGAACCGGGGGTGACGACGGTGTACTCGTGGTAGTAGCCGGAGGACTTGGCGGGCAGGACGCGCTCGCGGTTCTGGAAGACGATGCCGTCCTGGGAGTAGGGGAACGGCCCCCCGGCGGCGATCAGGTCGAGGGTGTGGTCGGCCTGCGACGGCAGCGCCGACAGGCACACCTTGCCGCTGACGGCGGCGTGGGCCTCGGTGGCGACCACAGCGGGCGCCAGGGTCAGCAGGGTGACGGCGGCAACGGCGGCGGCGCGCGTCTTCCACGCGCGTAGAGTGCGGGTCATGACAACAGTGTGGCCAGCTGTCGGGGCCGGTCGGAAGGGGTGTCGCGAGTCTTCACCCGGGGGTAACCGGCAGCACGGCCGGGCGACTTGGTCCGTACGCACGGCGGGCCGGATCCGGGTGGGCGGGGGCTCCGGGCGAGGTCGTAGGGTGGCCTGATGTCCCTGATCAGCCTGCATGACAAAGCCGCCCTGGCCGCCCGGTTCGAGCGCGATCCGGCGCTGCACCTGATGGAGCTCGGCGACCTCGACGACCTGCTGTGGCCGCACACCACGTGGTACGCGCTGGCGGGCGGCGACGGGCCGGTGGCCCTGGTGTACGGGGTCGGCGAGATCCCGACCGTGCTGGGGTTCGCGCGGCCGAGCCGGGCGGGGGCGCTGGAGGAGCTGCTGCGGGCGATGCTGCCGGTGCTGCCGCGGCGGTTCCTGGCCCATCTGACCGGGGGCGCGGGCGAGGTACTGTCGGCGGCGTACACGGTGGAGCACCGCGACGCGCTGGTGCGGATGACGCTGACCGACCCGGACGCCGCGGCGGCGCACCCGCGCGGCGAGTGGCTGCCGCGGACCCTGGACGCCGGCGACCTGGCGGAGGTGCTCGCCCTGTTCGCGGCCGCCTATCCGGGCAACTGGTTCGACGAGCGGATGCTCGCCACCGGGCGGTACACGGGGGTGCGCGACGCGGACGGCGTGCTGACGGCCGTCGCCGGGGTGCACGTGTACTCCCCCGGCCACCGGGTGGCCGTGATCGGCAACGTGGCCACCCTTCCGTCGGCGCGCGGGCGCGGCGCTGCGGGGGCGTGCGTCGCGCAGCTGTGCCGCCTGCTGCGCGAGGACGGCGTCGACCGGGTCGGGCTCAACGTGCACGCCGACCACGCCACCGCGCGGGGGCTGTACGAGCGGCTGGGCTTCACCGTGTCCGCCGCCTTCGAGGAGGCCGTGTTCAGCGCGCGGTGACGACGCGCGCGGTGACGACGCGCCCGGCGGGGACGCGCCCCACGGGGGCCGCGCGGGGCGGTGGGAGCCGGGGACGGGGGCGGGCCGTTACGCTCGGGCGCAGGCAACCCCTTTCGAGCCGGTGGACGCCGGGTGAGGGCGGTACGGCGATGTGGCCGCGGATCGACGGCATGCGCTCCCTTGAGCTGGGCACCCCGGACGGGATGCGGACCTGGCTGAACTCCCTGGTGCTGAGCGGGGCGAAGACCACCACCACCGGCCTGTTCGGGGAGTACGCCGAGGAGGGCGAGGAGTTGGAGCACGTCGGCGAGCGGCTGGCCCTGCTGGACGACCGCGGCCGGCCGGTCGCCACCGTCGAGATCACCGCGGTGGAGGTGCGGCCCTTCGGTGAGGTGGGCTGGGAGCACGCGGCGGCCGAGGGCGAGGGCGACGCGTCCCTGGAGGAGTGGCGCGCGGGCCACCGCGGCTACTGGCAGCGCCTGGGCAGCACGGTCGGGGACGACACCGCCGTGGCCTGCCTGGCCTTCCGGCTGGTCGACACGGCCGGGCAGGCGTAGGCCCCGCCCGGGTCCGGCCCGGCGGGAGGTCCCACCGGGCCGGACCCGGGCGGGGGCTCGGGCGCTGCGGGCGCGTCAGCAGCCTTCGGAGATCTCGCGGAAGTTGGCGTAGTGGTCGGCGCTGTACCAGGTCTGCGCGGTGCGCTCGTCGCGGACCAGGCGCTCGGCGTCCCGGTGGGTGGTGGGCGTCGGGCGGGGGTTGACGTCGTACTCGTGGTACACACCGCCCTCCGGGAGGTCCCCGCTGCGGTTGCCGTAGGGGTTGCTGCCGCGGATGTACTCCGGGCCGGGAATCTGGTAGTCGACGGGGTGGCGGCTGGTGGGCCACTCGAGGTTCCCCCAGATGCGGCAGGCCTGTTCGACCTGCGCCGGGAGGGCCTCGACGGGGAGCGGGGGCTGGATGAGCGCCCGGACGGCCGGAGCGGCGGCCGGGGCGGCGGCCAGCGCGGGGGCGGCGGCCAGCGCGGGGGCGGCGGGAGCGAGCGGGCAGGCCAGGGCGAGGACCAGGGCGGCCTGCGCCAGGCGGCGGAGAGTCATGGGGGTACCCGATTCCGTGCGGGGGCGTGTGCAGGAAAGGCGTACCGCGCGCACGCTCGACACCCCGGCGGCCACGCCGCAGTCGCTCCGGCCCCCGACCCGTCCGAGTGAGTCCCGAAGCCCGGAAGGGGTGATCCGAAGGACGCTCCCCGGCCGGGGCCTGCCCCTCGGGTCGTCTGCGGGACCGGATGAGGATGGCTGCACGGCGGAGTGCGGCCTGGCCGGCGTTGAGGAGCGCCCTCGGGCCGGGCGCCCCCTGCGCCGCCGTGCGGTGGCGGGGCGACAACGACATGCACAACCGACAGGCCCACAGCGCGCCGTCCGGGTCAGTGCCCCTCGCTGACCCCGAAGGCGCCGCTGCCCCAGTACACGGACGGCTTTTCGGCACCGCTCGGCCAGTCGCTCTGCAGATGGCGGCGGCCGTCTCCCAGGGCCCCTAGCCGGTGCAGGCTCAACCGCCCCGCCACCAGGTCGTCCGCCTCGGCGTCCGTGATCGGCAGCACGGTGCGGTACTGCGCGTCCTGCGAGGCGACCCAGTCGACGTACTCGGTGAACACGCTCACGAAGGCCTGCGAGCACAGGCCGCACCGCTGAACAGAGACGATGAAATGCGAGTCGTCCCGAATCATCGTCTCGAGCCGAACCCCGTCGCGGCTGCCGTGGTGCGCCTCCGCCACCGCGGCGTCCTCGGCGCAGCACGCCACGCACCCGAAACCCGCACGGTCACTACCGTCTTGCGAACCCATGGATCCCCCACACCTCAGCCGCCCCTGACCTGCCCCACCCTAACAACCCACAGTGAGGCCCGGCCGCTGAACCAACGAGCATGCGCCGCCCGACCCGCGGGCAAGCAAGCCGTCCGGCGAGGCCGGACAAGTTCGCCGGCGGAAGCCGGACTTTGGCCACGAGACACGACAAGCCCGCCGTCCGCTACGAGGCCACCGTCACGATCGCCGTCATCAACGAGCGGCTCTGACCTCGCCGGCCATGCGCGGTCGGCGAGAAACGCGGTACCGCTGCAGGTGGTGAGGCATTTAGCCTGTGGCGCATGCATCAGCCTCGAAGGCGCGACCGGCGTCTGGCTCGCCGTGTGCCGTCGGAGCCGGCCCAGCGCCAGGCGTTCCGGTTCACGGCCGTGGGCGCCGATGTTGTCCTGGTTGGCTACTTCTCTGCGAAACAGAAGGACTTCGAAACGCTCATGGCGTCGGCGGCCACAGAACTGGCAGCGCGCGGCGCCCGGGTCGTCGTGCAGATGGTGCAACGACGGGGCGTCTCGGACGGCGGGGTCCAGAAGATGGGTCTGCCCTACTCCTCGCGGACTCTGCTGAGCCACGGAAAGGTCCGCGAGGTGGCTCAGGCCTGTGACCAGGCCGACGCTGACGCAGTGATCTTCGTTGCCTCCTTGACCGAGCGCCAACAGCGCGCGCTGACAGACATGCTCGGCCGCCCCGCTGTGAGTCTTTCCGACATCCTCGCTGCCGACTGACCGCTCACTCGAAGCGGGCTTTTGACACACGCCTCAGGTCCTGTCCGGCCGATCTTGCCGGACAGGACCTAGTGGGCGGTGTCGGTGCGGTAGCGGCCGGGGGTGGTGCCGAAGAGGCGGGTGAAGGCGTGGGAGAGGGCGTAGGGGGTGCTGTAGCCGACGCGGCGGGCGATGGCCTCCAGGGGGTGGGCGGTGTCGCGCAGCAGGGTGGCGGCGCGGGTCAGGCGCCACCAGGTGAGGTAGGCCATCGGGGGGCTGCCGACCAGGGCGGTGAAGCGGCGGGTGAGGGTGGCGCGGGAGACGCCGGCCCGCTCGGCGAGGCGGTCGGTGGTCCACGGGTGGGCCGGGTCCTCGTGCACGGCGCGCAGGGCGGCGGCCACGACGGGGTCGTGCAGTGCGGCGGGCCAACGGGCCCCGGCCGGTTGGGTGTTGGCCTGCGCGGCGGCGGCCTGCGCGGTGGCGGGCCGGGCGGTGGCGGCGGGTTCGCGGGTCAGCCAGGCGCGGACCATGTAGACCAGCAGCAGGTCGATCAGGCCGGGGACGGCGAGCGCCCCGCCGGGCCGGTCGGCGGCCAGTTCGCCGCCCAACAGGTCGACGGCGGCGCGTAGTTCGGGGTGGCGGCCGAGGCGGTTGGGCAGGTGGACGACGTCGGGCAGTTCGGTCATCAGCGGGTGGGTGCGGCTGTGGTCCAGGCGGTACTTGCCGCACAGCAGCTCGGCCGCCCCGGCGGCGTCGGTGTCGGTGTCGGCGGCGGTGTTCGGGCGGACCAGGGACCTGGCGGGGGCCGGCGGGCGGCCGGGGGTGAGCAGCCGGTCGATCGGGGTGGCGTTCGCGGCGGCCCCGGCGTCGAGTGGGGCGTCGGCCAGGACGTGACCGGTGCCGTGCGGGAGCAGGACGGCGTCGCCCGGTCCGAGGACGAGGGGGGCGCCGCCGTCGGGCAGCAGCCAGCAGCTGCCCGCCAGGACGACGTGGAAGCCCGCGCCGTCGTACTCGGGGATGCGGGCGCGCCATGTGCCGTGCACCCGCAGGCGGTTGGAGGAGGGCCGGCCGATCCGCACGGCCGCTATCGCGTCGCTGACCACGTCCATGCGCCGATGGTATCCGCCGGCCGCCTAGGTGAGCCGCTCGCGTATCCGCAAGAGCCTGACGGGCATTGAGCGGCTCACCTGGCCGCTCCTAGAGTGGGGGCAGTTGCCGAAACCGAGGAAGTGTGGAGGGGCCGTGGAACCGATCGTGCTCGGGGACGTGGAGATCGTCAGGGTCGTGGAGTGGCAGGGGACGTTCGGCCCGGTCGCCAGGATCGTGCCGGACGTCGGGGCGCAGGTGTGGCGGGACAACGAGGAGTGGCTGGCGCCCGGGCACTGGGAGCCGGAGAGCGACAGCTACGTCGCCGCGATGCAGACCTGGGTGGTGCGCAGCGAGGGGCGCACGGTGCTGGTGGACACGGGGGTGGGCAACGGGCGCAGCCGGCCGGCCAGTCCGCACTTCCACAACCGGCAGGGGGACTTCCTGGGGCGTCTGGCGGAGGCGGGGGTGGCGACGGGGGATGTGGACGTGGTGGTGAACACGCACTTCCACGCGGACCACGTGGGGTGGAACACGGTGGACGCGGGTGGTGAGTGGGTGCCGGCGTTCCCGAACGCGACGTACCTGTTCCCGGCGGCGGACGATGCGGCCTACGGTCCGCAGGGGCGGTACGGGGACCGGCAGGAGCCGGCGGGTGAGGAGGGTCGGCTGCACTGGGAGGAGCGGCGGTTGATGTATGCGGACAGCATCGCGCCGGTGCACCGGGCCGGGCAGGCGCGGTTGTGGGAGGGGGGTCACCGGATCGACGGGAACCTGGTGTTGGAGGCGGCGCCGGGGCACACGCCGGGGTCGTCGGTGCTGCGGGTGTCCTCGGGCGGGGAGCGGGCGGTGTTCGTGGGGGATCTGCTGCACAGTCCGGTGCAGTTCCTGGAGCCGGGGTGCAACAGCTGCTTCTGTGAGGACCAGGCGGGGGCGGCGGCCAGTCGTCGGCGGGTGCTGGAACGGGCTGCGGACGAGCGGGAGTTGGTGGTTCCGGCGCACTTCGGTGGTGCGGGGGCGGCGCAGGTGCGGCGGCGCGGGGCGGGGTTCGAGATCGCGCGGTGGGCCGTCTGAGCTGGTGCGCGTAGCGGGGGGTGGGACGTAGCGGGGGGTGCAGGGGGTGCTCGCCGGATCGTCCGGGGTGGCGAGTCGGTGCTGTCACGGGCGGTCCCGGTGGTTGTCCTCGGCGGCTTTGCGTTCCGCCTCGCGCAGTCGGGCCGCCGCGCGGGCGAGGTCGGCTGCGGCCAGGTGGAAGGCGCTTCGTGTGTCGGGCCGGTGGGCCAGGTCGGACAGGTCCGCGGTGAGTCGGCGGAGGGTTTCGACCGGCTCGGCGAAGGAGGCCAGCAGGGCTGGTTCCTCGGCCGGGCGGGGGCGGCGCTCGCGGGGCAGGGCGGTGAGGCGTTCCAGGGCGGCGTTCAGCAGCTTGCCGCTCTCCCCCATCGCCTCGGTGACGGGGTGCTGTTCTTCGGTGGTCATGCCCGTTCCCCTCGCGGTGCGCCTGGGCGGCCCGGTCGGCCGGCCCGCCCCTGTCGTCTGCGGGTTCTACCCGCCGGGGGTCCGCCGTACCCCGGTGGTGCGGGGCACGGGGTGCCGGGGCGGGCGGTGCCGGGCGGCTGGTCGGGGCGGTGGAAGGTTTTGCCAAACGGTCGACCAACCGGGTCGGCGGCTTCGGTAGCGTCCGGGCTGTTGGTCGGTTCGAGCGGTGCGGGTGCCCGGTGGCGGGGGTCCGTCGGAGAGGTGTGCCATGGGTGCGGTCCGGGTGTCGGAGGCTGCTGCGGGGTTGCCGCGGGCGTGGTGCTCGCAGGTGCTGGCGCGGGTGGGGACGGCCGAGGTGAAGGTCCTGCGGATGGATGCGCTGCCCGTGGAGGAGGAGTGGCACGAGCAGGCGGAGGTGCTGCTGGTGCTCGACGGGCGTCTGGAGCTGGTCGTGGAGGGCGTCGTGGTGCCGGTGGGTCCGGGCGGCCTGTACGTGGTGGAGGCGGGTGTGCGCCATGCCGTCGGGCCGGGCAGCCGGGGCACCCTGGTGATCGTGGAGGCGCCGGCCCGCTGAGCGCCTGCGTTTCGGGGGCGCCCCCCGTCCCGGGGTCTGGTCCGCTTCGGCCTGCGGCAGCGTGTCGACACCATCATGCCTGGTCGCGGGCCCCGGCGGTAGGACGTAGCGCACGCCGGTGCGGCCTTGTCCGGGGCCGTCGACGGCCCGCAGACTTCTCGTCATCCACTCCCCCGGCCCGCGTGCCGGCACCCCTGTGCGGGTGTCGGCGCGTGCGTCGTGCTGTCCGGCCGCCGGCGGGAGTGCGGACGACGCAGGGGGAACAAGGCGATGGGTCGACAGGTGGACCGGGATCTGGTGCTGCGGGCGCGGGTGCTGCTACTGAGCACGGACCGGCGGGTGGTGCGCGGAGCGCGGGGGCTGGCGGCGTACCGGCTGCTGGCGCAGGCCGATGCGGCGGTGTACGGGTCCAAGCTCGCCTACGTGCTGCTGGAGGCGGCCCGCTCGCCGCAGGTGCAGGACCTGCCGCAGGCGCGGTCGGCCCTGCTGGAGGAGGCGGTCGCGGTGGCGCGGGCGCTGGAGGAGGGCAACCCGTACCGGGCGAAGGTGCTCGGCCGGGCGCGGGAGGCCCTGCAGGCGGAGCAGGCCCGGCAGGCGGGGCAGGTCGGGCAGGCGGAGGGGACCGGGCAGGGCGGGCGGTGAGGGCGGTGAGGGCGGGCCGGGTGCGGGAGCGGCGCGGAGGCTGCGCGTGTACGTGCCGATTGCGGTAGAACTATCGCTATTTGACGATTGATCGGGAGACTCTGGATGAGCAAGTCGGCACTTCCGCGCCGCGGTCTGATCACCGGTATGGCCGCGGCCGTGGTGGGCTGGAACACCGCCGGGCGGTCCTGGGCGGTCACCGGGGGCGCGGGCGGGGGCGCGGTGGCCGCGCTGCCGGCGCTGGACGGGAGCGTGGTCGTCGAGCCCGGCGTCCTGGAGGGTTTCGCCGGGGACTTCGGGCACCTGGTGACCGCCGCGCCGCGGGCCGTGCTGCGGCCGGGGTCGGTAGGGGACGTGGTCGCGATGGTGGGCTTCGCGCGCCGCCACCGGATTCCGGTCGCGATGAACGGCCAGAGCGGCGACGCGGGCACCGGCGGCGCGGACAACGGCGGCGCGGGCACCGGCGGACAGGGCCTGGAGTCGCACTCCAGCTACGGCCAGGCCACCGCCCCCGGGGGCATCGCCGTCGATGCGCGCGGCCTGGACCGGATCGTGTCCGTCACCCCGGGGCGGGCCGTGGTGGAGGCGGGCGTCACCTGGGCGCGGCTGACCGACGCCGCGCTGGCCGAGGGGTGGATGCCGCCGTGCCTGACGGACTATCTGCACCTGTCGGTGGGCGGGACGCTGAGCGTGGGCGGGATCGGCGGCGGTGTGCAGCGCTACGGGCTGCAGGCGGACACGGTGGAGTCGATCGACATCGTGACCGGCACCGGGCGGCTGGTCACCGCCTCGGCGGACTGCGAGCGGGAGCTGTTCGAGGCGGCGCTGGCCGGCGGCGGGCAGGTGGGGATCATCGTGCGGGCGACGGTGCGGCTGGTGCCGGCGCGGGAGCGGGCGCTGGTGTTCAGCCTGTTCTACGACGACCTGGCGGCGTATCTGGGCGACCAGGAGCGGCTGATGGCCGAGGGGCGGTTCGACCTGCAGGTCGGGGAGGTGCTGCGCAGTGCGGCGGGTACCGCGTGGCGGTACCGGATCGAGGGGGTGGCCCTGTACGACGGGGGCGCGGTGCCGGACCGTGCGGCGCTGCTGCGGGGGCTTCGGCACGAGGCCGGGGAGACGGTCGTGGTGGACCAGGAGTTCCGCGCGTACGCGTTCCGGGTGGACGGCTTCGCCGGGTACCTGAAGGCGGCGGGTTTCTGGGGGCTGCCCAAGCCGTGGCTGAGCCTGTTCCTGCCGGCCTCCACGGCGGGCGTGTTCATGCGGGAGGCGGAGCGGGAGCTGACGCCGGCGGATCTGGGGGCGGGGATCCTGCTGTTCTACCCGTACGCGGCCGAGCGGTTCACCCGTCCGTTCGCGGTGGTGCCCGAGGAGCCGGTCGGCTTCCACTTCGACCTGCTGGCCTTCCCCGCCCCGGGCGCGGACGTGGCCGCGATGCTGGAGCGCAACCGGCGCCTGTACGAGCGGGCGGTGGCGCTGGGCGGCAAGCGGTACCTGGTCGGGGCGGTTCCGCGGATGGGCCGTGAGGACTGGCGGCGCCACTACGGCCGGCGCTGGCCGGCGCTGGTGGCCGCCAAGCGGCGCTGGGACCCGGCGGGGATCCTCACGCCGGGTCAGCGCATCCACGCCTGAGCGGGCGGGGGCGGGGCTCCGCCCGGTCTCCGGGCGGTGCCCTCGGGCCCGGGTTCAGACCAGTCGGTGCATGCCCACCGAGCGGGGGGCGGTCGGGGCGAACCCGTACTGCGCGTAGAGGTGTTGGGCCGGTCCGTCGGCGATCAGCGACACGTACGCTCCGGCGGGTGCGCGGCTCTCCAGCTCCGCGGTCAGCCGTGCCATGATCCGCCGGCCCAGCCCCCGGCCCTGGTGCCCGGGCAGGACGCACACGTCGGTGATCTGGAAGACCGCCCCGCCGTCGCCGACCACCCGCCCCATCCCGACGGTGTGCCCCTCGTGGTGCACGGTGACGCCGTACCAGGTGTTGGGCAGTCCGGCCGCCACCGCCGCGGCGGGCCGGTCGCTCATCCCGGCGCCGGTGCGCAGGCGGCGGAAGGTGTCGACGTCGGGCACGCCGGAACGCAGCTCGTAAGGGTCACCAATGGTGTTCATGAGTTACATGGTACGGGTGGGGCGCGGGTGGCGGAGCAGCGCCCGGCCGCCCGGGGTTCCCCGGGCGGGCGGGCGGAGGGGCTCTGGTGGTTCGTCAGGTGATCTCCAGTTGGGCCATCATGCCCATCGCGGAGTGGTCCAGCAGGTGGCAGTGGTAGGGGTAGCGGCCGCGGTAGGAGTCGAAGGTGGCCTGCAGGCGCACCGTCTCCCCCGGCAGCAGGCGCACGGTGTCCTTCAGGCCCGCCTCGGCCGGTGCGGCGGGGGCGCCGTTGCGCTCCAGGACGCGGAACTGCACCAGGTGCAGGTGGAAGTTGTGCGGGGCCAGCTGGTTGGCGTTGGTGACCGTCCACACCTCGCTGGCGCCGAACGCCACGCGGGCGTCCACCCGGTTCTCGTCGTAGACCCGCCCGTCGATGGTGGCCTGCGGGTTCGCCCGCCCGTCCTCGTCCATCCGCAGCACGACGGCGCGCTGCGCGGTGGGCGCGGCCAGCGCGGGCAGGGTGCGCAGCCGGGACGGCACGGAGCTGGCGTCGTAGGCGGCGCGTACGACGTCGAAGCGCAGGACCTGGCCGGTGAGTTCGGCGGGGCCGGGCGGCAGGGTGTTCTGCAGGACGAGGCGGGTGCCGATCGGGTAGCGGGAGAAGTCGATGACGACGTCGGCGCGTTCGCCCGGTGAGAGGTCGACGGTGTCGGTGGTGAAGGGGCGTTCCAGCAGGCCGCCGTCGGTGCCGATCAGGGTCATCGGGCCGCCGTCGGCCAGGCGCAGGGAGAAGAAGCGCAGGTTGGAGGAGTTGAGCAGGCGCAGGCGGTACTTGCGGGCGGCGACCTCGACGTAGGGCCAGGGGCGGCCGTTGGCGAGGATGGTGGTGCGGTTGAAGGGGTCGTCCATCTGGTAGACGAGGCGGCCCGCCTCGTCGAAGCGGGCGTCGCGCAGGGCGATGGGCAGTTCGTACTGGCCGGAGGGCAGCGGCAGGGCGCGTTCGGCCTCGTCGGTGAGCAGGTAGAAGCCGGACAGGCCGCGGTAGACGTGTTCGGACTCCATGTGGTGGGCGTGGTCGTGGTACCAGAGGGGGGCGTGGGGCTGGTCGTTGGGGTAGGTGTAGGTCTTGGCGGCGCCGGGGTTGACGAGGTTCATCGGGCCGCCGTCGCTGTCGACGGGCACGCGGGCGCCGTGCAGGTGGACGGAGACGGGCCGGTCCAGGCGGTTGACCTGTTTGACGACCACCTTGCGTCCGGAGCGGGCCCGGATGGTGGGGCCGGGGAAGCTGCCGTTGTAGGTGAGGACCTCGGTCAGGCGCCCGGGCAGGATGCGGGTGCGGACCTTGAGCATGGTGACGGTGTAGGTGTCGGCGCCGCCGTCGGTGGAGGTGGGGCTGAGCACCGGGGGGATCGGCATCGCGGTGGTGAACGGGACCACCGGGCCGGGCGTCGCGCCGCCGGTCCCGTCCGCGGCGCCCGTCCCGGCCATGCCGGCCATGCCGTCCATGGCGTCGGCGGCGCCCGAGCCGTCGGCGGCGGTGGCGGTGGCCGCCGGGTGCAGGGTGGAGCGCATGACCAGCACCCCCGCCCCGCTCGCCAGGGCGGCGCCGATCATCCTGCGTCTGGTCACCATCGGGTCCTCCTGCACGCGGTGCGCGTGGGCGTGCGCCGGCCGCCCGGCTGCGGCCCGCTTCCGAGGTGATTGCAACAGCGCCCGCCTACGTGCCGCTTGAGTCCCGCTGAGGCGGGGCGGGGCCCGTGCCGCCGGGCGCGCGCGGCCGGCGGGGAGCCGGCGGGGGGCCGGGCCTGCGGCGGGCCGGTGAGCTGGGCGTGTTGCGCGGGGGTTGCGGTGGGCACGTCACGGTACTCGGGAAGGAGTCGAAGAGCCCTCAAGGAAGGGTCGAAACGTGGACCTGCGGTACTGGCTGCCCCGCGCGGTCGAGGTCGCCGAGCGGTGGGGCGAGCGGTTCGGCCCCTGGCGGGCGCACCCCTCGCACCATGTGGGCGACGAGGAGTTCGCTCCCGTCTTCGAGCGGTTCGCCAAGCGGATGGAGCACAACTACCCGTTCTTCCATCCCCGTTACGTCGGGCAGATGGTCAAGCCGCCGCACCCGGCCGCGCAGGTGGGCTATGTGACGGCGATGCAGTACAACCCCAACAACCACGCCTACGAGGGCGGGCCCGCCACCAACGACATGGAACGCGAGTGCGTGGCCGCGCTGGCCGCCATGTTCGGGCTGCCCGCGCACGTGGGCCATCTGACCAGCAGCGGCACCATCGCCAACCTGGAGGCCCTGTACGTGGCCCGCCAGTGCCACCCCGGGCGCGGCATCGCCTACAGCGCGGAGAGCCACTACACCCACAGTCGGATGTGCCACGTGCTGGGCGTCGAGGGCCACAGCGTGCCCGCCGACGGCGCCGGGCGCATGGACCCGGGCGCGCTGGAGCGGCTGCTGGCCACCGGGCGGATCGGCACCGTCGTCGTCACCGCCGGCACCACCGGCCTGGGCGCGGTGGACCCGGTGCACGAGGTGCTGGCCCTGGCCCGGCGCCACGGCGCCCGCGTCCACGTGGACGCCGCCTACGGCGGGTTCTTCGCCCTGCTGGCCCTGGCCGAGGACCCCGCCCGGCGCCTGGGCATCGACCCGCGCCCGTGGCGGGCCATCGCCGGCTGCGACTCGGTGGTCGTCGACCCGCACAAGCACGGCCTGCAGCCCTACGGCTGCGGGGCGGTGCTGTTCGCCGACCCCGGCATCGGGCGCCACTTCGCCCACGACTCCCCCTACACCTACTTCACCGACGCCGAGCTGCACCTGGGCGAGATCAGCCTGGAGTGCTCGCGGGCCGGCGCCTCGGCGGCCGCGCTGTGGCTGACCCTGCAGCTGCTGCCGCTCACCGCGGACGGCTTCGGCGCGGTCCTGGCCGGCGGGCGCCGCGCCGCCCTGCGCTGGGCCGAACTGATCAAGCGCTCCCCCGAGCTCAAGCTCTACCAGAGCCCGCAGCTGGACATCGTCACCTACTTCCCCGCCACCGGCCCGCACGGCGTGCCCGTCGCCGGCCCGACCGGCTGCCCCGCCACCGGCCCCGGCAGCCGCGCACCCGGGCACCTGTCGCAGATCGACGCGGCGAGCGAGCGGATGCTGCGCGCCGGCATGGACAGCCCCGACGACCCGCTCTACCTGAGCGTGCTGCGCACCGACGCCGCCGCGTTCACCCGCCGCCACCCCGACGCGGTACCCGACGCCGCCACCGCGCGGGTCCTGCGCAGCGTCCTGATCAAGCCCGAGGCCGAGGACCACCTCGACCTCCTGCACGAGCGCGTCACGCGGCTGGCCGCCGAGAGCCGGCTCCAGCCCTCCCTTCACTGAGCTGTCACCGAGTGAGCCGTCACCGAGCCGTCACCGCTGTCGCCGCTGTCGCCGCTGCCACCGCTGTCACCGCTGTCACTGAGGAGAGTCCCGTTGACCACCGCCACCGCTGCCACCATCCCCGTCTCAGCCCCCGCCTCCGCCTCCGGCCCCGTCCGGCCCGGCCGGGCCCCGGCTCCGCCCGCCCGACCCGCCCGCCCGGGCGAGGGCGCTGCGCTGGCCGCCCTGCTCGCCGCCGCCTTCCAGGAGGACCCCCTCACCCTGTGGGCCTTCCCCGACGAGCAGCACCGGCGCCGGATCCTGCCCGCCTTCTTCCGCGCCTTCCTCGACCAGGCCCTCGCCTGGGAGGGCGTGCTGACCACCGACGCCCTCGACACCGTCCTGCTGTTCCTGCCGCCCGGCGCCTGGGAGCAGACCGAGGCCGACGGCGAGGCGTTCGCCGCCCGCCTGGCCGAGGCCGTCGAGGACCCCGCCGCCGTGCGGGCCCTGGCCGCCATCACCCGCCTGCAGGCCGAACGCCACCCCCGCCACCGCCCGCACTACTACGTCTCCTTCGCCGCCGCCGCCCCCGGGCGCCAGCGCACCGGCGCCGTCTCCGTCCTGCTGCACCACCTGCTGGAGCGCGTCGACGCCGAGGGCCGCGCCGTCTACACCGAGGCCAGCTCCGCCGGCGGCGCGGCCGCCGCCCGGCGCGGCGGCTTCACCCCCTTCGGGGAGGCCATCGCCCTGCCCGGCGGCGGCCCGCAGCTGCGCCCGATGTGGCGGGGCCCGCGGTGAGCGGCGACCTGCGGCTGTTCTCCGCCGAGCAGATCGAACGCGGCGAGGCCGCCGCCCACCCCGAGGTCGGCGAGATCCTCCACTGGAGCCGGCACTTCCTCACCACCGCCCACCCCGACCTCGGGCGCAGCGGCCCGGTCTGCCCGTACACGCAGCCCTCGCTGCGCCGCGGGCTGTTCCACGTCGCGGTGGTGGAGGGCGGCGACGGGCCCGGCGGCGGTGACCTGCCGGCGGTGGTGGGGCGGCTGCGGTCCTGGTACGACCGGTTGTCGCAGCGGCTGTCCGAGGAGTCGGACCGGGAGCTGCTGACGGTGCTCCTGGCGCTGCCGCAGCTGGACCGGGCGGACTCGACGGTGCTGGACGAGCTGCAGCGCAAGGCCAAGGACGAGTTCGTCTCGCAGGGCCTGATGATCGGCCAGTTCCATCCGGTGTGCGAGGAGGGGGGCCTGTGGAACTCCTCGTTCCGTCCGCTGCGTTCGCCGGTGCCGCTGCTGGCGGTGCGCAAGCTGCTGGTGTTCGACCTGCCGTTCCTGATCGGCGACGAGACGCACCTGGACCACTACCTGCGCCGCTTCGCTCCCGAGGTGCCGGCCCGCATCCGTGACCAGCTGGTCTCCGGGATGATGGGCGTGGACACGGGCATGGGCGCGCGCGTGGTGGCGACGGCGGGGGTGTGACCCGTCGTGGGTGGCGCCGGGCACCGACCCGGCACGGCCCCGTCCGGCGGGCGGGCGGCGGGTGGTGGGCCGGGCCGGGCCGGGCCGGGCCGGCCGAGGATGCCCGGAGTGGGAAGTCGGCGGGTCCGACTTCCCACTCCACGGCCCGGGACCGGCACGGGTGGGGGGATAGTCGGGGCATGGGTTTCCCCGTGATGCCGGACGGCCGCCGTGAGCGGTTGGCCGCACGGCTGCCGCAACGGCTGGAGGACCTCGCCGGACCGGTGGGCGGCACGGTCGAGCTGCCGGTGCACCTGGTGTGGTCGGGGCTGAACCGCTTCGATCTGGAGCGGCCCCGGCTGAGGATGGGCCTCTACCGGGTGGTCCTGACCGAGGGCATGCGCGAGGACCTGGTCCGCTTCCTGGACGCGGGGCTGCTGGTGGAGCTGTGGCCGGTGCTGCGCACCCTGGTGGGCCCGGCGGTCCGGACGGTCTGGGAGGGCGCCTTCACCGAGCTCGCGGCGGCCGCCCGGCCCGCAGCGGCGTGAGGCTCACCCGGCTGCACCGTCTGGTAGGTGGCGCGGCGCAGCCGGTTGCCCATGGCGGCTGGGTAGAGCTCGTAGAGCATCCGGTCGGGCCGGCCGGGGCCGTCCGGCGGCGGGCGCGGGTGGCGGACGCGGGCCGGCCGAGGATGCCCGGAGTGGGAAGTCGGCGGGTCCGACTTCCCACTCCGCGGCCCGGGGCCGGCGCGGGTGGGGGTCACCGCCGGTCCGTGCGCGGGGGCGGCAGGGGGGGGTGGGAGGGTGGACAGGCCGGACGGGGTCCAGTCCTACACCGCGCTGTGGAGTCGCCTGCAATCCGCGGCCCTGGGGCACGTAGAGTCGAGGAACATGATCCTTGGCCTGGCAGGAGCCGACTGGCACAGGCCCTCCGACAGGGAGCTGCCTCCATGAACATCCCGGACTTCACCGGCGCTGCGTGGCACAAGAGCACCTTCAGCGGCGACAACGGCGGCCAGTGCGTAGAAGTGGCCTTTCACCAGGGCGCCGTCGGAGTCCGGGACTCGAAGGCCGAGGGCCGGGGACCCGTCCTGGCCTTCGCACCGCAGGAGTGGCACGCCTTCGTCGACAGCGTCGTCGCCGGCGAGATCTGAGCCGCGAGTTCAGCTGCACCACAAGGGACGTCCCCCGAGGGCGCGCGGCCGCAAGTGGGCCGCGCGCCCTCGGTCTTCGGGTCGCCGGCGCGGGGGTGCTCAGGCGGGTTGGTGGGGGGTGGGGAGGTGGTGGTCGGCGAAGGTGAGGGCGTTCTGGTGGTAGGCGGGGGCGGTGCGGGCCAGGGAGAGGTTGTGGCCGGCGCCCCGGTGGTGGTGGACGGTGGCGGTGCCGGGCGGGAAGGCGGCGGTGAGGTCCTGGCCGTCCAGGTTCCACCAGGCCTCGTGGTCGGCGAAGGTCAGCCGCACGGGCACGTGGATGCGGGCGGCGAGGCGGGCGAAGCGGGCGGGCCAGGTGGCGAGTTCGCGGTTCTCCAGGGCGGGCACGGGGGTGAGCAGGCGGCGGGCGGCGTGGAAGGTGCCCGGCGGGTAGAGGTTGAGGGGGCCCCAGTTGAGGCGGGTGGCGCCGGCGGCGAGGGTCTCGGCCCGGTCCCAGGCGCCGGGGGCGTAGTGCTGGGCGAGGCCGGAGACGTCGACGCCCAGCAGCGGCGGCAGGTGCCGGGGCCAGTGCGCGGCGAGGTGCAGGGCGATCTTGCCGCCGAAGGAGTGGGCCAGCAGCAGGACGCCGGCGCCGACCGGGCGGGTGCGGGCGTAGTCGGCGAGGGCGGCGGCGATCGCGGTGCCCTGGTCGGCGATCAGGGCGCCGGCGGGCAGGTGGGCGGCGCTCGCGCCGTGGCCGGGGCGGTCGACGGCCAGCACGGTGTGGCCGTGGCGGGCGCCGTGGGCGAGCAGGCTGGTGGCCGGGTCGGCGGGGCCGTCGAAGTAGGCGGCGCGCATGCCGCGCCCGTGCACGGCCAGCACCAGGGCCCGGGGCTGCGCGGCGGGCTCGGCGGGCTCGGCTACCAGCGCGGACAGCGGCAGGCCGTCGGCGTCGAGGGTGAGCGGGCGGGCGCTCACAACGCGGCCGGGGCGGTGCGGGCCGCAGCGGTGCGGGCCGGGGCGGGGGCGGTGCGGGCGGCGTCGAGGGCGGCGAGCCAGCCGGGCAGGTCGGTGCTGCGCATCAGGGAGGTGCCGATCAGCAGGCCCGCGTAGCCGGCGTCCAGGAGGCGGGCGCCGTCGCGGGGGTCGGTGATGGCGCTGGCGCTGACGGGGGCGCGGGTGGCGGTGGCGTGCAGGGCGGGCAGCAGGCGCAGGCTGCGGGTGAGGTCGCCCGGGTCGCGTTCGCGGGTGCGGATGTCCTTGTTGTTGACGGCGACGACGCAGTCGCCGGCGTGGGGCAGGGCCGCGATCTCGTCCTCGCCGGTGACCTCGACGAAGGGGGTCAGGCCCTCGTCGAGGGCGGCGGCGACGAGTTTGTGGAGCTGGGCGCGCGACAGCAGGGCCGCGGTGAGCAGCACGGCGCGGGCGCCCAGGCGCCGGGCGGTGGCGAGTTGGGCGGGCCGGGTGAGGAAGTCCTTCTGCAGGACGGGGAGTTCGGTGCGTTCGGTGACCTGGCGCAGCAGGTCGGGGGTGCCGCCGAACCAGCGGCCGGTGACGACGGACAGGCAGGGGGCGCCGGCCTGTTCGTAGCGGGTGACGAGGTCGTCGACGGTGCGGCCGGCGAGGAGGTCGCGGCCGTGGGGGTCGCGGAGTTTGATCTCCATGATCAGTGGGCGCCGGGCGGCGAGGAGGGCGTCGGTGAAGGTCATGCGGGCTGTTCCTCACGGTGCCAGGTGCGGGCGAGGGCGGTGACGGCGGCGGCGGTGAAGCGGCCGGCGGTGTCGCGGGCGCCGGTGTCGATGTCGGCGCCGCGGTAGAGGGGGTGGGCGGTGACGGCGCGGTAGGCGTGGTGGTTGTCGGGGGTGAGGCCGCCGGCGAGGAGGAAGGGGCGTTCCAGGCGGGGCAGCAGGGCCAGGACGTGGGCGGGGTCCAGGCGTTGGCCGGTGGAGCCGACGCGGCCGTCGGCGGTGGCGGTGTCGAGGAGGAACAGGTCGGTGCCGGCGCGCTGGTAGGCGCCGATGAGGGGGCGTTCCAGGCAGGTGGGGCCCTGGAGGTGGAGGACCTTGAGCAGGACGGCGTCGGGCAGGGCGGCGCGCAGGGCGCGGACCACGGCGGGGGGCTGGTAGGCGTGCAGCTGGATCCAGCGGATGCCGGTGGCGGTGGCGGCGGCGGCCAGGCGGGCGGGGTCGTCGAGGAAGGTGACGAGGGTGGGTTCGATGCCCTGGTCGCGGGCGGCGGCGGCCAGGCGGGCGAGTTGGGGCAGGGTGAGGTCGGCGGGGCCGCCGGGGATGCCGTGCCACAGGCCCGCCAGGGTGGCGCCGTGGCCGGCGAGCAGGGCGAGGTCGGCCGGGGTGCGGGCCCCGCACACCTTGAGGTGGCGGGGCCCGGCGGTAGGGGCGTGCGGGGCCGGGGGCGTGGTCGTGGTCATTTGCCCAGGCCCAGCATGGAGGCGATGCGGTTGTACTGGATCTCGTTGCTGCCGGAGTAGATGGTGCCGGCGACCGCGTTGCGGACGTCCTTCTCCAGGCCGTACTCGGACATGTAGCCGTGTCCGCCGAAGACCTGGACGGCGGCGAGGCTGGTGGCGAGGTTGCTCTCGCTGGTGAGGAGTTTGGAGATGGCCATGTCGACGGTGACGTTCTCGCCCTCCTCCAGGCGCTGGGCGGTGTCGTAGAGCCACTTGCGGGCGGTCTCCAGGCGGATCTTGGTGTCGACGATCTTGTTGGCGACGGACTGGTAGGAGCCGATCGGCTTGCCGAAGGACATCCGGGTCTTGGCGTACTCGATGCAGCGGTCCAGGCGGTGCTGCATCTCGCCGACGTTGACGATGAAGGAGTAGAGGATCTCGCGTTTCATGACGTGGTCCAGGACCAGGAAGCCGCCGCCGACCCGGCCGATGACGCGGGTGGCGGGGACGCGGACCTCGTCGAGGTAGAGCTCGCTGAGCGGCGAGGTCCGCAGGCCCATCTTCTTCATCGGGCGCCCGACGGTGATGCCGGGGGTGTCGCGGTCCAGGAGGAAGGCGGTGACCCCGAGTGCGCCGCCCTGGGGGTGGGTGCGGGCGTAGACGACGACGACGTCGGCGACGGGCCCGTTGCTGACGAAGGTCTTGCTGCCCGTCAGGACGAAGCCGTCGCCGTCGCGTTCGGCGCGGGTGCGCATCTGCATGGCGTCGGAGCCGCCCTCGGCCTCGGTGATGGCGTGGGCGCCGATCGCCTCGCCGGAGGCGATGCGCGGCAGGTAGGCCTCCTTGAGGGCGGTGGAGCCGAAGGCCTGCAGGGGGACGCCGGTGGAGGCGAGGCTGGTGGTGACGGAGAAGTTGAGGCCTCCGTCGCGGCAGCCCTCCCCCAGGCCCTCCAGGACGTACATGGTGGTCAGCAGCGACTGGTCGAGTCCTCCGTACTGCTCGTCGAAGGGCAGGGAGAGGATGCCGGTCTTCTGGATCATGCGCCACTTGTCGAAGGAGAAGGTGCCCTCCTCGTCCTGGTCGATGTGTCCGGCGCTCAGGTCGTCGCTCCACCGGGCCAGGCCCTCGCGCAGGGCCCTCTGGTCGGCGTTCCAGCGGATCACGGGACTACCGCCTTCCTCCGGGCCCGGTCGGGCCCGGGGTACTCGGGTCGGCTCTAGTAGGCGGAGGAGGAGTGGGCGTCGAGCTGGTGGACCTCGTCGCCCTGCAGGGCGGGGGCGAAGACGCACACCAGGCGCAGGTCCTCGTCGGGGCTGGCGACGAGGTAGTGGGCGTCGTGCTGGTCGAGGGCGTACATGCGCCCGGGGGTGATGGGGTGGGCGTTGCCGTCCAGGTCGATGACCTCGCCGGAGCCCGCGATGCAGTAGCAGGCCTCCATGTGGTTGCGGTACTCCAGGCGGGACTTGGTGCCGGCGCGTACGAGGGTGTCGGTGAGGCTGTAGCCGAGGCCGTCGCCGGCCAGCAGGAAGCGCCGGGACAGGCCGTTGCCCCACTCGACGGTCTTCACGTCTTCGAGGTCGCGGATGAGCATGGTGGTCTGCCTTTCACTCGGAGGTCGCTGAGGGTGCTGAGGGTGCTGGGATTGCTGGGAGTTGCGGTGGTACGGGTACTGCGGGCGGTGCCGGTGGTGCGGGTGGTGCGGTTCCGGTCCGCGGGGGGCCGGAGGTCTCAGGGGGTGCGCAGGGCGCGGACGAAGGCCCGCAGGTCGGTGACGACGTCGCGGCGCTGGTCGAGGGCCTGCTCGACGCGGGCGACGGCCGCGGAGCCGACGATCGCGGCGTGGGCGCCGGTGCGGGCGACGGCGGCGACGTCGGCGGCGTCGCGGACCCCGAAGCCGACCGCGACCGGCGCGTCGGTGCGCGCGCGCAGGGCGGCGACGGTGTCGGCCAGGGCGCCGTGGCCGGCTGCCGGGGCGGTGCCGGAGCGGCCGTAGTGGGCGACCAGGTAGACGTAGGCGCCGGCGTGCTCGGCGGCGTCGGCGATCACGTGGTCGGCGGAGCCGTGGTAGCAGGTGGTGACCTGGGGCAGGGCGGCGGCGCGGGCGGCCTCGCGGTAGGCGGGGCGCAGCCGGGGCGGCAGGGCGTGGACGAGCAGGGCGTCGGCGCCGGCCCGGGCGATGGCGGTGGTGGCGGCGGCGGGGTCGTGGTGTTTGAGGCTGTGGCTCCAGTCGGCGAGCAGGGCGATGCGCAGGTGGCGCAGGTGCGGGCGCAGCTCGGCGAGGTGGGCCAGGACGGTGTCGAGGGTGGTGGCGTGGGCGAGGGCGCGGGTGGCGGAGCGGCGGATGACGGGGCCGTCGGTGGCGGAGTTCGGGAAGGGGACGGCGAGTTCGAGGACGTCGAGGCGTTCCTCGTCGAGCATGAGGATCAGGTCGCTCAGGGCGGGGGCGGGCGGGTCGCCGGCGTTGAGGAACAGGGCCAGGCCCGGTTGTCCGTCGGGGCGGGGCGGGAAGAAGGCGCGGGCGGGTGCGGCGGTCGCGGGTGCGGTGGCGGCGGGCGCGGTGGCGGCGGGTGCGGTGGGTGTGGGTGTGGTGTCAGGCATGGGTGGCCGCCGGGGTGCGGGAGAGGCGTTCGGCCAGGGCGCGGGGGGCGCCGTCGGCGAGGGCGTCGAGGGCGGCGCGGTAGGCGGTGGGCCAGTGGGGGGTGTGGCCGCAGGCGACGGCGAGGGCGGCGGCGTTGAGGGCGATGGTGCGGGTGGCGGTGGGGTGGGCGCGGTGGGTGAGGGTGTCGAGGAAGTGGGTGGTGAGGCGGTCGGGGGCGGGGGCGAGGTCGGCGAGGGTGCCGGTGGCCTCGTCCAGGGCGGCGGCGGGCAGGTGGACGGTGGCGGGTGCGGTGCCGGGGGTGTGGGTGTGCAGGGTGTTGTCGGCGAAGGGCAGGAGTTCGTCGGCGCCGGCGGTGTTGGCGGCCAGCCACAGGGTGCGGTCGGTGGTGTGGCGGGCGAGGGCGCGCAGGGTGTCCAGGGGTGCGGCGTGGGAGACGCCGGTGAGCTGGGCGCTGACGGGGACGGCGGCGAGGAAGGGGCCCAGGGCGTTGAGGAAGCGGCCGAAGGGCTTGAGGGGCAGGGGGTGGAGCAGGCGGGCCAGGCGGGTGAGGGGGGCGGGGTAGACGTGCGGGCCGGCGAAGGCGATGCCGTGGCGGTCGAGGTGGTCGGCGGTGTGGCGGTGGGAGGTGGTGAGGGGGATGCGCAGGCGGTCCAGCAGGTCGATGGAGCCGGCGGCGCTGGTGTAGGCGCGGGAGCCGGTTTTGACGACCCGTACGCCCAGGGTGGCGGCGGTGAGGGCGGCGGCGGTGGAGATGTTGAAGGTGGCGGGGCCGCCGCCGGTGCCGACGACGTTGACGGCGTGGGGGTGGGCGGGGCCGGGGTGGGGGGCGCGTTCGGTCAGGGAGGCGGTCAGGGCGCGCAGGGTGTCCGGGTCGGGCAGGCGGGTGGTGAGGGAGGCCAGCAGGGCCGCCGCCTGGGCCCGGTCGCTGTCGCGGCCTGGGCCCGGGCGGCGTTCGTCCAGCTGGTCCCACCACGAGCGCCAGGTGTCGGCGTCGACCGGTTCGTGGCGCAGGAGTGTGGTGAGGGCCGGGTGCATTCGGATCAGCCCGCGACCGGGGCGGGGGTGCGGCGCTGGGTGATGAAGGCGTCGATGGCGGCGACCGAGCGGAAGTTGTTGGGGTCGAGGTCGGTGTCGTCGACGGGCAGCTCGAAGCGGTCCTCGACCCAGGCGATGAGCTTGAGGACGCCGAGGCTGTCGATGACGCCGTCGGAGAGGAGGTCGTGGTCGTCGGCGAGCTGGTCGGCGCTGACGTCGGGCAGGAACTCCTCGATGAGGAAGCGCTTGATGGTGGCGGTGTTGCTCATGGTGTCGGTTCTCCTCGGGTGACGGGACGGTCAGGCGGACAGGTGGTCGGGTGGTCAGGCGGGGGCGGGGTCGACGGCCTTGCGGTCGACCTTGCCGGTGGGGGTCTTGGGCAGCGGGGTGTCGGTGATGGTCAGCTGGGCGGGGACGGCGGCGCGCGGCAGGCGCCGGGCCAGGTGTTCGCGCAGGACCAGGCTGTTGAGGGTGCTGCCGGGGGTGCGGTGGACGGCGGCGAGCAGGCGTTTGCCGGTGAGCGGGTCGGGGCGGGCGGCGACGGCGGCCTCGCGGACCTCGGGGTGTTCCAGCAGGACGCGTTCGATCTCGGCGGTGTTGACGGCGACGCCGCGGACCTTGACCTGGTGGTCGCTGCGGCCGGTGAGCAGCAGGCGTCCGGCCTCGTCGCGGGTGACGAGGTCGCCGGTGCGAAACCAGCGGCGTCCTTCGCCTGCGCCGGGCGGGTGGGTGGTGAAGCGGCCGGCGTCGCGGGCGCGGTCGAGGTAGCCGGCGGCCTGGAAGGGGGTGGCGACGTAGAGTTCGCCGCTGCCGGGGCCTTCCAGGGGCTGTCCCCGGTCGTCGACGAGCAGGGTGTGGACGCCGGGCAGGGGGCGGCCGATGGGCACGGGCAGGGCGGCGGTGGCGTCGAGGGTGTCCAGGGGGTGCAGGAAGCTGTCGTTGGTCTCGGTGCAGCCGTAGATGTTGTAGAGGCGGGCCGCGGGGAGCAGGTCGGGCAGGGCGGCGAGGGTGCGCCGGTCGATGGCGTCGCCGGTGAAGGCGGCGTGTTCGACGCTGTCGAGGACGGCGGCGGTGGGGCGGGCGGCCTCGGCGAGCAGGGCGTAGAACATGGGGACGGCCTGGACGACGTGGGGGCGGTGGGTCTGGAGCAGGGTGAGCAGGTGGCGGCCGTTGGCGGCGTGGGCGGGGTCGACGAGGACGACGTGGCCGCCGTGGGCGAGGGTGGCCCAGACGTCGAGCAGGCACAGGTCGAAGTTGAGGGGGGCGTAGTTGAGGACGGTGCGCCCCGGTCCCAGGTCGAAGGTGTCGTGGGCCCAGGCGGTGAAGCGGTCGATGCCGCTCTGGGCGAGGGGGACGGTCTTGGGCAGGTCGGTGGAGCCGGAGGTGGTGAGCAGGAAGGAGGTGCCGGCCGCGAGGGTGGGGGCGGTGCGGGGGGCGGGGGGTGCGGCGGGCTGGGGTTCGTCGTGGGGGGCGAGGATGTGGCGGGCGCCGGCCTGTTCGAAGAGGGCGGTGAGCAGGGCGGGGGCCAGGGCCGGGGAGGGCAGCAGGAAGGGGCGGCGTTCCAGCAGGCAGGCCAGGACGAGGGCGACGGCGCCGGGGGACTTGGGGGCGAGGACGCCCAGCGGTTCGCCGGGGGCGAGGTCGAGGGTGGTGAGGCGGGCGCGTTCGGTCTCGGCGGCGGCGGCCAGTTCGCGGTAGGTGGTGGTGCGGCCGTGCCAGCTGAGGGCGGGGGCGTCGGGCTGTTGGCGGGCCTGGGCGGCGAAGGCGTCCGGGAGGGCGAGGGGCGGCGGTGTGGTGGTCATCGGGCGTCCTCGCGGGGCGGGGTGAGGGTGGCCCAGCCGGCTTTGACGGCGGTGCCGGTGTCGGTGGTGAGGGTGAAGCGCACGACGGTGGCGTCGTCGTGGGGGTGCAGGCGCAGGTGCAGGTCGGTGCCGGGGGCGACGGGGGCGGCGAAGCGGGCGCCGAGGCCGCTGATGCGGGTGGCGTCGCCGTCGGCGTAGCGGTCGGCGATCTCCTCGGCGGCCAGGGCGAGCAGGCTCATGCCGTGGGCGATGACGCCGGGGAAGCCGGCGGCGCGGGCGGCCTGGTCGTCGAGGTGGATGGGGTTGAGGTCGCCGGAGGCGTGGGCGTAGCGGTGGACGGCGGCGGCGTCGAGGGTGCGCCGGGTGGTGGCGGGCTCGCCGGGGGTGGTGCCGGGGACGGGGGCGGGCGGGATGTCGCCGAAGGGTTCGATGGTGCGGGCGCCCAGCAGCAGGGCGGAGGTGAGGAGTTCGGCGAAGACCGTGCCGTCGGCGCTGAGGCGGGTGCGCAGGGCCAGGCGGGTGCCGCGGGCCTCGCGGCGGGCGCCGAGGACGGTGAGGTCGACGGTGGCGGGTTCGCCGGCGCGTACGGGGCGGGTGGTGCGGATCTCCTGGCCGAGGTGGACGACGGCGACGGGGCCGCTCTCGTGGGCGGTGAGGGCGGTGACGGTGTGTTCGGCGAGGGTGTGGGCGAGGACGAAGGGGTGGACCGGTGAGGGGGCGTCGTCGCGGGCGGGGGGCAGGCCGGTGCGGGCACAGGCCCGGTACTCGGCGAGTTCGCCGGCCGTGGCGGTGCGCCGGGAGGTGCGCGGGCCGGTGTCCGGCACCGGGGCGGGGGCCTGGGCCGGGGCGGGGCCGGGGGCCGGGGCCGGGGTGGTCGGGGTCGTCGTCGTGGTCATGCTGGGGTCACCACCAGGGAGGAGTTGTGGCCGCCGAAGCCGAAGGAGTTGGACAGGGCCGCGCCGGTGGGCACGGGGCGCGGGGCGCGGTGGACGACGTCGATGTCCAGGCCCGGCTCGGTGTGCTCGTGGTTGGCGGTCGGCGGGACCTCGCCGGCGCGCATGGCCTGGACGGCGGCGATGAGTTCGACGGCGCCGGCGGCGCCGATCAGGTGGCCGGTGACGCCCTTGGTGGAGGTGACCGGTACCCGGTGGGGGCCGAAGACGGTGCGCAGGGCGGCCGCTTCGGCGCGGTCGTTGTGGACGGTGGAGGTGCCGTGGGCGTTGACGTGGGCGATGTCGCCGGGGGTCAGGCCCGCGTCGGCGATCGCGGCGCGCATGGCGTCGGCGGCCCCCGAGCCGTCGGGGCGGGGCATCGACAGGTGGTGGGCGTCGGCGGTGGCCGCGTAGCCGGCGAGCAGGGCGTAGGGGCGGGCGCGGCGGGCGCGGGCGTCGTCGAGGCGTTCCAGGACGAGGAAGCCGGCGCCCTCGCCCATCACGAAGCCGTCGCGGTCGGTGTCGAAGGGGCGGCTGGCGCGGGCGGGGTCGTCGTTGCGCAGGGAGACGGCGTTGAGGTTGCCGAACCCGGCGAGGGTGACGGGGGTGAGGGTGGCCTCGCAGCCGCCGGCGATGACGAGGTCGGCGCGGTGGGTCTGCAGGAGCAGCAGGGCGTGGCCGATGGCGTCGGCGCTGCTGGCGCAGGTGGTGGCGATGGTCAGGGCGGGGCCGTGCCAGTCCAGGCGCATGGCGATCTGGGCGGCGGCGGCGTTGGGCATGGTGACCAGCGGCATCAGCGGGTTGACCTTGGCGGGGCCGTGGCTGGTGTAGTGGGCGGACTCGCGGTCGCTGGTGGTGCGTCCGCCGACGGCGTTGCCGACGATGATGGCGGTGCGTCCGGGCGGGGCCTGGGGGTGGCCGGCGTCGCGGTGGGCGGCGAGGGCGGCGAGGGTGCCGTAGTGGGCGAAGGGGTCCAGGCGGCGGGCGTCCTTGGCGGGCAGCCGCTCGGCCTCCGCGTGGGCGGCCTGGTCCAGGCCTCGCACGCGGCAGCCGATGCGCACGCGGTGGTGTCGGAGGTCGAGGTGGTCGAGGGCGGCGGCGGTGGAGGTGCCGGCGCGCAGGGTGGTCCAGAAGTCGCCGGGGGTGGATCCGGCGGGGCTGACCACGCCGAGGCCGGTGATGGCGATGTCGGGCCTGGGTGGGCGGGGTGCCATGGGTGTCTCCCTTCCGGCGCGCGGGTGGTGGCGGCCGATCGGATCGGGGCGGGGCCGGTTCGGGGCGCCCCGGGTGCGGGGCGGGGCCGGGTTCGGGCCGCCCGGATCGGGGCGGGGCTGGTTCGGGGCGGGTCGGTCGGGGCGGGCCGGGTCGGCGCGCGTCCGGTCAGATCAGGCCGGTCTGGCGGGCGGCGGTGAGGAAGGCGCCGGCGGCGAAGTCGATGTCGGCGGGGGTGTGGCGGGCGGTGACGGCGATGCGCAGCCGGGCGAGGTCGTTGGGCACGGCGGGGGTGACGACGGGCAGGCCGATGACGCCGGCCTTGCGGCAGGCGGTGGCGTAGTCGTAGGCGGCGTCGTCGGAGCCGGCGATGACGGGGATGACGGCGGTCTCGCTGGCCATGGTGCGGATGCCGGCCTGGTTGAGGGCGGTGCGCAGGCGCTGGGCCTGGGTCTGGATGTGGGTGACGCGTTCGGGTTCGCGGCGCAGGATGCGCAGGGACTCCAGTGCGGCGGCGGCCTGGGCGGGGGCGAGGGCGGCGGAGAAGAGGAAGGGGCGGGCGGCGTACTTGAGGTGGCCGATGAGGTCGGCGCTGCCGGCGATCCAGCCGCCCATGGAGGGGATGGCCTTGGAGAGGGTGCCGAGTTTGATGTCGACGCGGTGGCGGTGGCCGAAGTGCTCCTCGATGCCGCCGCCGGCCTCGCCGATGACGCCCAGGGCGTGGGCCTCGTCGACCATCAGGAGGGCGTTGTGGGCGTCGCAGACGGCGCGCAGCTCGGGCAGGGGGGCGATGTCGCCGTCCATGGAGTAGACGCTGTCGACGACGACCAGGCGCACGCCGCGCGGGTCGGCGGCCCTGAGGCGGCGCTCCAGGTGCTCGACGTCGTTGTGGCGGAAGCGGGTGACGGTGGCGCCGCTGAGGCGGCAGCCGTCGACGATGCTGGCGTGGTCGTACTTGTCGATCAGGACGGTGTCGCCGGGGCCGACGATGCCGCCGATGGTGCCGACGTTGGCGGCGTAGCCGGAGCCGAAGACCAGGGCCTGTTCGCGGCGGGCGAAGCTGGCGACCTCGGCTTCGAGCTCCTCGTGCAGGGGGATGGTGCCGGCCAGGGCGCGCACGCCGTGGTTGCCGGTGCCGTAGAGGTCGACGGCGGCCTTGGCGGCGGCGACGACGCGTTCGTCGCCGGCCAGGCCGAGGTAGCTGTAGCCGGACATCATCAGCAGGCGCTCGCCGTCGAGGTCGGCGTAGGCGCTGTCGCGTTCGACGGTGTAGGCGACGAAGCTGTTGCGGCGGGAGGGGTCGGACTCCAGTGCGCTCACGCGGTTGCGGGTGGCGGCCAGTTTCGGCTCGAGTCGGTCCCATCCTCCGGTTGCGTTCACGTGCCTTCTCCTCATCGACGTCGCGGCGCGGCGGAATTTTCTTCGGCGGGTGGTGCGGGGTTTTTCCGGGCGGGTGGCGCGGTTGTCCGGCGGGTGGTGCGCGGTGTTCCGCCGGAGGGTGTCCGGTGTTTCGGCGGTTTCTTCTCGAGGCCTTCACCGGGGGCGCTCAAGGATGGCTACATTTCTACGGCAGGGCGCGCAAGGCGTGCGCAATACCGCCCTGGTGGGGCTCTGACGTGCGGAAACCGGACGGGTACGACACATCGCGGTGCCGGCTGGGAATGTTGGCCGCCCGGTGTTGACATCGCGCAAGCGAGCGAATGTATGGTCGAAATCCGTCGAAACCGAGCGGGTTTATCGGCGTTTCCGGTCCAGGGTTTCCAGAGCTCTCAGTTGGGGGTTGGGGCACGTGAACGGTTTCCGGGGAGATGGCGTGGACGGCAGAGCGGGGGCGGTGTCGTGCTGATCAGGCTGGCGGGTCTCGTCACGATCGAGCACCCGGGGTGTGCGCCGCAGCACCTGTCGAGTGCGCAGGCGCAGGTGGCGTTCGCGCGGCTGGTGCTGGAGCGGGCCGCGGGCACCAGCCGCGACCACCTCGCGGACACGGTGTGGCCGGACGGGCTGCCCGACACGTGGGCGTCGGCGCTGCGCAGTGTGGTGTCGCGGGTGCGGGCGTTCGTGGCGGCGCCGGGGCAGGCGCCGGGGGTCACCCCGCTGATCGCGCAGGGCGGGCGGTACATGCTGCGGCTGCCCGAGGACGCGGCGGTGGACCTGGAGGCCGCGGAGTCGGCGGTCGGGGAGGCGGGGGAGGCGCTGGGCGCGGGTGCGTTCGCGGTGGCGCAGCAGCTGGCCTCGGGGGCGATCGCGAACCTGCGCGGTTCGTTCCTGCCCGACCACGAGGGCGAGTGGGTGAACGGGGTGCGCGAGCACGTGGACGAGTTGCGGATGTCGGCGCTGGAGACGGCGAGCCTGTCGGCGTCGGCGCTGGGCGAGGAGCACCACGCGCTGCGGTTCGCGGACGAGGCGGTGCGCCGGGCGCCGTTCCGGGAGAGCGCCTACCGGTGCCGGATGGCGGCGCTGGCGGCGGCCGGGAACCGGGCGGAGGCGCTGCGCTGCTACCAGCAGTTGCGGCGGGTGCTGGCGGAGGAGCTGGGGATCGATCCGGCGCCCGAGACGCAGGAGCTGTACCTGGGGCTGCTGCGCACGCCGGCTCCGGTGCCGGAGGCGCCGGTGGTGGTGCGGGCGGTGGATCCGGTGCTGATGGGGATCTTCGAGCCGTTGGCGACGCGTCCGGCGCCGGTGCCCGGTCCGGGGCGGGTGGGCCGGGCGGCCTGAGCCCTGGGGATCTGCGGGTGCCCGGGCCTCCCTCTGCGGGGGCCCGGGTGCCCGCATCGGTGTTGCGGGCCTGTTGCGGGCCTGTCGGGGCGGCGGCGCGAGGGGCGGCGCCGTAGTAGCGTCGTCGCCCGGCAGGGCGGTGCGGGTCTCGGGATAGGGGTGGTGGGGCGTGGTGCGGGCCCGGGGCGGTGTGCGGGTGCTGGCGCATCCGGGGGTGGAGCAGGTGGGGGTGCAGCAGGTGCTGGAGGCCCTGGCGGACCCGGCGCGGCGGGCGGTGGTGCGCCGTCTGGCGCACGCCGGGTGCGCTCTGAGCTGCGGGTCCTTCGACCTGCCGGTCTCGCGGTCGACGTCGACGCACCATTTCAACGTGCTGCGCCAGGCGGGGCTGGTGCGCCAGTACTACGTGGGGACGATGAAGATGAACGCGCTGCGCTCGGAGGAGCTGGAGGGGCGTTTTCCGGGTCTGCTGGCGGCGGTGGTGGCGGCGGCGGACGCCGAGGCGGGGCCCGAGGCCTGACACGGCGTCAGGTCCCTGTGGGATTGGGGGACCTGACGCCGCGTCGGGCTCGGGGGTCTGGCTCGGGGGTCGGGCTCGGGGGTTTCGGGGTCGGGTTCAGGGCCGGACGGTGACGACGATCTTGCCGACCTGGGCGTTGGACTCCAGGTAGCGGTGGGCGTCGGCGATGTCGTCGAGGCCGTCGAAGACCCTGTCGACCAGCGGGGCGAGGGTGCCGGCGCGCAGGCCCGCGGTGATGAACGCGACGGCGCGGCGCAGCCGTTCGGGGTCGGCGGCGACCTCGAAGACGGTGTAGAAGCGGCTGGTGATCGGGGCGAAGGTGTCGGCGCCGGGCAGCGGGGTGGGGCGGGGGTCCAGGCGTCCGTAGACGATGAGGGCGCCGCCGGGGGCGAGGGCGCGGGCGAGGTCCTCCACGCCGGGTCCGCTGACGGGGTCGAAGGCGGTGCGGGCGCCGCGGCCGCCGGTGATGGCGGCGACCTCGGCGGGCAGGTCCTGCTCGCCGGTGACGATAACGTGGGCGGCGCCGGCGTCCAGGAGTTGGCGGCGCTTGGCGCGGGTGCGGGTGGTGGCGATGGGGACGGCGCCCAGGTGGCGGGCGGTGCGGATGGCGGCGAGGCCGACGCTGGAGGAGGCGGCGGTGATCAGGGCGTGGTCGCCGGGGCGCAGGTGTCCGTCGGCGGCCAGCGCGCCGTAGGCGGTGAGGTAGGGCATCCACAGGGCGGCGGCCCGGACCGGGTCCAGGCCCGGGGGGCGGTGGACGGTGGCGGCGGCGGGGACGAGGACCAGGTCGCCGTAGGTGGGGTAGTCGTTCTGGGAGAAGAGCGGCAGGACGTCGACCCGGTCGCCGGGGGCGAAGCCCTCGACGCCCGGGCCGGTCGCGTCCACGGTGCCCACGGCCTCGCAGCCCAGGCCCGAGGGCAGGTCGGGGCTGGTGAGGTAGGTGCCGGTGCGGAAGAGCACCTCGGCGCGGTTGAGGCCGATCGCCTCCACCTTGATCCGCAGCTCCCCCGCGCCCGGGGCGGGGGTCTGGACGTCGTGGACGGCGAGGACCTCCGGTCCGCCGATCCGGTCGAACAGTACGGCCCTGGCCATGGTGGCGCTCCCCTGGTGTGCGTGCCGGCCTTGCGTGCCGGTCCCGTGTGGCGGTCTTGCGTGGCGGTCCCGTGTGGCGGTCCCGTGTGGCGGTCCCGTGTGCCGGTCCCGTGTGGCGGTCGGGAACCCACCAAACCCCTTGTTCCGAGAACTGTCAAACTTCGACGGTTCTCGGAATAAGGGGCGGGGGAACGGTGTTGACGTACCGTCACGGGCGGTGGGGCGGGCCCGTCACCAGGTGGCGCCGCCGGGCTGGCGGGTGGTGGCGTTGATGCGGTTGAAGAAGTTGGTCAGACTGATCCACAGCACCAGGCTCGCGAGCTGCTTCTCGTCGTAGTGCGCGGCGGCGGCGTCCCACACCTCGTCGGGCACCACGGCCCGGTCGGCCAGGCGGGTGACGTGCTCGGCGAGTTCGAGCGCGGCGCGCTCGGCGTCGGTGAAGTAGGGGGCCTCGCGCCAGGCGGCGACCGCGTGCAGCCGCTCGTCGCTCTCGCCGTTCTTCTTCGCGCCGGCCACCCCGCCGATCACGCAGTAGCTGCAGCCGTTGACCTGGCTGGCGCGCAGGTGCACCAGCTCCAGGGTCGACTCCGGCACGCCGCCCTTGCGGGCGGCCTTCGCCACGGCGAGGATCGCCGGCATCGCCTCGGGGATGACGACGGCGGGGTTGGCCATACGGGCGTCGTTGTTCATGGGTCTCGCTCCCTGCTCCGCGTTTGGTGCTGTCCTCCCTTTGACGGAACGCGGCGCGCGCGTGTGACAGGCGGCGCGAAAAAGTTTTCCCGCTCCCCCGCCCGGCCGCGCTGCGGGCCCGCGGGCGGGTCCGGGGGCGGGTCCGGGGGCGCGGGGGGCGGGCGCGGGCGGGCGCGGGTCAGGGAGCGGTGGTCAGGGAGCGGGTGGCGAGGGCCAGGCGTCGGGCGGCCTCGGCGAGGTCGCCGGGGTCGGCGGTGGCGGCGAAGCCCAGGCGCAGGTGGGCGGCGGGGGCCTCGGCGGGGAAGTAGCCGGCGCCGGCGTCGACGCACACCCCGTGGGCGCGGGCGGCCTCGGCGACGGCGGTGTCGGTGAGGGCCGGCGGCAGGCGCAGCCACAGGTGCAGGCCGCCGGCCGGGGGGCGGGCGGGGGCGAGGTCGGGCAGTTCGCGGGCCAGTGCGTCGGACAGCGCGGTGCAGCGCTCGCGCAGCGCGGCGGCCAGGGCCCGCAGGTGGCGCTCCCAGGCGGGGGTGCTGAGCAGTTCGACGGCGGCCTCCTGCAGGGGGCGGGCGATGAAGAAGTCGTCGACGCGGCGCATCGCCTGCAGGCGGCGCATGACCGGGCCGCGGGCGACCAGGGCGCCGATGCGCAGGCTGGGCGAGGCGGGCTTGGTGAGGGAGGTCAGGTGGATCACCGTGCCGTCGCGGTCCTCGGCGGCCAGCGGGGGCGGCAGCGGGCGGCCGTGGCCGAGGTGGCGGGCGAAGTCGTCCTCGACGAGGAACGCCCCGGCGGCGCGGGCCACGTCGACGATCTGGCGGCGGCGTTCGGGGGCCAGGGCGGTGCCGGTGGGGTTGTGGACGGTGGGCTGGCAGTAGAGCAGGCGGGCGCCGGTCATGGCGAAGGCCTCGGCGAGCAGGTCGGGGCGGATGCCGTCGGCGTCGATCGGCACGGGTACCGGGCGCAGGCCGGCGGCGCGGGCGGCGGCGAGGGCGCCGGGATAGGTGGGCGACTCCACCAGGACCGGGGCGCCGGGTGCGGCGACGGCGCGGAAGAGCATCGACAGGGCGCCCTGGCCGCCGCCGGTGATCAGGACGTCCTCGGGGCCGACCGCGGCGCCGACCTGGCGGGCGAAGATCGCCCGCAGCGGGGCGAGGCCGGCGACCGGGGCGCGGTGCCAGGCGTCCGGGCGGCGGGCGGCCCGGGCCAGGGCCGCGCCCAGCGCCCGGGTGGGCTGCAGGTCCTCGTGCAGGTAGCCGCCGCACAGGGCCAGGGCCCCGGCGGGCGGCGGTGCGGGGCGCTCGGCCTCCTCCGGCCAGGGCGCGTCACGGCCCTGGTCGCGGGAGGCGGCGGACAGGGCCAGGGCCTGCCAGGAGGTGTCCGGCGCGTCCCCGCCGCGGGCCGGGCGGCGGGGGGCGACGTAGGTGCCGCTGCCGGGGCGGGTGACCACCGCGCCCTCGGCGGCCAGTTGGGCGATCGCCCGGGAGACGGTGACCGGGCCGACCCCGTGACGGGCGATCACGTCGCGGCTGCTGGGCAGCCGGTCGCCGGGGGCCAGGGCGGCGACCTCCGCCCGCAGGAGCGCCACCAAGGTCTCAGTACTGCTACTGTCGGACATGAAGATACAGAATAGCGCTTTTGTCCCGGGGTCGGAACCGCTCCCCGCCGCCGGCGCCCCGGCGCCGGGCCTGTGGCGCAACCGCGACTTCCTCACCTTCTGGCTCGGCGAGACGGTGTCGCTGCTCGGCACCCAGATCACCGCCCTGGCCCTGCCGCTGACCGCGATCCGCGCCTTCGGCGCCAGCGACGAACAGGTCGGGCTGCTGCGCTTCCTGCAGCTCGCCCCCTACCTCGTCCTGGCCCTGCCGATCGGTGTCTGGAGCGACCGGGTGCGCCGGCGGCCCCTCATGATCGGCGCCAACCTCGTCCGGCTGCTGCTGATCGCCCTGGTCCCGCTGCTGTACTGGCTCCACGCCCTGGACCTGGGCCTGCTGCTGGCGATCGCCTGCGCCGTCGGCACCGCCTCGGTGGCCTTCGACGTCAGCTGGATGTCCTACGTGCCGGTCCTGGTGCGCAGCCCCGCGCACTACGTGGAGGCCGGTGCCAAGATGGGCGCGAGCTCGTCGGCCGCCGACGTGGCCGGGCCGGGGCTGGCGGGCCTGCTGGTCTCCGCGCTCACCGCGCCGGTGGCGCTGGTGGTGGACGCCTGCTCCTACGCGCTGTCGCTGGTGTCGCTGCTGCTGATCCGCACCCCCGAGCCGGCGCCCGCGCCCGGGGCGCGGCGCCACCTGGTGCGCGAACTGCGCGAGGGGCTGGGCTGGGTGCTGGGCGACCGCGTCCTGCGGGCGCTGGCGCTGGTCGGCTTCTGCTGCAACTTCTCCATGGTCACCGTGTGGACGATGTTCCTGCTGCACGCCGCCAACGACCTCCACCTCGCGCCGTCCGCGCTGGGCGCCGTCCTGGCGACCGCCTCCCTCGGCGGGCTGGCGGGCGCGCTGCTCTCGCGCCGGGTGATCGCGCGCTTCGCGCTCGGCCGGGTCTACCTCACCGCCCAGTCGGCCCTGCTGCTGGGCCCGCTGCTGATCGCCGCGGCCGCCGGGCCGCGGGCGGTGGTGCTCGGGATGTACGTCGTGTCCTTCTTCACCACCTACCTGGGCCTGGGGGTGGCCGGGGTGGTCATCGTGAGCCTGCGCCAGAGCCTGACCCCGCAGCCGATGATGGGACGGATGACGGCGGCCTTCCGCACCCTGCTGTTCGGCGGCGGCGCCCTGGGCGGCCTGTGCGCGGGCCTGCTCGCCGGGCGCATCGGCGCGGGCCCCGCCCTCGTCGTCGCCGCGGTCGCCTCCGCCGCCGTCGTCCCCGCCCTGGTCGCCTCCCCCGTCAGCCGCCTGACGTCCCTGCCCGAGGCCGTGCCCGGAGCCGAGGCCGTGCCCGGTCCCCGGTGAGGGCGGCCGGGCCGGGCAAGGGGCCGGGCCGGTGCACTCCGGGGTGCACCGGCCCGGCCCCCGCCCGGGGGGAGGTGACGGTCCTACGGGCGACGGCCCCGGAAGTGGCGGTCCGTCAGGCGCGGGCGCCGGGAGGGGTGCTTCAGGTGATCGACACCCCGCTGTCGATGCTCAGGACCTGGCCGGTCATACAGTCCTGGTCGAGGAAGAGGCCGATCGCGCGGGCCACCTCCTCGGGGGTGACGAAGCGCGGCACGGGGGCCTTGTCGCGCATCGACTCGATGACGTGGGCGGGCAGGGTGTCCGTCATCGGGGTGATCATGAAGCCCGGTGAGAGGGCGTTGACGGTCACCCCCCGCCGCCCGCACTCCGCCGCCAGGGTGCGGGTCAGGCCGATCAGCCCGGCCTTGGAGGCGGAGTAGGCGGTCTGCCCGGCGGTGGCGATCAGACCGGACGGGGAGACGATGTTGACGATCCGCCCCCAGCGCGAGCGCAGCATCGCCGGCACGCACGCCCGGGCGGTGTGGAACGCCCCGACGAGGTTGGTGTCGATGACGCTGCGCCACTGCTCGGGGTTCTGCATCGCCATCAGCGAGTCCTTGCGGATCGCGCCGTTGTTGACCAGCACGTCCACCGGGCCCAGCCGCTCGCCGATCTGCGCGTACAGGGCGCTCACCTGCGCCCAGTCGCCGACGTCGCCGGTGACGACGACGCAGTCGTTGACGAGCTTGTCCGCCACCGCCTCCGCCTGGGCGCGGGAGCTGTTGTAGTGCACCGCCACCCGGCAGCCCAGCGCGTCCAGTTCCACCGCCAGCGCCTGGCCCAGTCCCCCGGAGGCGCCGGTGACCAGCGCCACCGGCTGTTCGGGCCGCACGCCCTGCGCCTTCGCGCTCATCGCGCCCCTCCCCACTTCAGCAGTACCGAGCCCCACGTCATCCCCGCCCCGAACCCGGCGAGCAGCACGTGCTGGCCGGCCCGGATGCGTCCGGCGTCCAGCGCCTCCGACAGGGCGATGGGTATCGACCCGGAGGCGGTGTTGCCGTACTTCTCCAGGTTGGTGACCAGCCGGTCGGCGGGGATCCCGGTGTGGTTCAGCACCGAGTTGATGATCCGGATGTTCGCCTGGTGCGGCACGATGTGGTCCACGTCCGCCGGGGCCAGCTTCGCCGACTCCAGCGTCTCGCGCACCGTGCGCACCGTGTAGCGCACCGCGTTGAGGTAGATCTCGTTGCCGTTGATCTTCGCGTAGTGCAGGCCGCGCCGGACCGTCTCCTCGGTGGTGGGCATCCGGCTGCCGCCGGCCGGCACCTTGAGGCTGTCCTTGCAGGTGCCGTCGGCGCCCAGGTTCCACGCCAGCATCCGGTTCTCCGGGCCCGGCTGCAGGACGACGGCGCCCGCCCCGTCGCCGACCAGGATCGACAGGTCCCGGTCGGCGGGGTTGGCGGTCAGCGTGTGCGTGTCGGAGCCGATCAGCAGGATCGGGCGCGGGTCCAGGTGCATCAGACCCGCCGCCGTCACCAGCCCGTACACGAACCCGGCGCACTCGGAGTTGACGTCGTGCGCGCTGCCCGCGATGCCCAGGGCCTCGTGGACGAACGCCGACGTCGCCGGCGAGGGCTGCTCGGGGGTGGCGGTGGCCACGATCAGGTGCGCGATGTCCGCCCCCGTCAGCCCCGCCCGCTCCAGCGCCCGGCGCCCGGCCTCGACGGCCATCGAGGCGGTCGTCTGGCCGGGCCCGACCGCCCGGCGCTCACGGATACCGCACCGGGAGACGATCCAGTGCTCGTCCACGCCGAAGCGCTTGGCGAGCTGCGCGCTGGTGACCACGCGCTCGGGCACGGAGATCCCCCACCCGGTGATGTCGAAGCCGCTCATCCGGGCGCCCTCCTAGGCGCTCTGCTGCGGCACGAGCGCCAGGATCCGCTCGTGGACGACGCGCAGGGTGGTGGTGTCGTCGATGTCCGCGAACAGCGACTCGTCCGCCGGGATGTGCGGGTACTGGTTCTGGAAGCCGTAGAGCCACTCCATCAGGTCCAGCGAGTCGACGTCCGCGATGTGCTGCAGCGCGGCGTCCGCGTCGATCTCCTGTGCGCCGGAGACCGCCTGCAGCTGGCCGGCCAGGTCCTCGATGGTGGGGATGTCGGACATGAGCGTGATTCCTTCCGTCAGCGCCGGCAACCATGCCTGCGTCGATGCCGCCGGGCCAACTCTTCGCCCCGGGCCTTGCCACGCATGGAACCCGCCCCGGCGCAACCAAAGAGCAAGCAGGGCGGCGGCGTTCACCTTGCGCCCGCCTTGCGAGGCGCGCGCTTTCCTCAAACCCGAATCCCACCCCTGCGCGCCCCGCCACCACCAGAAGGAGCCCCGCATGACCACCGTCGAGGCCAGGTCCATCAACCCGGACGTCGAGGCGATCCGCCACCACTACGAGGTCGGCAACGAGCTCTACCGCCTCATCCTGGGCCCCACCATGATGTACTCCGGCGGCTACTGGGAGGACGGCGAGGACCTCGTCGCCACCCTCGACGAGGCCCAGGAGCGCAAGCTCGACGCCTTCGTCGACCTCGCCGGCGCCGCCGGGGCCGCCAAGGTCCTGGACATCGGCTGCGGCTGGGGCACCATGCTCAACCGCCTCACCACCGTCCACGGCGTCCAGCAGGCCGTCGGCGTCACCCTCTCGCGCACCCAGGCCGACTTCGTCGCCGCCATCAACAACCCCGCCATCGAGGCGAAGGTCGAGAGCTGGGAGGACCACAAGGCCGACGGCGAGCCCTACGACGCCGCGTTCTGCATCAACGCCCTGGAGCACTTCGTCCTGTCCAGCCTCACCCCCAAGGAGCGCACCCAGCGCTACCGCGTCTTCTTCAAGCAGGTCCACTCCCTGCTCAAGCCCGGCGCCCGCTTCGTCCTGCACACCATGACGGTGGAGAACCCGCCGCTGCGCCGCCAGCTCCTGGACGACCTGAAGTTCCTGCAGCGCGAGGAGTTCGAGGGCTGCCACATCCCGCGCCTGCCCGAGCTCGCCGCCGGCCTCGACGGCCTCTTCGAGGTCACCGAGATCCGCAACGAGCCGGAGTCCTTCGCCCGCGCCTGCCGCGCCTGGCTGGAGCTGCTCGCCGCCCGCCGCGAGGAGGCCGTGGCCCTGGAGAGCGAGGAGACCGTCGCCCGCTTCGAGCGCTACCTCGACATCTTCGCCTACACCCTCGAGGACCACATCTTCAACAACTTCCGCGTCACCCTGACCCGGCGGGCCTGAGGGGAGCGCGCACCATGACCACCACCACCGAACCCCCCGCCACCGCCCGCCCCGAGGGGGGCGGGCGCCCGGTGCGCGACCTGCGGGTCGCCGTCATCGGCTCCGGCTTCTCCGGCCTGGGCACCGCCGTGCGCCTCCTGCAGCAGGGCATCGACGACTTCCTGGTCTTCGAACGCGCCGACGAGGTCGGCGGCACCTGGCGCGACAACACCTACCCCGGCTGCGCCTGCGACGTCATGTCCCACCTGTACTCCTTCTCCTTCGCCCGCAACCCCGAGTGGAACAGCACCTTCGGCGGCCAGGGCGAGCTGTTCGCCTACCTCAAGGACACCGCCGAGCGCTTCGGCGTGCGCCCCTACCTGCGCCTGGGCCACGAACTGCTCGCCGCCCGCTGGGACGAGGACCTGCGCCGCTGGCACATCGAGACCTCCCAGGGCCACTACACCGCCCAGGTCCTGGTCACCGGCACCGGCTACCTCTCCGAGCCGTCCGTGCCGAACCTGCCGGGCCTGGACACCTTCCAGGGCACGGTCTTCCACTCCGCGCGCTGGGACCACGGACACGACCTCACCGGACGCAACGTCGCCGTCATCGGCACCGGCGCCTCCGCCATCCAGTTCGTCCCCAAGATCCAGCCCCAGGTCGGACGCCTGGACCTCTACCAGCGCACCCCGCCCTGGGTGGGCCCCAAGAACGACAAGCCCACCAGCACCCGCCAGCGCTGGATGCTGCGCCACCTGCCCGGCTACCAGCACTTCCGGCGCAGCTTCAACATGCACGGCCGCGAGATCCTCGCCTTCGTCATGTCCCGCCCCGCGCTCGCCACCAAGATGCAGAAGATGGCCAGCGACCACCTCAGGAAGTCCGTCGCCGACACCGACCTGCGCCGGCGCCTGACCCCCGACTTCATCCTCGGCTGCAAGCGCCTGCTGTTCTCCAACACCTGGTACCCGGCCATCCAGCAGCCCAACGTCGACATCGTCTCCGACGCCATCACCGCCATCGGCCCCACCTCGGTCACCAGCGCCGACGGCACCAGCCGCGAGGTCGACACCATCATCCTGGGCACCGGCTTCCACGCCACCGACCGCCCGGTGGCCCGGCGCATCCACGGACGCGGCGGCATCTCGCTGCGCGACACCTGGAAGGACGGCATGTCCGCCCACCGCGGCACCACCGTCGCCGGCTTCCCCAACCTGTTCATGCTGCTCGGCCCCAACACCACCCTCGGACACTCCTCCCAGGTCGTCATGATCGAGGCCCAGATCGCCTACGTCATGGACGCCCTCAAGGCCATGGACAAGCGCCAACTGGCCAGCGTCGAGGTCCGCCCCCAGGCCCAGCAGGACTACAACACCGCCCTCGCCGCCAAACTCGACGGCACCGTGTGGAACGCCGGCGACTGCAAGAGCTGGTACATCGACGCCGGCGGGCGCAACAGCTCCATCTGGCCCACCTACACCTGGCGCTTCCGCCGCCAGACGCGCCGCTTCGACCTGGAGTCCTACCAGGTCGCCACCCTCACCGGCGCCGACAGGCTCACCGGCGCCCGCACCGCCGCCTGACCACACCACAGCGCGGCACGAGGCACCACAGCACCACAGCACCACGGCGCAGCACCGCACCACGGCGCAGCACCGCACCACGGCACGCAGCACCGCGCCGCGGCACGAGGCAGCACGGCACCACGGCACCGAGCAGTACGGCAGCACGGCACCGCAGCACGGCAGCACCGCAGCACGACGCACCACGCCCTGGCACCACCGCCGTCCGAGCAACCGACAGCGCGCACACCCACCCGCTGACACGACGATCGGGAGAATCTGAGATGAGCAAGGCAGCACTGTCGCGGCGCGGCCTGATCACCGGCATGGCCGCGGCCGTGGTGGGCTGGAACACCGCCACCCGTTCCTGGGCCACCACCGCCGACACCACCACCCTGAACGCCGCCACCGTCTCCGCCGTACCCGCCCTGGACGGGACCCTGGTCACGGCCCCCGCCACCCTCGCCGGCTACTCCGGCGACTTCGGCCACCTGGTCAGCGCGGCCCCCCGCGCCGTCCTGCGCCCCGGATCCGTCCAGGACATCGTCAAGATCGTCAACTACGCCCGCTGCAACGGCCTCAAGGTCGCCATGAACGGGCGCAGCGGCACCGGCGAGGACCTGGAGTCGCACTCCAGCTACGGGCAGGCCACCGCGCCCGGCGGGATCTCCATCGACGCCCGCTCGCTGAACCGGATCGTCTCCATCGGCGCGAGCAGCGCGGTGGTGGAGCCGGGGGTGACGTGGGCGCAGCTGACGGAGGCGGCGCTGGCGCAGGGCAGGACCCCGCCGTGCCTGACGGACTACCTGCACCTGTCGGTGGGCGGGACGATCAGCATCGGCGGGATCGGCGGGACGGTGCAGAAGTACGGCCTGCAGGCGGACACGGTGGAGTCGATCGACATCGTGACCGGGACCGGGCAGCTGGTGACGGCCTCCGCGACGCGCAACCGGGACCTGTTCCAGGCGGCGCTGGCGGGCGGCGGCCAGGTGGGCATCATCGTGCGGGCGACGGTGAAGATCGTGCCGGCGCCGGAGCGGGCGGTGGTGTTCAACCTGTTCTACGACGACCTGTCGGTGTATCTGGCCGACCAGGAGCGGCTGCTGGCGGACGGGCGGTTCGGCTCGCAGGTCGGGGAGGTGCTGCGCAACGGTTCCGACACCGCGTGGCGGTACAAGATCGAGGCGGTGGCGTACTACAGCGGCTCCGCGGTGCCGGACCGCTCGGTGCTGCTGCAGGGGCTGTCGCCGGTGGCGGCGGACACCACGGCGGTGGACCAGTCCTACCGGGAGTACACGTTCCGGGTGGACGGGTTCGCGGACGCGCTGAAGGAGGGCGGGTACTGGCACGAGCCGAAGCCGTGGCTGAGCCTGTTCCTGCCGGCCTCCACGGTGGGCACGTTCATGCGCGAGGTGGTGCGGGACCTGACGCCCGGTGACATCGGGGCGGGGTTCCTGCTGTTCTACCCGTACGCGTCGGCGAAGTTCACGCGGCCGTTCGCGGTGATCCCGAACGAGCCGGTGGGGTGGCTGTTCGACCTGCTGGCGTTCCCGGCGCCGGGGTCGGACGCGCAGGCGATGCTGGAGCGCAACCGGCGGCTGTACGACCGGGCGGTGGCGCTGGGTGCCAAGCGGTACCTGGTGGGCGCGGTGCCGCGGATGACGCGCGGTGACTGGCAGCGGCACTTCGGCACCCGGTGGGACGCCCTGGTGGCGGCCAAGCGCAAGTGGGACCCGTCGCGGATCCTGACGCCCGGTCAGGGGTTCTTCGGCTGAGCGGCGGCCCCGGGGGGCGGGGCCCGGCCCCGCCCCCGGCCTCTTTCGTTCCCTTGGTTCTTCTCGTTCTCTTCGTGATTCGTCGGCGTGCGCCGTGGTGTGCGCGCCCTGCCCTGGGCTTGCGCCCATTGGGAGGTTTCCGTGAACAGCTACGACATCGTCGACGAGGCGATCATCGACGCGCCGGTGGAGCGGGTCTGGGAGGCGCTGGTCGCCGAGCTGGGCGGTGCGGCGCACTGGTGGGTGCCGCACAACACGTTCGAGCCGGGGGCGGTGGGCCCGGAGCGCGAGGGCGGCAGCACCCTGGTGACGGTGCACACCAAGGGCGTCGACAAGGGCGGCCCGAAGCTGCGGTTCACCGCGCGCACGACGGCGGTGGAGCCGGGGCGGCGGCTGGCGGCGGACTACGTGGCGGGGGCGTTCCGCGGCAGCAGCGAGTTCCGGCTGACCGCGGTGGACGGCGGGGCCCGCACCCGGCTGTCGATGGCCTTCCAGGCCGCTCCGCAGGGGTGGCTGCGCCTGCTGGCGAAGGTCGCCGACATCGGTGCGGAGCACTCGCGGGCCACCCGCAACGCCTTCGCGCACCTGGACGCGCTGCTCGCGGGTGCGGGTGCGGGTGCGGGGGGTGCGCGGTGAGCCCGGGCGCGGGTGCGGGCGTGCTGAGCGCCCCCGCCGACGGCACTGCCGGCGCTGCCGGCGCTGTCGGCGCTGTCGGCGCTTCGGGCACGGCCGGTGCCCGGGTGGCGGCCGGTGCTGTGGTGGTGGCGGACGCCACGGTGCGCACCGATGACGGGGCGCGGCTGGTGGTGACCGTGCACGCCCCGGCGGGCGGTGCGCGCGAGCGCACGGTGGTCCTGGCGCACGGGTGGGCCGCGGGGCGCACCGTGTGGGAGGGCGCGGCGCGGGTGCTGGCCGCGGGCGGGCACCGGGTGGTGTCCTTCGACCAGCGCGGGCACGGCTCCTCCACGCCGGGCGGCGAGCCGATCGGGGTGGAGCGCCTGGGCCGGGACCTGGAGGCGGTCATCGAGCGCCTGGTGCCGGCCGGTGAGGCGGTGGTGGTGGCCGGGCACTCGGGCGGCGGGTTCGCCGCGCTGTCGCTGGCGGCGCGCTGGTTCGCCGCGGACCCGCGGGCGGCGGGCGGGCGGCTGCACGCCCTGGTGCTGGCCGCGAGTGCGGCGCACGGGCAGGACACCCCCGCCAGTGAGGTGCGGATGATGGGCAGTGCGCTGTTCGGGCGGGCCCTGGGGGTGCCGTGGCTGGGGCGGCGGCTGCTGGCGCAGACGCTGGGCCCGAAGGTCGCGCTCGGCGCGCAGGAGGCCAACCGGCGGCTGTTCGCGGCCACCGACCGCGGGGTGCGGGCGGCGTGCTTCGCCTCCACCCGGGGGATGGACCTGCGGGCGGCGCTGGCGGCGGTGACGGTGCCGGCGGTGGTGATCGCCGGCGAGGCGGACAAGGTCGTCGATCCCAAGGACGGGCGGGCGCTGGCCGGGGCGCTGGCGCACGGGCGCTTCGAGTCGCTGCCCGCGGCCGGGCACATGCTGCCGCTGGAGGCCCCGCACCGGCTGGCCGCGGTCATCGCCGAGCTGGCCGGGCGCTGATGGGCGCCGCCGCGACCGCCGTGGCCCGGCCCGCGGCCGCGGCCGGCGGGCCCGCGGCGGCCCTCGCCGGCCCCCGTGGCACCGGCGTTGCCGGTACTGCCGGTGTTGCCGGTGTTGCCGGTGACGGTGGTGCCGGCGGCGGGCGCGGGGTCTTGCTGGGGCGGGTGCTGCCCGCGGCGGTGGCGGTGGCCGAGGCGTTCGACGACCTCGCGCCGGCGCCGCTGTTCGCCGCCGAGCAGGCCCTGATGGCCGGGCGCGGCGAGCGCCGGCGGCGCCAGTTCGCCACCGCCCGCACGTGTGCGCGGCGCGCGCTGGCCCAGCTCGGCCAGCCCGGCGCGGCCCTGCTGCCCGGTCCCGGCGGCGCCCCCCGGTGGCCCGCCGGGACCACCGGCAGCATCACCCACTGCGAGGGCTACCGGGCGGCGGCCGCGGTGCGCACCGGCGCGCTCCTGTCGCTGGGCATCGACGCCGAGCCGGCCCTGGCCCTGCCCGCCGGCGTGCTGTCGCTGGCCGCGGGCGAGGAGGAGCGGCGCCACCTGGCGGCGCTGCCGGCGGGCGGGGTGCCGTGGGACCGGCTGCTGTTCTGCGCCAAGGAGGCCGTGTACAAGGCCTGGTACCCGCTGGGGCGGCGCTGGCTGGGCCTGCGCGATGCCGAGGTGCGCCTGGATACGGCGGGGACGTTCAGCGCCGTGCTGCGGGCGGGCGCGGCGCCCGCGGGGGTGCCCTGGCACTACAGCGGGCGCTGGGTGGCGGACGGCGGCCTGCTGCTGGCCGCGGTCGCCGTACCCGCCGTACCCGCCGCGCCCGCGGCGGCCCGTGCGGGCGCGCCCGGTGCGGGTGCGCCCGGTGCGGGTGCGCCCGTCGCGTGGGCCTGCTGAGGGCGCCGCCCCTGCGGCCCGGGCCCACTGCCCCCCCCCTTTTCGCCTCTTCGCCCCCGTCCCGGGCCCCCGGTCGCCGTGTGCGGCCGGGGGTTCGGGGTTTGCGCGTTCCGGGTCTCCCGGACCGGGGGTGACGGCGGGTCGGCCCGGCCGGGGTTCGGGGGTTGTCAGCCGGCGAGGACGACGGTCTCGGCGGGGCCGCTGAAGGGGGCGGGCTGGGCGGGGGCGCCGGCGGCGGCCAGGCGGCGGTGTTCCTGGGGGCTGATGCCGCGCACCCGTTTGAAGGCGGCGCTGAGGGCGAAGGCGTTGCTGTAGCCGACCTTGCGGGCGGCGAAGGCGACGGTGCACTCGGGTTCGCGCAGCAGGTCCGCGGCCACCGCCAGGCGCCAGCCCGCGAGGTAGGCCATCGGCGGCTCGCCGACCAGGGCGGTGAAGCGCCGGGCCAGGCCCGCGCGCGAGACGCCGACCTTCTGGGCGAGGTCGGCGACGGTCCACGGGCGGGCGGGGTCGTCGTGGATCAGGCGCAGGGCGGGGCCGACGACGAGGTCGTGCTGGGCGCGGTACCAGGCGGGGGCGCCGGAGTCGGGGGCGGCGAGCCAGCTGCGCAGGACGCTGACGACCAGGAGGTCCAGGATGCGGTCCAGGACGAGTTCCTGGCCGGGTTCGCTGCGGCCGATCTCGGCGGAGAGGAGTTTGACGAGGGTGTCGTCGGCGCCGGTGCCGGCGGGGCGCACGAGCAGGGCGGGCAGGCAGGCCAGCAGGCGCTGGCCGATCTCGTGTTCGGCCTGGTAGGTGCCGGAGAGCATGACGCAGGAGGTGGTGTCGTCGGGGCGGGTGTCGCCCCAGGTGCGCACGCCCAGCGCCATCGACTCGGCGACGTCGGTGCCGTCGCGCGAGCAGCTCTGGCCGGGTCCGATGAGGACCTGGACGGGGGTGTCGGGGTCGTCGGAGACGGTGTAGGGCTCGGGGCCGCGCACGATGGCCACGTCGCCGGGGCGCAGGAGCAGCGGGGTGCCGCGTTCGGGCAGGATCCAGGCGTCGCCGCGGATCATGGTGACGACGGACAGGGGGGCGCGGTCCTCGATCCGCAGGGACCACGGGGGGCTGAGGATCGAGCGGAGCAGGAACGCTCCGCGCGCCTTGGGGCCGTCCAGCAGGCCCGTGAGAGTGTCCATGGTCGAAGTCTAGACGCCGGAACATGGATTGACGTCGCGTCATTTGAGAGAGTCTTGAGTGGTCGGGATGGGTCCCGGCCGCGATCCGTTGGATGATCGCAGGGTATGTGTTGCGCAACTCACCGGAGGGAAGCCCACGATGGAACTGTCGCGTGTGATCGCGCTCGTGGCCGCCACGATCACCACCGGCCTGACGGCCGGCCTGTTCTACGCCTACGCGTGCTCGGTGATGCCGGGCCTGCGGGGCGTGGACGACCGGACGTTCGTGGAGGTGATGCAGCGCATCAACGTGGCGATCCTGAACGGCTGGTTCGTGCTGGGGTTCGTGGGGGCGCTGCTGTCGACGGGGGCGGCGGTGGCGCTGCACCTGCCGGCGGCGGGGCGCGACGTGCTGCCGGCGGTGGTGGCGGCGCTGGTGTTCTACGTGGCCGCGCTGGCGGTGACGCGCAAGGTGAACATCCCGCTCAACGACGCGCTGGCGGCGGCGGGCCAGCCGGGCCGGATCGCGGACCCGGCGGCGGTGCGGGCGCGGTTCGAGGCGCGGTGGGTGCGGTGGAACGTGGCGCGGGCGCTGCTGTGCACGGCGGCGCTGGGGTGCCTGTGCTGGGCGCTGGTGCTGCACGGCGGCAACTGACCGCCGGGCAACCGGCCGCCGGGCAACTGGCCGTCCGGCGGCGGGATCCGGCGCCCCCGGCGCCCTGGGCGCGTGCCGCGCCCAGGGCCGGGGGCGCCGCCCTCCGGTTTTCCGGGGGGTGCCGGGGTGTTCAGCGTGCCGCCGGGGGTGCGGGGGGTTTGCGGCGCAGCGGGGCGAGTTCGCGGGCGAGGGTGTGCAGGTCGGCGGCGATGCGGTGGGCGATGTCGCCGGCTCCGGCGCCGGGGGGCAGGTGGCGGCTCCAGGAGCGGGCGCGGGCGGGGCCGTCGTGGGTCATGTGGAAGGTCAGGCGCAGGGCGCCGTCCAGGTCGACGAGGGTGATCAGGACGTGGGTGTCGGACAGGTCGATGGCGACCTCGTTGCCGATGCAGGAGCAGCGTACGAGGTCGGCGATCTCGGCGTCCGCCAGGTGTTTGGCGAGCTGGACCGCCTTTCCCTCGATGCGAAAGGGTCGCAGTGCGGGACTCACGGTGGGTGCCGTCCTTCCCTTCGGGGTCCCTGGTGCCCGGTGGCACCGGGGCGCCCGGGCGCCGGTGAGGGATGTGCGGCGCGCGGTGCCCGCCATGATGCGCCTGCCGGGTGCCCGGTGTCCAAGTCGCCCGGCGTGTGGGCGACTTGCGCGGCGGCACGAGGGGGCGCGCGGGGCGCACGGCGGCCTGTTGCGCTCGCGCCGGGGGCGGCCGGGGAGGGGTCAGTTCCGGTCGCTGTGGTGGCGTTCGTGGCGCAGTCCCTCGCGCAGGAGGTCGGTGATGCGCAGGACCTGTTCGGGGCGGGCGCGGCCGAGGTCGATCAGGTAGTCGCCGCTCAGGCGCCCGTGGTGCCAGTCGACCCCGACGCAGGGCAGTGCGGCGCCGGCGAGCGCGAGGACGGCGAGGAGGTCCTCGGCGGCGCAGGCGGCCTGGCGGCGGCGCTCGGCGGCGGTGCGGGCGAGGAGGGATTCCATCAGCACGCCGCCGAGGGGCGCGGCTCGAAGCGGCGCCAGGCGGCGTCGGCGGCGCCGTAGGTGGAGAACCCCGCGAGGGCCCCACAGCTCTCGTGCAGCCACTGCCCCGTCCTCTCGTTGCGCACCCGGTACAGGCGGGCGCCGGGGTCCCACCGCACGCCGTAGCCGTGGAGTTTGGGGGTCGGCACTCGGGCAGACATAACGGAACCCTCCGCATCGGATCTTTCACTCTCTGTGGGGAAGATGGTTGCGGACGGGCCTCGTCCGCGGAAGCATCTGAACGGGACAATCACAGGACCGGGTTGTGAAGTTGGGGGCCCGTTGAACAAGAAGGAACTCGACCCGGCGTCGTCGCCGGCGGCGGCGCTCGGGGTCCAGCTGCGGAGGTCGCGCGAGGCCAAAGGCCTCACCCAGGCGGGGCTGGGTGCGCTCGTCGGCTACTCGGCCACGTTGACCTCCTACATCGAGCGGGCGGAGCGCACCGCGGACCGGGCGTTCGCCGAGAAGGCCGACGATGTCCTGGAGACAGGCGGAACCCTCCAGCTCATGCTGCTGGCCCTGCACCGCTCGGCCCTGCTCGCGGGGTTCCCGGACTACGTCGACCACGAGGCCCGCGCGACCCGGATCCGGGTCTTCGAGATCGGCATCGTGCCGGGGCTCCTGCAGGCGCCCGGCTACGCGGCGGCCGAGGCGGCCGGCTGGGTCGCGCGCGGAAGCGTCACGCAGAAGCAGGCGGACGAACGGCTCGCGCTGCGCCTGTCGCGCCAGAGGGTCCTGCGGCGCAGACCCGCGCCCCTGGTCCACGCGATCCTCGACGAGGCGTCGATCAGGTGGAGCCCGGACGGCCCCGAGGTCCTGGCCGGGCAGCTCGCGCACCTGGAGGCCCTCGCCGCGCTGCCCCACGTCGTCCTTCAGGTGCTCCCCTTCTCACTCGGCGCCCGGCGCACCTTCCACACGCCGGTGACCTTGCTGAACCTCCCCGGACGGGCCCGGATCGGGTACGCCGAAACGGTCCGACGCGGCTACCTGGAACGGGATCCGGACGTCCTGGACTCCTGGAGCCGCGACTTCGACCGGCTCCAGGTCGACGCCCCCTCGGTGGCCGATTCACTGGCGATCATCCGCGCCGCGCGAAGGGAACTTCACAACGGCGCCCCGCCTGCGCCTGCCTGCCCGGCCGGGACCTGACGCCCTGCCCCGCCGGCCCGCGCACCCTCGTGCCCGGGCCGGCGGCGCCGGCGGCTATCGCGGGGCCCTTCGGTCGCCGCGTGCCCGGGGGTTCAGTCGGCGGCGACGGCGGTGTTCTGGCAGGCGGTCAGCAGCCAGCGGTCGTCGCCCTGGCGGGAGAGGACGTACAGCGGGGCGCCCTCGCTCTCCTGGCCCGGGGCCAGGTAGCGCTGGCGGACCTTGACCGCCGCGACGTCGGGGCGGATGAACAGCACGTGGGCCACCTCGTAGGAGACCCTGCCGTCCCAGTTCGCCGCGGGCAGGACCCGGCGGGTGAAGTCGGCGATCTCCTTCAGGCCGAGCAGGACCTTCCCGTGGGCGGTCGTCCAGATCGCCTCCGGGTGGAACAGGGCGAGGAACGCCTCGGGGTCCTTGGCCTGCTGGGAGTGCTCGACGGCGGCGACCAGGCGGGTGATCGCCTCGATGTCCGCCGCGCGGGACGCGGGGTGCCGGCCGGTGTGCTGATCGGGGTTCAGGTCGGTGTGCTGGTCGGTGTGCGGGTTCATGGCGACCACCCTCGCAGTTGAAGCCCGCTTGAGGTCAAGCCGGCCGGGGGGTGTGCTCCGCCGGACCGCGGGCGGGCCCGCGTACCCTCGTGCCCGTGCCAGCACCGCCGCCCTCCCCCTCCCCTCCCCCGCCCGTGTCCGCGTCCGCGTCCGCGCCCGCGCGCCTGCACCGGGTGGCCGTCCTGGTCCTGGAGGGCGCCAAGCCCCTGGACGTGGGCATCCCCGCGCAGGTGTTCACGACCCGCGCGAGCATGCCCTACGAGGTGCGGGTGTGCGGCGCGGCCCGGGGCCTGGTGGCCGGCGGCGACGGCCTGTCCTACGCGGTCGCGCACGGCCTGGAGGCGCTGGCGTGGGCGGACATCGTGTTCGTCCCCGGCTACCGCCACCCCGACCGCGAGGACCCGCCGCGCGAGGTCCTGGACGCGCTGGTCGCCGCCCGCGAGCGCGGTGCGCGGCTGGCCGCGATCTCCACCGGCGCGTTCGCGCTGGCCGCCACCGGCCTGCTCGACGGGCGGCGCGCCACCACGCACTGGCACTACACGCGGGCGCTGGCCGCCGGGCACCCGCTCGTGCGGGTCGACGAGAACGTGCTGTTCGTCGACGAGGGCGGCGTGCTGACCTCAGCCGGCGCCGCCTCGGGCATCGACCTGTGCCTGCACATCCTGCGCGGCGACCTCGGGGTGGCCGCCTCCAACCACGCCGCCCGGCGCCTGGTCGCCGCCCCCTACCGCAGCGGCGGCCAGGCCCAGTACGTGCCGCGCAGCGTGCCCGAGCCGCTCGGCGAGCGGTTCGCCGCCACCCGCCAGTGGGCGCTGGGGCGCCTGGGCGAGCCCCTCACCCTCCAGGTCCTCGCCCGCCACGCGGCGGTCTCCCCGCGCACCTTCTCGCGGCGCTTCGCCGAGGACACCGGGTACACGCCGATGCAGTGGGTCATGCGCGCCCGCGTCGACGCCGCCCGCGAACTGCTGGAGCGCTCCCAGCTGGCCGTCGAGCAGATCGCCGCCGACACCGGCCTGGGCACCGGCGCGAACCTGCGCCAGCACTTCCAGCGCGTGCTGGGCACCACCCCCACCGAGTACCGGCACACCTTCGCCCGCGGCGAATAACCCCGCCCCGCCCCGGCCCGGGCCCGCCGCCACTCCCCCGGCCCGCCGCCCGCCGCCCGCCGCCCGCCGCCGACGGCTGCGGCTGCGGCTGCGTCGGCGGCGGCGGCTGCGGCGGCGGCTGCGGCGGCGGCTGCGTTGGCACGATCCTTTCGGAGCGTGGCGATCTGGGCGCTGTCAGCGCCGCGGGCGGTGCGCGAGCCTGGTGGCGAACCCGCAAGGACCGGAAAGGACCCGCCCCCATGACCCGCATCGCCATCAACGGATTCGGCCGCATCGGACGCAACGTGCTGCGCGCGCTGCTGGAGCGCGACAGCGCCCTGGAGGTGGTCGCCGTCAACGACCTCACCGAGCCCGTCGCGCTGGCCCGCCTGCTCGCCTACGACACGACGGCCGGACGGCTCGGGCGCCCGGTGCACGCCGAGGGCGACGCGCTGGTCGTCGACGGCCGGCGCATCGCCGTGCTCGCCGAGCGCGAGCCCGCCAAGCTGCCCTGGGCCGAACTCGGCGTCGACATCGTCCTCGAGGCGACCGGCCGCTTCACCTCCGCCGACGGCGCCGGCGCCCACCTCACGGCCGGCGCCCGCAAGGTCCTCGTCAGCGCGCCGGCCGACGGCGCCGACGTCACCCTCGCCTACGGCGTCAACACCGATGCCTACGACCCGGGCGCGCACACCATCGTCTCCAACGCCTCCTGCACCACCAACGCCCTCGCGCCGCTGGCCGCCGTCCTCGACGACCTCGCCGGCATCGAGCACGGCTTCATGACCACCGTCCACGCCTACACCCAGGAGCAGAACCTCCAGGACGGCCCGCACCGCGACCCCCGGCGCGCCCGCGCCGCGGCCGTCAACATCGTGCCCACCACCACCGGCGCCGCCAAGGCCATCGGCCTGGTCCTGCCGAACCTCGACGGCCGGCTCTCCGGCGACTCCATCCGCGTGCCCGTGCCCGTCGGCTCCATCGTCGAGCTCAACACCACCGTCACCCGCGACGTCACCCGCGAGCAGGTCCTCGCCGCCTACCGCGACGCCGCCGCCGGAGCGCTCGCCGGGATCCTGGAGTACTCCGAGGACCCGCTCGTGTCCTCCGACATCACCGGCAACCCCGCCTCCTCCATCTTCGACTCCGCCCTCACCCGCGTCGACGGCCGCCGCATCAAGGTCGTCGCCTGGTACGACAACGAGTGGGGCTTCTCCAACCGCGTCGTCGACACCCTCCACCTCCTCGCCGCCAACTGACCCCCCGCCACCACCCCGCCCCCGTCCCGCCGCGGCCGCCGGCGCCGTGCGGGGGCGCACCGTGGGCGCCGCCGGCGCCGTGTGGGGCCGGTGCAGGGCGGCGGCATGGGGGCCGGTGCGGGGCAGCGCCGGTGCCGGGCGGGGCGGGGCGGGGCGGTGTCACTCGCCGACGGCGGCCCCGGCCTGCACCGCGGCGACGAACCGCAGGAGGCGCTCGTTGACGAACCCGGGGCGCTCCAGGTTCAGGCCGTGCCCGGCCCGTGCGACGATCTCGGCCTGGACGCCCGGGATCAGCGCGGTGACCCGCTCCAGCGCCCGGCGGGGCCGCAGCAGGGCGCTGCGGCGTCCGATCAGGACCAGGGCGGGCAGGCGCACCGAGCGCAGCTGCGCGTCGGTGAACACCGGGGCCGGCGGGCGGGTGGCCGGTTTGTAGGTGCGCATGCCCAGCATCAGCGGGGCGGTCATCTCGGGCGGCGCGCCGAGGGCGGGGTTGGCCAGCAGGCGCCCCAGGGCCGGGCGCAGCGGGCGCGGGGCGAGCATGGCGGGCAGGCCGGCGGCCATGTGGGCGTAGAAGCGGGCGGGGACCTTCTCGATGCCGCCGGGGTCCAGGGGGGCGATCGAGGCGAGGCGTTCGGGGGCGTGGACGGCCTGGTTGAGGGCCAGCCATCCGCCGTAGGAGAGGCCGACGAGGTGGACGCGCTCCAGGGCGAGGGCGGCGAGGACCTCGCCGAGCCAGGCGGCGTTCTCCCTGCCGCCGGGTGCGGCGGCGCGCTGCACGCTGCGGCCGGGGTCGTCGAGGGTGTCGATCGCGTAGAGGGGGTGCCGCTCGCCCAGGGCGGCGATCTGGGGGTGCCAGTTGGAGGCGTGTCCGGCGTGGCCGTGCAGGAGCACGATCGGCTCGCCGGCCGGGGCGCCGGTGCGGTGGACGCGGACGGTGCCGTAGGCGGTCCCGACGTCCAGTTCCTCGCGCGGGCCGGGCCACAGCCGCATGGCGCGGTCGTAGGCCCGCAGGTATCTCGTGCGGGCTTCCTCGCTGACGAAGCGTCCGACACCCGTCCTGGTCATGGTCCCTCCCGGTGCGTGGAGCAGCAGCATTTGATGGTATGTTTGTACCATAAAACTGTTCGGAGGGAACCCGATGCCGAAACTGGCGGACCACGGGCAGCGGCGGGCCCACATCATCGACGCCCTGCTGCGCACGGCGGCGGACACCGGGCTGCACGCCGTCACGATGCGCTCCGTCGCACTCGAGGCGGGCGTCTCGGTGCGGCTCGTGCAGTACTACTTCGACACCAAGGAGCAGCTGCTGCTCGCCGCGCTCGAGCGCCTGGCGCAGCGCATGGGCGAGCGGGTGCGCGCGCGGGTGGGGCTGGCCGGGCCCGCGCCGGGCGCGCGGGAGGTCATCGAGGCGGTGCTGGTCGAGGCCGTCCCCACCGACGAGGAGAGCCGCACCTTCCACCTCGTCTACACCGAGTACGCGGTGCTCTCCGTCACCGATCCCGCCCTCGGCGGGCAGGCGTTCCTCGCCGCGCCCGGGGAGATGGAGCAGTTCCTGGCCGGGCGCCTGGCCGCCGCCCGCGAGGCCGGGGACACCGATCCGCGCCTGGACCCCGGCCAGGAGGCCGTCGTCCTGCTGGCCCTGTCCGCCGGCCTGGGCCTGAGCGTCCTGCTCGGCCAGCGCACCGCCGACGACGCCACCGCCGTCCTGCACTACCACCTCGCCCGGCTCTTCCCCCCCGGCCCGGCCCGGGGACCGGCCGCCGCCGGGCCGTGACCGCCCCCGCCGCCCCGACCGCCCCGGCCCGCTGCTCCCGGCCGGGTGCGGCCGTCCGGCGCGGTGCGCCGCCGGCGCGGGCGGCCACGGCGCCGCCCGGAGCGGCCCCTGCACCCGCTACGCCGAGGAGCCCGACACCCGCGAGGAGGCCGGGGCCCGGTACGAGGAGATGGTCCGCGAAGCCGCCGAGGAACAGGCCGCCGAGGAGCAGGCCGCCGCGCAGCCGGGCTGAACCCCGCACAGCCCCCCGGCCGAGGGGGCGTGCGGGAGGATCCGGCGCCACCGCCAGGCTCACGGCGGTCGGCACAAGGCACAGGCAGGGGCAGGGGCAGGGGCGGGTATGGATCCCACCGGGAAGACGGTGGTGGCCACCGGGGCCGGGCGCGGCTTCGGACGGGCCCTCGCCCTGGAGGCGGGCCGCCTGGGCGCGCGGACGTTCCTCTGCGCCCGCACCGCGGCCGCAGCCCGGCGCGTGGCTAGCGAAGTGGCGGCCGACAGCGGCGGCGAAGTCGACGCGTTCGCCTGCGACCTGGCCGCCCCCGCCACCGTACGGGCCTTCGCCCACCAGGTCGCCGCCCGCACCGGCCGAGTCGACGTCCTGATCAACAACGGCGCCCGCCACCTGCAGGGCCCCGACCCGTGGGACGCCGAGGACGACGCGATCACCGACACCATCGCCTCCGGCGCAACCGGCACCCTGCTGACGGTCAAGCACTTCCTGCCCCTGCTGCGCGCCTCCCGGGCAGCGGACGTGGTCAACCTGGCCTCCTCCGCCGCCGAGGGCCGCAACCACCGCTCCGCGGCACACCCCGCGTTCTACGCGGCCAAAGCCGCCCAGGCCGGCTTCGCGGACGTCCTCTCCCACCGGCTGCGCCCCGAGGGCATCCGGGTCATCTCCCTCCACCCGCCGGACTTCACCGACGGCGACCCGCTCCACCCCGCCTGGGAACACGCCCCCCGAACCGCGGACGACGCGCTCAGCGCCCGGTCCGTGCTCGACTGCGTCCTCTTCGCGATCGGCCAACCGCGCGACTGCTTCATCCGCTCCTTCCACTTCGAGCAGCTGTAGCCACCGGCCCGGCCCCGCCCGCGACCGGCAGCGACACCCACGCCCCCGCCTGCCTGCCTGCCTGCCTGCCCGTCTGCCTGCCTGCCTGCCCGCCGGCCCGGGCGAGCCCCCGGGAGCGCGGGCGGCCACCCCGGCCGCTTTTCCGGGGCCCTGGCCGGAACTGCGCGAAGCCGCCCCGGCGTTCACGGCCGGGCGAGGACCCGGCTCCGCAGCAGGCGCAGCGGAGCCCCGCCGCACACGGCCCGCCCGAGTGTTCCGACCCGGTTCACGCTGCCTCCGGGCCCCGCCGGAGCCCCGGCCCGGGGTGCGGCCGGCGGGATGCCCCGCTTGCGGCACAGCCGTCCGCCGGCCCGGGCGCCCGACCCGGCGGCAACCGCACGTGGCACCCGCCCCAGCCCGACGCCGGAGCGCACGTGGCACCCACCCAGCCCGGGGCCCGCTCCCGCGCCCTGCCCGCCGGCCCGCACCACCAGCCCCCGCGCGAGGCACACCGCCCCCCGGTCCCCGGGTCCGGGCGGGTGCAGCACTGCGCCGAGCACGTGCCGCGCCGGACGGCCGCACCCGGCCGGGAGCAGCGGGCCGGGGCGGCGGGCCGGTCACGGCCCGGCGGCGGCCGCCCCCGCGCGAGGCACGCCGCTCCCCGGTCCCCGGGTCCGGGCGGGTGCGGCACTGCGCCGGGCACGTGCCGCGGACCGGGCACCGGGCGGCCCGGTCACCGGGCGGCCCGCCGCCACCGACGACCACCCGGCCGCCGGCCCGGGGCGGCCCGGACTCGGAGTCCGGACGGGGTACTGCGGGGTCTGCGGTGCGGGCGGGGCGCCGAGCCGGGCGGGGTGGCGGGCCCGGCCCGGGCACCGGGTCCGGGCGGATGCCGCGGGGTCCCCCGGTGTCGGCGTACTCGGTGAAGTGCCCAGGTACGTACGGATGAGTGCGCTCAGTCCTCAGGCGCCCCCGCTGTCCCTCTCGATGGCCGTGCGGACGGTTCCTCAGCCTGTGGCTGGACCCGCCGGCACAGCCGCCGACGCCGCGGGAAGCGACGCGAGCAGTGCGGCGGTGCACTCCTCGGCGAGGTCTTCGGCGTGGGCGGGGAGGGGGTCGCCGGCCCGCAGGTGGCGGCGGACCAGTGACAGGGGCAGGTCGACCACCGCGAGTGCGACCCGCTCGGCGGCCTGCCGGCCTTCGGCGCCCAGGGCAGCGGCGAGGCAGGCGAGGCAGGCGCGCACGCGCCGGCTGCCGCGGTCCGCCCGCCGGAGGTGCTCCTCGGGCCAGTCGGCGCGCCCGAAGTCCTCGGCGCCGTAGAGGAGGAGAACGGCCTCCTGCGGGTGGGCGCGGCTCCAGGCGACGACATGGCGTGCCGCCGCACACCCCGCCTGCCGCGCGTCGCCGCCTGCTTCGAGGGCCTTGAAATAGCCGTCCTGGAAGCTCTCCGCCGTCCGCAGCCACACCTCGGCGAGCAGCGCGGGCCGTCCGGCGAACCGGTGGTACACCGAACCGCTCGGGGCGCCCACCTCCAGGGCGACCGCGGACATCGTCACCGCGGCCGGGCCCCCTGCGGCGGCCAGTCGCACGGCGGCGTCGAGGAGCTGCTGCGCGTCGAAGCGGGGTGGTCTCGCCATGAACTGGAGGGTACTCTCCACAATATTAGAGATGTTCCTCTAAAAAGAATCCGGGGAGGACGCATGGGCGTCTACAACGTGCACGAGCGCCTGCTGGCCGCGAAGCGAAGCGAGGTGGGAGCGCTCATGGAGACCCTGGCGAGCGGCGACGACAAGCTCTGGCCGCACGACAGCTGGCCGGCGATGGTGCTCGACCGGCCCCTGGCGGCCGGCGCGGCCGGCGGGCACGGCCCGGTCCGCTACACCGTCACCGCACACGTCCCCTCGCAATGGGTGCGCTTCACCTTCAGCGGGCCGCGCGGCTTCCACGGATTCCACGAGTACACCGCCCTGGCCGTCGACGAGGAGCACACGCTACTGCGCCACACCCTCGCCATGACCGTCCGCGGCCCGGCACGCCTCACCTGGCCGCTCGTCTTCCGCCCGCTCCACGACGCCTGCCTGCAGGACAGCCTGGACCGCGCCGAACTGGCCTGCTGCGGCACGGCGACCCGCCCGGCCCACCGGAGCCGCTACGTACGGCTGCTGCGCCACCTCATGCGCTGACCACCGAACACACGCGCTCACCTCCGGAGCGCACCGCAGAGGGCCGGCACAGAGCGCCGGCACAGACCTGAGCGCGTTCCAAGGGGCCGCGGCCGGCCCGAGCGCGGCAACCAGTACACCGAGAAGTGAGCACGTCCACCCGTACGCCGACACCTGGTGCGGGCGGGCGGAGGGCGCCACACTTGCGGGCATGCGCAGACGGCTCACGGCCGCCCTCGGCCCCGCCCCCGCCCTCGCCCTCGCCCTCGGCCTTGTCCTGGCGGCGGGGTGCGCCGGACCCGGCGGGGCGGGCGGGGCGGGCGGGGCGGGCGCCACGCCTGCGCCGCCCGCGCCTCGGCCGCCGTCGGCGGCCGGCCCGCTGGAGGACTGCGTCCTGAGTATCGGGCCGTGGCTGCAGGCCTCCCTGGACGGCACCGCCGACCCCGGCGACTACCAGGAGATGGGCCTGTCCAGCGCCCAGGGCGGCGCGCTGCGCGAGCTCCAGCGCCGGGCGGGCGCCCTACGGGCCCAGGGACCGCTGCCCGCGCACTGGGCCGCGGTGGAGGTCCGGCGGGCGTGCGAGACGATCGCCGCGGCCAGAGCCACCCTCACCACCGCTGCGACGGGCTGGCCGTAGCCGCCCGGACCACCGCACACCCCCACCCACACCGCCTGCCGCCTGCCGCCTGCCGTCAGCCGTCGGCCGTCGGCCGCGCCAACGGGGCCGCGGGGCCCGGGCGGTGCGCCCCGGACACCCCGGCGCGGCCACCGGCCGCAGCGGTGGACGCGGGATACGGGATGCGGGCGCACCGCCACCGGGACCGCACGCACCGCGTGCCGGTGCCCGTGCGCCCCGCGGACGGGACAACGGGCACCGGCACACGGCGCGCGGGACGCGGCGCGGGACCTGTGCGGGGCCGGGCGCGGGTCAGCGGGAGGCTCGGGAGTGCAGGAGCAGGGCGCGGGTCAGGGCCGCCAGGCCCGCCGTGCACAGGGCGGTGCGCAGCATGTTGGTGGCGACCCAGGTGTTCTCGAAATGCGCGCGCACGGCGGCGAAGTCCTGGATCTGGGAGGGGTCGCCGGCCTGGGCGAGCTGGTTGTTGAGGGGGATGTTGACGCCCATGGTGACGACCAGGGCGGCGACGTAGGCGACGGTGGCGGCGGCGGCCCAGAACGCGGCGGTACGCCGGCCGGCCTTGTGCTCGAGGTAGGCGGCGATGCCGGTGGCGGCGAACGCGCCGACGAAGACGAGGCCGAACAGGCCGTTCTCGATGGACTTGTTGATGTTCTGCATGGCGGTGACGTAGGTGCGGTCGTCGCCCTTGGCCAGGCCGGGCATCACGGAGACGTCGAAGGCGAAGAAGAGGCCGGCCATCAGGCCCATGGCGATGGTGGCGGCCACGAGGACGGGGCCGGCGGCCCTGCCCTGGCCGGGGCGGACGGCGGGCACCGGACCTCCGGGGCTGTAGTGGGCGGCGGGCGGGGCGGTGTAGTAGGCGGGAGCGGTCGGCTCGGAGCGCATCGGGGGTTCCTTCGGTGTCGTGTCCCCCCTTCACAGGCCGAAAAGGGGGAGCGTCGGGATGGCCGGACCAACGCCGCACCCGGACGGCACCGCCGTACGGGTGGCACGGCGGTACCGGAGGTGCGCAGCGGCGCGGGTCGTGCGGAGCAGGGTGGTTCCGGTAGTGCAGCAGTGCGGGGTGGTGCCGGTGGCGCAGTGGTCCTGGTGGTGCGGAGTGGTTCCGGTGGTGCGGAGCGGCGCAGCGGTGCGGGGTGGTTCCGGTGGCGCAGTGGTCCTGGTGGTGCTGGTGGTGCGGAGTGGTTCCGGTAGTGCAGTGGTCCTGGTGGTGCTGGTGGTGCGGGGTGGTTCCGGTAGTGCGGGGTGGTTCCGGCGGCGCAGGGTGGTGCTGGTGGTGCGGTGTCCGGGGGCGGGGCGTTCAGAGGACCGCGGCCAGGGTGCGGCGGTAGCGGCGGGCCAGGACGGTGTTGCCGAGCAGGCGCACCGGGGCGGGGATGGTGGCGGCCACCGCCGCGGTGGCGGCGCGGTCGGCGCCGTCGAACATCCACGGCTGCAGGACGGTGCGCACCGCGGCGGGGGCGCTGGCGATGATGCGCCGCTCCAGCGCCAGGTAGGCGCCGGTGGGCATCGCGGCGATGACGGGGAAGACGACCGACTCCTCCAGGCGCAGGTGGTCGCGGATCAGGGCGTCGAAACGCCCGGCGGCCTCCACCAGCGGGGCGGGGTGCGCGCCGCGGGCCGTCAGGGCCGCACCGACACGGTCCATCGCCTCGTCCAGAGCGCTGTGGTCCTCCACCAGGGCACGGTCGGAGCCGGCGAAGTCGGGGGCCCGGCGCAGCAGTTCGGGCCAGAGCAGCTCGTCCTCGCTGTGGTGGTGCCAGTCGATGACCGAGCGCAGCAGGCGGAACCAGGCCGCCAGAGCCGGAGCGGTGGCGGCGGTGGTACGGGGAGCGGCGGCCAGCAGGCGGGCGCCGTCGCGGCGCATCGCGACGTGCATGAGGGCGAAGCCCCGGATGTGCTCGGGCAGGTGGCCCAGGCCGTGCTCGCTGGACAGTCGGGTGTTCTCGGGCGGCATGACGCTCCCTCACCCCTTCGGGGCTGTGTGTGGCGGGCGGGCCGGGCGGGGACGGCTGCGGTGCCGGCGGTTCCGGCAGCGGCGGTACAGACGGTACGGGCGGTACGGGCGGTTCCGGGGGCGGTACGGGCAGTGCGGTGATGGTGCGGGCGGTGCGGTGATGGTGCGGGAGGTACGGGCGGTGCGTTGGTGGTGCGGGAGGTACGGGCGGTGCGTTGGTGGTGCGGGAGGTACGGGCGGTGCGTTGGTGGTGCTGGTGGTGCGTTGGTGGTGCTGGTGGTGCGTTGGTGGTGCTGGTGGTACGGGCAGTGCGGTGGCGGTACGGGCAGTACGGGCGGTGCGGGTGGTGCGGGTGGTGCGGTGGTGGTGGGGGCCTGGGCCGGGGCCGGTGCGGCCGCGCCGCGTCCGTGTCGGGGGCGGGGCGGGCGCACCGGCAGGGCCCGGTCGGCGCTGCGGGGTGTTGCGGATGTGCGGGTGGGTCAGGTGTTCCAGACGCCGGTGGCGGCGGCCTCGCGGGCGAAGTCGGCGAAGTCCTTGGGCTCACGGCCCAGCGCGCGGCGCACGCCGTCGGACAGGTGGGCGTTGCGGCCGTCGAGGATCATGGTGAACAGGTCGGCGAACTCCCCGGGCAGGCCCGCCTGGGCGAGGACCTCGCGGTACTCCTCGACGGTGACGGCGCTGAAGCGGATCTCACGGCCGGTGGCCTTGGACAGTTCGGCGGCGACGTCGGCGTAGGAGAGCAGGCGCGGACCGGTCAGCTCGTAGACCTGGCCGTGGTGGCCGTCCTCGGTCAGGGCGGCGGTGGCGACGTCGGCGATGTCGTCGGCGTCGACGAACGGCTCGACGGCGTCACCCGTGGGCAGGGCCAGCTCCCCGTAGAGGACGGGGTCCAGGAAGAAGCTCTCATTGAAGTTCTGGTTGAACCAGGCGCAGCGCACGATCGTCCACTGGGTACCGGCGTCCTGCACGGCGCGCTCGCCGGCCTCGGCGGCCTCCTCCCCGCGTCCGGACAGCAGGACCAGGCGCTGGACGCCGAGTTCGGCCGCCTGGCGGGACAGCGCGCCCACGGACTCCACCGCGCCCGGGAAGGCGAGGTCGGGGTAGTAGGTGATGTAGGCGGCATCGACACCCGCCAGGGCGGCGGGCCAGGTCGCGGGCTCGTTCCAGTCGAAGGGCACCGGAGCGGAACGCGAGCCGATCCGGACGCCGTGACCGCGGGCGGCCAGGCGCTCGGCGACGCGGCGCCCGGTCTTGCCGCTCCCGCCGATCACGAGAACGGTACGGGCGGTGGTCGGGGTGTTCTGCGGGGTCTGTGTCATGGCAACCAGTCAAATCCACTCTGAGAGGACGGGCCATAGCCGCCGAGCTCAGGTCCATGTCCGTGCGTCTACGCGTCGCGCGCAACGGTGTTCGCCGATGTCGGGCGGGGTGTACCGATACACACACGACGCGATGCACGCGGCCGTGGACGCACGTGCGGCCGGGGCTTCATTCCTGCGATCAAAGCACGCGCCAACCCCAGACGGCAGACCCCCTCCACCACACATACAGCAAACCTTGACCAGACCTCAACCACCCCACCCAGCCCGGGCCCGGCCCACCCCCGGCCTGCCCCCACCAACCCCAGGCCCGGACAGGACCACCCGAACCGACACGACACAACACGACACACGCGGACAACAGGCAGACACAGGACGCGGGCCGGGCCGCGGGCAGGCACGAAACACGGGCACAGCCCGCAGGCACAGGACGCAGACCGGGCACGGGCCGGGCCCAGGGCGCAAGCCGGGCCCAGGAGGCAGAACACCCACGCGCAAAGCAGCCACCGGAACACACACCCGCAGAACACCCCAACAGCAACCAGACAACAGGCACTCCCACCACAGACCCCAAGCACCACCCGCACCGCACACCACCACCACACAGAACCGCAACGAACAGGCGCACCACCCGCCAGCGACAGCCCGACAACGGACCACAACGCAACACGGCCCGCGGACAGGTCCACAACAGACCTTGAACACGACCCACACAGGCACACAGGCACCGGAACACAGAACCCGCGACAGGCAGGCACCACGGACCTGCCCGGGGCCGCAGCGCAGCAGGGGCCCCGGGCAGGCGTGCAGCGCCACCCGTGAGGCCTGCGGACGACGGGCAGCGGGCGACACGGGCGGCGGCACCGTCTCGTCCGTCGTCCGCGCCGCCGGCGTCCACCGCAGTCTGATCCACCGGCACGCTGACCTGCACGCGGCCGTCCTCGCCCGGGCGTCCGAACCTCCGCCCGGCTCGAACGACGCCTGTCCGAAGCGCTCGGACAGGCCGCCTGGGAGGCATCCGGCCTGGGCGCCCCCGCCGACGTCGAAACGCTCACCGGCCGGATCGGTGAGCGTGGGCAGCAGATCCTCGGCCTCCGGTCCGACCTCGCCGAGCACGACGAAGACCTCGCCGCCGCACGTGCCGCAAACCGGGAGTTGACGGCGCAGTTGAACCGCTGACCAAGCCGTCGCCATCTCCCTGCTGCCTTCCCAGCATGTCGCCCATGCCCACGAGAGCCGGACCTAAGTGAGGTGCGAGATGAGAAGATCTACAGCTACAACGGACCCGTGACGGTCTTCTACTGCTCCAAGTGCGGCACGACGCTCACCCCGGACCTGACGGCCTTGCCCGCCGTCCCCACGGTTCCCGGGCTCGAAGACGCTCGGCCGAAGGGAGCACGGCAGGCCCCGCCGACGGTTCCGCAGGGCTGCTACGCGATTGAAGCAGAGCCCTGGGGAGCCCCCTTCGTCGTGCAGGAAGACCAGGAGAATCCAGTGCCGTCGCAGCCCCGCGGGCCTCTCATGACCGCTGAGGAGGGTTTCCTCGTCTCGGCCGGGGACCGCAACACGATCGTGGTCCACCCCGATGACGCGCCCGCGCTGCGGCCCCTCCCGAACCGGGAGAACAGCACCGGATGCTGCGGACCGAACGGAACGCAGGGCCCCAACCGGGCCTGTCCCTGCGGAGCCCGGATCGCCACCCTTGCCGCAGACTGTTTCGGGCCCTACGAACTCCACCTCGACCCGGTTCGCACCTACGCGTTCACGCCTGAAAGCACGGAAGGCTGACACCTCGACGAAATCGCCCACGGACACTCACAGCCGGGTGACCAGGAGAGCGGAGACAAGCAGAGCCGCGGCGCAGCAGGGGGCCGCGGGCAGGCGTGCAGCGCCACCCGTGAGGCCTGCGGACAACGGGCAGCAGGCGACACGGACGGCGGCAGGCAGCAGAGCACGGCACAGGCAACAGCCCGACCCGCAAAGAGGCTTCGAACACGGCCCACACAGGCGCACAGGCACCGGAACACAGGACCCGCGACAGGCGGGCGCCACGGGCCTGCCCGGAGCCGCGGCGCAGCAGGGCCCGCGGGCAGGCGTGCAGCGCCACCCCTGAGGCCTGCGGACAACGGGCAACGGGCGACACGGACGGCGGCAGGCGGCAGCAGGGCACGGCACAGGCACCAGCCCGACCCGCAAAGGGCTTCGAACAAGGCCCACACAGGCACACAGGCACACAGGCACCGGGACACAGGACAACGGCGGCGGGCCCCGCCGGGGCGGGGCTTCGCCGGGGCGGGGGGGGTGTGCCCGGAGGGGCCGGGGCGCCGGAAGGGGTGGGGGTCAGGGCTCGTAGCGGTAGGGGGTGATGGTGGTCAGGGCGGCGAAGCCCAGGCGCTGGAGGATGGGCCGGCTCCGGGAGGAGGCGTCGACCTGCAGGTAGCGGTAGCCGGCGTCGGCCGCGATCCGGGCGCGGTGGGCGATCAGCGCCCGGTAGACGCCCCGGCCGCGCCACGCCTCCAGGGTCCCCCCGCCCCACAGGCCCGCGAAGCCCGTCCCGGGGCGCAGTTCCAGGCGGGCGGCACTGACCGCGACCGCGCGGCCGTCCTGCTCGGCCAGCGCGAGGTAGGCGCTGTGGACGTCGGGGCTTTGGGTGAGCTGGGCCAGCAGGCGCCGGCGCAGCCGGGAGCCGTCGGTCCCGAAGGCCTGCTCGTGGACCGCGACGACCTGCTCGATACCCGCCTCGTCGGTGACCGCCTCGATCCGCACGCCCGCCGCCGGCGCGCCAGCGGGCAGCGCGGCGATCTCGGCGACCATCAGGGTCTCCGGGTCCTCGGCCCTGAACCCGGCCGCGCCCAGCCGCGCGCCGAGGTCCGCGGGACGGTCGTGCGCGTAGTGCGTCCACTCGAAGTCCCGGCCCAGCGCGGTGTAGTGGCGGACCTGCTCGGCGATCGCCGCATCCGCGCCGCCCTCGTCGAGATCACAGAACAGGACCCCGTTCCAGGCACTCTCGGAACCGCTCTGGCGCACCACCCCCGGCGTGTACTCGATCCGGGCATCAGGGGCATCGGATTGGGCCCCGCGACGGACACGACGGTCGTACAGGGCCAGCAACTCTTCATGATCCATCCCCGTACTCCACCACCCCGCCACCAGAGCGGCAACCGAAAACCCCCCACACCACCCGCCCCCTGCCGGTCCGGGCCCGCACCACCCCCGCCACAGCACGCACCCCGCCCCCTGCCGGTCCGGGCCCGCAGCACCCCCGCCACAGCACGCACCCCGCACGAACCGGACACCCGCAACACCGCAACCGCAGCTACCCGACCCCGGGGACACCCCCGCGCCCGGGCCACTGCCGCGAAGGAACCAGCAGCCCAGAGCGACCACGGCCGGCACCCGCCTCGCCCACCCCGCACCGACCGCCCCCGCACCGCCGGAGCCAGGGCCGCCGACCCCGCACTCCCCGATCCCGCCCTCCCCCTCAACCACCCCGCGCCACGTCGCGCCTGCGGCCCCCGGCCACCGCACCGGCCGCTCCACACCGCCGGAGCCAGGGCCGCCGGCCCCGCACTCCCCGATCCCGCCCTCCCCCTCGACCGCCCGGCGCTACGGTGCGTCTGCGGCCCCCGCCGCCGCACCGTGCACCGTGCACCACGCACCGGGCGAAGCGCCGATGGAGGACCCGTGCCGCAGGACACCGAGTTCGACCTGCCCTTCGCGCTGCGCACGAGCCCGGATCTCGACCGCGCCCGCCACCGCAACCTCGACTGGGTCCGGCAGCAGAAACTGGTGGCCGGCGGCCAGGCCCTTCACCGGTACCGCTCCTGGGACATCCCCCTCCTGGCCGCCTACGGCTTCCCCCACGCACAGGGCCCCGAACTGGACCTGTGCACCGACGCCATGGCGTTCTTCCTCGTCTTCGACGACCAGTTCGACGGCCCGCCGGGCCTCGCCCCCCACGACGTCGCCCGCCTGTGCCAGGACCTCGTCGACATCGTCCACGGCGCCCGGCCGCAGGCCGGCTCCCGTCCCTGCCCGGTCGCATTCGCGGACCTGTGGCGGCGCTGCACCGAGGGCGCACCGCGCGCGTGGGCGGCGCGGGCCGCCCACGAATGGGAGTACTACTTCGCCGCCCACGCGCACGAGGCGATCAACCGCCGCCGCGGGACACCCTCCGACATGGAGCAGTACCTCCAGGTACGCCGCGGCGTCGCCGGCACCGCCCTGACGGTGTCACTGGCAGAACGCGCGGCGGGAATCACTATCCCCGCGGCCGCCTTCCACAGCCCGCAGCTGCGGACCATGCGGGAGATCACCGTGGACGTCCCCCTGATGTGCAACGACGTGTACTCACTGGAGAAGGAAGAGGCACGCGGGGACATGGACAACCTCGTCCTGGTCCTCCAGCACGCCCGGGACTGCTCCCGCGAGGAAGCCGTGGCCGCGGCCCGCGACGAGGTCCACCAGCGCGTCGCCCGCTTCCGGCACCTGGCCCGCGACGTGCCCGCCATGTGCCACCAACTCGCCCACCCCCGGCCAGCACGCCGCCGTCGACACCCACGTCGAGACCATGGCCGCCTGGATCATCGGCTACCACACCTGGCAGACCCGGACCCCGCGCTACCGCACCACACCGGAAGTCCCACCCGGCCCCGGCCCCGGCCACCTCCAGAACACCCCCGGACACTGAAACCGGCACCCGCCAGAACCCGCCACCCGGAGCGAACACACCGGCAGCCACATCACACCCCACCAAAACCCCCGGAGTCGCCCCGCCAAAACCCCCGGGGCCCCGCCAGAACCCCCCGGGTCCCGCCAGCCCCCCAGGTCCCGCCCCCGACCCCGACCACACGCCCCGCAACCCCACCGACACCCCCACCCGCGGCTACGCTGAGCGACAAGACCGTCACCACAGGAGATGTCCAGGGAGCCGGATTTGTCCGCAACAGGGCAAGCGCTGATCGTGGCCGCAGCGACCGTCACGGGTTTCGCGACCGCCTACCTCGCAGCGCAGCTCGCGACCAGGCGGTGGGGAGTACCCCAGCACCCCGCAGCCACCGCCTCGGACCGGATGAACTTCTCCCTGGCCGTCGCGGCCCTCGCCTCCACCGCCGTCGCCGCCGCGGTGTTCTGGGCGACCACCGCCACCAGGACCGGACCACCCCCCACAGCCACCACCACCACCCCCGCCACCACGACCACGACCACCACACCCACCGCCGCCACCACCACCACGGTGTCGGCCGCCCGGGGATGGCAGGACTCCGGAGTCCTGGTGGCGGCCGGCGAGGACGTCGAGATCACCGCCACCGGGCAGTGGCACCCCTTCGGCAACGGCTACGCCGTCGGACCGGACGGGTGCACCGACCCGGTGGTGTGCTCACAGGACCCCGACCAGACGAACAACGTCTGCTGCACGGCCCACGCCGGCCTGATCGGGATGATCGGCAGCAGCCCGCCGTTCGCGGTCGGAGGAGAACGCACCCTGCACAACACCGGACCCGCCGGAGAACTGCGCCTGAGGATCAACGACACCGTACTGGAGGACAACACCGGCGACATGGCAGTCACCGTCCGACACCCCATCCCCGCCCCCACACCCCCCTGACCCGGGAACACCCCGCCACCCCCACCCCCACCCCCACCCCCACCCCCACCGACGCGGCGGCCCGCCCCCGCCAACCCGCCGCACGGCGCGTCAGAGCGGGGCGCCACCGGCCGGCGAAGGCACCGCATAGGGGCGCAGGACCATCAACGAGCCCTCCTCCACCGAGGCCGCCATCGCGAAAGGGAAGCGGTCGAGCTCGAGACACAGCGCGACATCGTCCGGATGCGCCCCCTCGCGCACCCCCTGCGCCAACTCGCCCGCCGCACGCGACCCGCCCGCCCGGCCCAGGAACCCCGCAGGATCAACCTCCGCCCCCGCGGCCCGGCGGGCGATGTACTGCGCACACGCCAGATCCTCCTCCGCGCGCCCGTCCTCACCCGTCACCACGAACGTCACACCGTCGCTCCCCCGCGCCCGCAACACCCCCGCCGTCGCCTCCGCCACCACGAAACCCGCACACAGCACCAGCGACGCCTCCCGCACCGCCAGCGCACCCACCGTCCCCGCCGTGGTCTTCTGCACCACCGTCCGCCCACCGAGATCCGCCGAACGCACCAGAGCCGGCGAGTTCACCAGATCGAACCCCGGCGCACGAGGACCGTCCTTCAACGCCACCCACCCCGGATGAGCCGCCTTCAACGCCAGCGCCTCGTCCAACGACCCCGCAAGAACGATCCGCTCCGCCCCCCGCGCGAACACCCACGCCGCCACCGTGAAAGCACGCATGACATCCACCACCACCGCCACCGACGGAACCCGGCCCACATCCCCGATACCAACAAAACGAGCATCCATACCCCCATGATCACCCACACCCCCGCCCGCCCCAGACTCCGTTGCGCATTTCGGCCGGGGCTGTGCGGCGAGTTGGTGGGCGAGGCGGGACGGTCGGCTTGTCCGGGGCTTGCGGGGCTGGTCGGGTTGTCGGCCGCTCCGGTGGGCGTCGAGTCGGGTTGTGGGCCGCTCCGGTGGGCGTCGCGTCGGACGATGTTGATCGCGGTGGCGCAGAAGGCGTGCCGGAGGGGGGCCTTGGGCCGGCCGCGGTAGCGGGCCCGGCGTAGGCCGGTGATGTCGGGTGCCTGGTTGACGGCGCCCTCGACGCCGGCGCGCAGGGCGTACGCGGCCTGCCAGGCGCCGGCGGCCTGTTCGGCGCGGGCGGCGGCGACATGGTCGTGGAACTCGCGGGGCCGCAGGGTGGGCATGCGGGTGCCGCGGGCCGCGGTGGTGCAGCATTCACGGGAGGGCAGGGACGGCAGCCGGCGCCGGCGAAGGCGATCACGATGGCGTCGCGACCGCGCCGGGTGACGGGGCACCAGCCGGTGCCGGTGCGGCCTTCGGGGCAGATGACCTGGCGGGTGTTCCAGCCGACGCGGAACACGGCCCGCAGGAACTCCGGAACTGCCGCGGCCCATACGGCGCAACCGCTGAGCCCGAGAGCCCGGTAAGGACTCTTGACAGCCGGGTGGTCCAGACCACCAGTATTGGTCCGGCCAGAGTGCCTCAGGTCGCCGAAGTCCCCCACCTTCGAAGGGAGCGCGGTCCATGGCCGGACCCGTTCGCGCACCACTGCGAGCCCTGCTCGCCGGAGCCGTCACCGCCGCCGCCATCGCCGGCCTGGCGCTCACCGCCACCGGCACCGTCCACGCGGCGGGCACCCCACTGCCCGCCCAGGTCTTCGCCCCGTACGCCGCGGCCCGGGCCGACGACAGCCCGTCCAAGCCCGCTTCGCAGTCGGGTGGCAGGTACCCGACGACGGCCTTCCTCCAAGCCCCCGCCACCACCTCCTCCCCCTCGCCCTCCGCGTCGCCCTCCCCGTCGAGCGGCCAGGTGCCCGCCATCCAGGTGCAGGTCAGCCCGTCCTCGGGCACGGTGACCGCCGGCTCGTCGACCACCGCGACCGTGAGCACGGCCATCATCAACAACGGCTCGAACACGTCCATCGCGATGACGGTCAGCGGCGCTCCCGTGGGGGTCACCGCCTCGGTCAGCCCGTCCTCGACGGGCGGGAGCCCCAGCGCCGCCCTGTCGGTGTCGACCGCGTCCACGGCCGCCCCCGGCACCTACACGCTGACGGTCAAGGGCACGCTGACCGGCACCTCGGCCACGTCCTCCGCGACCTACACGCTCACCGTGACCGGCACCGACCCGGCGTGCTCCACCGCCTCCTGGGCCGGCACACAGGTCTACACCGGTGGCAACACCGCCTCGTGGAAGGGCCACCAGTGGAGCGCCAAGTGGTGGACGCTGGGCGAGGAGCCCGGCACCACCGGCCAGTGGGGCGTCTGGCAGGACCTCGGCACCTGCTGATCCGCACACGCCGCCGGGCCGGGCCCCAAAACCGCGGCCCGGCCCGGCGACGCGTGCGGACTCCGTCGCACACATCGCCGTGGGATGCCGGCCGGGCCCGGGGATGACCACCCTGCGGGCCGCCCGGCAGCGGCACGGCCCCACCAGGGCGGCGCGCAGTGCCGATACGGCCACAGGGACTGCCGGAGACTCCGGCGATGACGGCGGCCGCACCAACCCCCCGCTCCCCCGCAACACCCCTCCCAGACAGAACCCCAACCCCCCTGACGCAACGCCAACTCACTCTCCCCACACCACACCCGAACCCCGCCAACAACAACGACAACCACAACCCCCGACACAGTCCCCATCGACGTCCAGACACCGCGACCCACCGACCCCCCGCCCGACCGCCCCGACTCCCTGACCGGTAGGCAGCGCGACCAGCTCGACCGCATCCCGCACTCCTGCCCAGACCTGGCCACCGCCCGGCCCTCGCCCACGAATCCAGCGCCATCGCCCGCGAACGCCGCGGCCACGACCTCACAGGCCGAAGGCCCGCGCCCCCGACCAGGGGCACCCCCGGTCCAGCGCTCCGCCGCCTTCCCCACAACGGCCGGGACGCCGTCGTCAACGGCCTGACACGGCACTGGATCCGGCGCCGCTGAAGGCCAGGTCACACGGATCATTCGGTGGAATCAGCTCTGTCAGGCAGCGGTCGTCATCCGGTGGCTGTCAGGTCTGCTGTGTGGCCGCTACTCGGCCAGCGGCCTCCTCAACCCGGCGCCGACCAGATTCACCCCGACTCCAGATGAACGCGCGCCAACGACGCGGCGCGCCGCTGCTCCAGTTCCGGAACTCCTCGACCGCTACGTTGCCGGACAGCCGCCATCGGACGGTGGCGCCTGATGCTTCGGGGATGTCGGTGAGGCCGTCGAGTTGCTCGGCGAGTGCGAAGCCGTCCACGCCGGCGGCGGTGCGGTCCCAGGTCGAGACCGTGTCGGTGAGAGCGTGGGATTCGATGAGCGCCGGGATGGACGGGGCGATCTCGAGGAACGTGCCGCCTGCGTCGCCCACTCCGACTCGTCCGTCCGTGTGCACCAGGTAGCGCACCGGGGAGGACACCCGTTCCCCGAACCAATCGAAGTACCAGCCGTCGGCGGCGCCGGGCCACATGCTCCGGCCCAGGTCGTAGCGCCACTCGCGAAGCACCTCGCGGCGTTCGCCCTCGACGGTGGAGCCGCGTCGCACTTGGTAACGGAGTCCGCCGTACTTCCGCTCGAACCCCTCCCGGCGGACCACGAGCATCATGGGCGCGGGAATCGACCGGCCGAAGCAGTCCCGGATCCGCAGGAACTCGGTGGAGAGCCGAGGTTCCTGCGGATCATCGCGCCGGCCGGTTCGTTCAAGCAGACTCCTTGCACGAGAGGAAAGACCGGTGAGGTCATCCAGGATGTGCATCCTGCACTTCTTTTCCCAGGACAGGGGCATGGATCCGCGGGACCGCACGATACCCGGTCGAGGCGGTTCGGTGCAGGTCGAAGGCCACGTCAACAAGGTCAAGCCCCTCAAGCACGCCACGTTCGGCCGGGCTTCCTTCCCACTCCTTCGGATCCGCACCCTCACGAGTCACCGCTGAAGTGCGACGGCGCGACTCAGCTCCGGAGGAACGATGGAATGGTCGGCTGGAGCGCGATTTCGCGCTTGGCGTGCACGGAGGCAGGGGTGGGATGCCGATCTTGTCAGGGCTATGCACCTCCCTGTTCCACAGGCAGTTCAGGAACGCGCTCGTGAGCTCGTCCACCAAGGGGCGATCGAGGAGGCGATCGAGGAGATCCGCACATCGACGGGTTACGACCGCCGGAACGCAAGGGGCGCAGCCCTCGCCTTGCCGTACTCGGTGACGGTACCGACCGGGCGGCCGCGCCCGCTGGGGAACGAGCGGGCCAGCACCTCTCCTTGATCATTCGCGGAACTCCGGCCACAGCCGCGAAAACGGCCGGGCCCGCTCCCGGCTCCCCACGCGGCCGCGCGTGCACCGAAGACCGGGGCCGCCCGTCCCGGACAGCCCGCTGCGCCCCGCCCCGACGTCCAGTCGGCCGACGGGCCACCGCGCAGCCCTGACGCCCCGTCCCGGCCGGCCCCCCGGGGGTGGGGCCGGCCGGCACAGTTCGCCGGCCCGCGTGGCGCAGAACGCCCGAGGAGCCGGCTCCCGCTTCGTCGGCGCCGAGGGTGTCGGCGTACGGCGCCTTCCAGCGGGCTGCGCTGTCGGGCGTCCAGAGCATCACCGCCACCCCGGCGGCGTGCAGTTCCCCGACCGCGGCCCCCGGGACGAGAGTGCTTCCCGGCCCGCCGGGCACGCGCGGCCCCCGCCGCCGCCGGCACCGCGGCCCCCGGCACCGCGGGCGCCGGCGGGACGTGCGGCTACCCGTCGACGGCGTCGGTCACCCGCTTCCAGCCGTCCAGGTCCGCGATGCGCGCCTCCAGGGCGGCGCGCATGCCCGTGGCGCCGCTGGCGCCGAGCGCCAGGCGCAGCGGGGGGTTGGGGCTGTCGACGGCGGTCCGGATGCCTGCGGCGATGCGTGCCGCGGGGGAGAACGCGGAGGCCGGCAACTCGGCGATGCCCTGGTGGACCTCGCGGACGGTTGGGTCGTAGTCGGGCAGGGCGGGGGCGACGTCGAGGTTGGCGAGGAAGGGCGTCGCGGTCAGGCCGGGCTGGATGAGTGTGACCTTGATGCCGAGCGGTGCGACCTCGGCCGCCAGGGCCTCGGAGAGGCCCTCGAGCGCGTGCTTGGTCGCGGCCAGCAGGCCCACGCCGGGATGGGCTGACTGCCCGTAGACGGAGGAGCCCTGGAGGATGTGGCCGGAGCGCTGGGCGCGCAGCACCGGCAGCGTCGCGCGGAGCACGTTGAGCGCTCCGAAGACGTTGGTGTCGAACACGGCGCGGACCTGTGTGTCGGAGGCCTCCTCGACGGCTGCGAACAGTCCGTAGCCGGCGTTGTTGGCCACCACGTCGATGCGGCCGAAGCGGGCGAGTGTGCGCTCCACCGCTTCCCGGACGGCCTCCTCCTTGCGCACGTCCGCTTGGAGGAGGAGCAGGCGCTCGCCGTGCGCGCCGGCCAGTTCGTCCAGGGGGGCGGTGTCGCGGGCGAGCGCCGCGACGGCGTCGCCGCTCTCCAGCGCCTGGAGCGCCAGTTCGCGGCCGATACCGGACGTCGCGCCGGTGATCAGCCATGTGCGGGGGTGGGCCTGCTGGTCGAATATCCCATTCATGTTGCGACCGTAATGAGTTAGCTCGCAACGAGTCAAGGGGGATGGCGCTCCGGGTTGCCCGTTACACCGATTAGCGCCTCTACCTGCCGATGTAGGGTGAAGGCATGAGCAGTGCGACAGCCCAACCCCCCGAGCCCAGCCCGCGCACCGCCCCACCGGCGGCGCAGACCGTGCTCGCGTTCGTCAACACCCGCGCGGACGGCTCCGGCCTGCGCGAGCTGTTCGAAGACGGCGACGCGTTCACGCAATGGCTGGCGCAGTACGACGATTTCGGCGGCGAAACCCCCGCGACCGACGCCGACGCCGCCACCGCACGCGAGCTGCGCGACGCCCTGGTGACCGTGCTGCTCGCCCACAGCGGCGACCAGGACAGCCTCGGCGAGCCGCTGCAGCACGCCGAACGGCACCTGCGGCGCGCCGGCTCCCTCTACCCCCTGGCGACCGTCGTGACGGCCGGCGGCGTCGAACTGGCATCACCGCAGACAGGAGTGGAACGCGTCTTCGGAACCGTCCTGGCCGCAGCGGCGACCATCGCCCAGAGCAGCGACTGGGGCCGCATCAAGGCATGCCGCAACCCCCCCTGCCACTTCGGCTTCCTCGACCGCACCCGCAACGGAGCAGGCCTGTACTGCAGCCCCGGCTGCGGCTCCCAGGTATCCATGCGCAACTACCGCCAACGCCAACGCAACCACACCCCGCCCCACGCCTGAAGACCCGCCACCACCGCGGAGCCCCCCGCAGCAGTACCCGGAACACCACCGACAAGCCGGCGCCCGACCGCGAACCCCAGGCACCCCCGACCCCGCCGCGCCCACACCGGCCCTCCCACCACCCCACCCCGCCCCACCCCCGACACCCCGCACCGCCCCAACCGGGCCCAACCGGGCCCAACCGGCGGGCGGATCAGGCGAGCAGGCCCGCCCCGAGCAGCAGGCGGGCAACGGCCGGCGAGCCCCACCACCGGCGCACCGACAACCGCCGACGGATCCGGCCGCAGCCGCCACCAGCCGCCGAGACGCCCCGGCACACGGCCGCCGGGAGCCCGGGCCGGCGCCCTCGCAGACCCGGGCACGCTGCCGGCCGCACCGCCCTCCGACAGGCGGCCCCGACGGCCCGCAGACCCCGACCACCCGATCCCGGCCAACGCCCCAAGGACGCGGCCCGACACCCCCGCCCAGCCGCCCGGCCGCCCGGCCGCTCAGGAAGCCAAAGCCCCCCACGACCCCCGCCCAGGCGCCGGCACCTACCCAGCCACCACCCGCCGCACAGGACCCCGACCGCTCCTGCACCCCTCCACCCGCGACAACCCCCGGCTCCACCCACGCCCCCGGCTCCACCGAAGCCGCCGACCGCCACCGCCAGCCCGTCAGCCCGTCAGCCGCGACGCCGCCCCCTCCAAGGAGCGCGACAGCGTCGAGCGCCTGACCAACAAGCCGAAGGCCCGGCCAGGCACCGCCGCCCGCCACGACAGGACGCCCGCCGGCCACCCCGCCGGCCTCCGCCTGCGCGGCGCGACGACCTGGACCAAAGACCTCGACAGACCGCCCCTCGCCCCTTGACCACGGCCGCAAACGCACCCCCGTGCCGACGCCACCGACTCACGAGGGCGGTTCGCGAGTCTTCGAGGGGTTCTGCCGTCGCCTCACGGTGCGGGTGCAAGCGGGAATCCGCCGGTCCGCGGCCGCCGCTCCGCCGAGGCGGCGGGGCGGGTGAACGCACGCCGTACCGCAGGACGGTGCCGGCGGTTCCACCGGGACGCAGCAAGCCGGCCGGGCACCGCCGCCGGCGGCCCTGCCCCACCCCCACACGGAAGGGGACGCCACCCCATGAACCGCCCTCCCGGTACCGAAGCCCCCGACCGGGAGCCCTGCGGCAGAGCGGTCCAGCAGATCCGCGACACCACCCCCGCTCCAGGGTTGATGTCGCAGACCTGCCAGCCCCCACCGCCCGGGTCCTGTTGAACTGACCACGCAAACGCAAGGCCCTTCACAGGACGGAAATCCATGGCCCCGACACACACCACCGCGCGCCGCTGCGGCGCAGCCGGCCCACCCACCCGGCCTCCCCTGACGGGGTGGCTGGCCGTCGGTTCGCTCACGCTGGGAATCTTCTCGATCGTCACGACCGAGATCCTGCCGATCGGCCTGCTCACCACGATCGGCTCCAGCTTCGCCGTCTCCGACGGCATGGCCGGGCTGATGATCACCATGCCCGGACTCCTCGCGGCCGTCTCCGCACCCGTGGTCACCGTGGCGAGCGCCCGCGTCGACCGCCGCCTGATGCTGTGCGTGTTCATGCTCCTGCTGGCCACGGCGAACTTCCTGGCCGCCGCGGCACCCGGCTACTGGCTGGTCCTGGCCTCCCGCGTCATCGTCGGCATCGTCATCGGGGGCTTCTGGTCGATCGGCGCCGCACTGGCCGAGCGCCTGGTGCCCGCGGCGTCGGTCACCCGCGCCACGTCGGTGATCTTCTCCGCGGTACCGCTGGGCTCCGTACTCGGCGTACCGGCCGGCACGTTCATCGGCGACCTGGCCGGCTGGCGCACCGCCTTCGCCGTCATGGGCGCCCTCACCACCGCCGTACTGGCCATGCTGCTCCTGGCCATGCCGCCGCTGCCACCCGACCGGACGACCCGCCCGAGCGTGCTGCGCGGCATGGTCACGAATGCCAACGCGCGTTTCGCGCTGCTGCTGACCTTCCTGACCGTGCTGGCGCACTTCGGGGCCTACACCTACATCACCCCGTTCCTGGAACAGGTCACCGGTACCAGCCCTCGACAGGTCACCGTCCTCCTGCTCGTCTACGGTGCCGCAGGAATCGCCGGCAACTTCCTGGGCGCAGCACTGGTCACCCGCCACCCCCGGGCCGCCTTCGCTCTCGCCGCCGCCACGATCGCAGCCGTCACCCTGCTGCTACCGGTCCTGGGACGCTGGCAGAGCGGCGCCATCACCCTGCTGACCCTCTGGGGCCTTGCCTACGGCGCCGTCCCCGTCACCTCCCAGACCTGGTTCACCAAAGCAGCCCCCGACACCCCCGAAGCAGCGTCCGTACTGTTCACCGCCTCCTTCCAGCTGACGATCTCACTCGCCGCGGTAACCGGCGGCGCCATCGTCGACCGGACCTCCCCCTCCACCGTCATGACACTCGCCGGCCTCATCGCCGTGCTCGCAGTCACCGCCGCACGGATGCACTCCACCCGCCACCCGACATGGCCGCACAGCACCTGACAACCCGCAGGGGCCCCGGGTGTTTGCTCCGGCGGGCGGCTCCTGGGGTTGGTGTCTCTTCCCTGGTGGGACTGGAGCGGGGCTGCTGATCGCGCGGCTCGGCCGGTCACCCCTTCCCGGCGAGGCTGCCGGCGCCGTCCTCGGTGGGGATGGTGGGCGCGACCAGGCGTTTCAGCGTGGCACGGGCGCCTTCGATGTCCTCCGGTAGCAGGTCATGGCCGGGGGCCCGGCAGGCGTCCCGGGCCCGCAGCGCTCCGGTTACGTCGTGGAAGACGGTGGGGATGAGGGGGTGGTCCGGGTGCTCGGGCAGGTCCGGCGGAGCGGCCGGGAGCCGGTCGGCGAGGCCGGTGACGGCCTTCCGTGCGATCGAGAGGTGCTCGAAGCCGATCTCGCCCCCCGCGGTCGGGCCTGCAACTCGCCGATTTGCACACGGAAACCGCCGGCCGGGGCCCAGACGGCGACCTCCTGGATATCGAGCGCATCAAGCAGGAGCTGAAGGTTCACGCGGTCACCGACTCCGCCGACGCCGCCGGGCCGATGCGCGCCCGCGACCTGTGCGAGCGCCTCGATTGCGCCATCATGCCGAAGAACATCGAGAGCACCCGGCACAACCTCAAGCGCCTGGTCGGCCTCGGCGTCCTCACCGAGCCCGAGGCCGGCTAGGGCGAGTATCGGGTCGTGATCAATCTGTGGGATTCGCCCTCACAGCGGGGCTTGATCAGGTAGACCATGTTGCGTGACGCGTGTGCAACTGACTGATGCGGAGTGGGAGTTCATCGAGCCGTACCTGCCGATCGGCGAGTACGGCCCGTACCCGGAGCGGCTGCGGCAGCAGTTCGAGGGCGTGGTCTGGCGGTTCAGGACCGGCGGGCAGTGGCGGGAGATGCCGGTGGAGTTCGGCGGGTGGTCGACCGTCTCCAACCGCTTCCGGCAGTGGCGTGACGCGGGCGTCTTCGAAGCCCTGCTGGAGGGCGCGATCGCGGAAGCCGCAAGGCGGGGCGAGGTGGACCTGTCGCTGGTCAGTGTGGATTCCACGACCGTTCGGGCCCATCACGACGCCGCCGGGATGCATCTGGGCCCCGACGCCCTGGCTGCCCTGGAGAAGGCGGCCGACGAGGCGGAGAAGGCCCGGCAAAAGGGGGCGGCCCGGAAGAACAAGACGGACAGGACGCCGCAGATGATCCGGGACGCGAGGAGCGACGACGTGCCCGGCGGCGGCGCAAGCTCCGCCTGAGGGCCGCACTGCTCGGGCGCTCCAGGGGCGGCCAGACCAGCAAGATCCACGTCGCCGGCGACCGCAGGTGCCGCCCGCTGGTGCTCGTGCTGACCGAGGGGCAGGCCGCCGACAGTCCGCAGTTCATCCCCGTGCTCAAGAAATTACGGGTCCGAGGGCCGGTCGGCCGTCCCCGCACGCGGCCCGGCGCAGTCGCCGGGGACAAGGCCTACTCGTCCCGCGGCAACCGTGCCCACCTGCGTCAACGCGCGATCAAGGCCGTGATCCCGGAGAAGAGGGACCAGGCTGCCAACCGGACGAAGAAGGGCAGCCGGGGCGGCCGGCCCGTCAGCCACGACGCCGACCTCTACAAGGAGCGCAACACCGTCGAGCGCCTGATCAACAAGCTGAAGGCCTGGCGAGGCATCGCCACCCGCTACGACAAAACGCCCGCCAGCTACCTCGCCGGCCTCCACCTACGCGGCGCGATGATCTGGATCAAAGACCTCAACAGGACCACCCCTTGATCACGACCAAATACGCACCCTAGTACTCCAGCAGGACTTCGACGTTTTGCCTGATCAGAGGGCTGCGCAGCGAGTGTAGTGGGCTGGTGCCCGTCAGGGGCGGTCTCCATGGGA
>NZ_JBHVUV010000009.1:0-65679 GCF_042883905.1 Kitasatospora sp. NPDC058170
CCGAACCCCCGTCCACAGGCTGTGGACGGGGGTTCGGCGTTCTGCGCCCTGCGGGCGGCGGATCAGTGGGTCTCGGTGACCTTCGCCAGGGCGCGCGGGGCGTCCGGGTCCTGGCCGCGGGCGATGGTGACCTCGTAGGCCAGCTGCTGGAGCGGCAGGATCTCCAGGATCGTCTGGACCTCCTCGGGCACCCCGGCCGGCAGCGCGAAGCCGGCGGAGGCGGCGTCCACCTGCGCCTGCTGGCCGATGACCACCAGGTCCGCACCGCGGCCGCGCAGGCGGTCCAGGACGGGCTGCAGGGCCTCTCCGCCCTTGCCGTCCGGGACGATGGCGATGACCGGGGAGACGTTGTCGACCATCGCCAGCGGGCCGTGCAGCAGGTCGGCGCCGGAGAACGGGGAGGCCGGGATGTAGGTGGTCTCCATCAGCTTCAGCGCCGCCTCGCGGGCGGTCGGGTAGCCGTAGCCGCGCGAGGTGATGACCAGGCGCTGGGCGAAGCGGTAGCGCTCGGCCAGGGCCTTCACCTCGGCCTGGCGGGCCAGGATGCCGGCGGCCAGGGCCGGCAGCTCCTTGGCGGCCGAGCCGTCGCCGCCGCGCAGGCCCTCGACCAGCAGGTAGAGCGCCAGCAGCTCGGCGGTGTAGGTCTTGGTGGCCGGGAGGGCCTTCTCCGGACCGGCCAGCACGTCGATGTGGAACTCGGAGACCTCGGCCAGCGGCGAGGCGGCGTTGTTGGTGACCGCCAGGGTGATGGCACCGGCCTCGCGGGCGGCCTTGGTGGAGGCCACCAGGTCGGGCGAGCCGCCCGACTGGCTGACGGTGATCACCAGCACGTCGGTGAGGTCCGGCTTGGCGCCGTACGCGGTGGTGGTGGACATCGAGGTCAGGCCGGCCGGCTTGCCGAGCAGGATCTCGATCAGGTACTTGGCGTACAGGGCCGCGTTGTCGGACGTGCCGCGCGCGGTCAGCAGGACGAAGCGCGGGTTGCGGGCGGCGATCTCGGCCGCGATCTCGCGGATCTTCGGGGCGCCCTCGTCGAGGATGCGCTGGAGGACGGCCGGCTGCTCGGCCATCTCCGCCGCCATGATCCGGCCCGGGACGGAAACAGTCTGCGTGTCGGACATCTGGATGTGCCTCCGATGAGATGGTTCTACCCCGCCAGGGCGGATTGCCCGGCGGGACCTCTACGGCGGCGAGTCCGCACACTCGCTGCGGTGATTCCTGCGGCAATCCTACGGGGGGCTCCCCCGTGGAGCACATTCGAGAGCGCCCCCCGGTGGACCGGAGGGCGCTCCCGAGGGCTCGGCGGACCCGTCAGGACGGGTTGTTGATCAGCAGGTCGATCGCGGCGTCGGCCTCCTTGGTGGCCTGGTCCACGGACTTGCCCTTGAGGATCTGGGTCAGCATGTCCGGCAGGATCTTCTGCTTCTCCACCGCGCCCCAGCCGGGGGCCAGCGGGGTGAACCAGGCGTCCGGCACCGCGTTGGCCGCGGCGGCGGTGGCCGGCTTGCTCTTCAGCGGGTTCAGCTGGGTCAGGTTGTTCGGCAGGATGTCCTTGTCCGCCAGCGCCTGCTGCGACTTGGTGCTGGTGAACAACCGGATCCAGTCGGCGGCCAGCGCCGCGGACGGCGACTTGGCGGTGACGGCGAGGTCCGAGCCGCCGATGAAGGTCGGCAGCGGCTTGCCCTCCGGGCCGGGCATGGTGGCCACCTTGACCGCGTCCTTGAGGCTCGGGTCGCCGGTGACCGGGGCGGTCACGCTGGCCGCCTCGTAGCCGTTGCCGTAGAAGGACGCGGCGTGCCCGCGGGCCATCGCCTCGAACTGGTTCTGCTCGTTGAGCGCCAGGTCGCCCTTGTTGTACTTGCGCACCAGGTCGACGAAGTGGGTGATGCCCTGCTGGGACTTGGCGTCGTGCAGGGTGCCGTGCCAGTTGCCGGCGCTGTCGAACCGGGCGATGGTGCCGCCGTACGCGGAGACGTAGCTCATCGCGGCGTACCAGTACGGACCGGGCAGGTACACCGGCGAGAAGGTCTTGTCGGCCTTGTTCTTGTCGGCGATCTTGTCGAGGGCCGCCCGCAGCTCGTCCTCGGTCTTCGGGAAGTCGGCGCTGCCGGTGGCCGCCTGGAACGCCCCGGAGTTGTAGATCGCGACCCGGGCGCCCGCGTAGTACGGCACGCACCACAGCTTGTCCTGGTAGGTGCAGGTGTTGGCCAGCGCCTTGATCCAGGAGTCCGCGTTGTCGAAGCTGGTCCGCTCCACCGGCGCCAGCGCGCCGGACAGGACGTACTTCATGGTCTCGGTGTTGCCGAGCTCCACCACGTCCGGGGCGTTGCCGTCGGCGATGGCCCGGTCGAGCTTGCCGACCTTCTCGGCCCACCCCAGGTAGGAGAGCTTCAGGGTGACGTGCGGGTACTTGGCCGCGAACTCGTCGTTCACCCGCTGCACCAGGTCGGGCCAGTTCTTCTGGGCGTCGTCCATCAGCCAGACGGTGACCGTGCCGGTGGCCGTCTTCGGATCCGCGCCGGCGGACTTGGCGTCCCCCGACGGGGAGTCGCCCGAGGAACAGGCCGTCAATCCGGCGGCCAGCGCCATGATTCCGAACGTCGCGATGAGCCGGCGCTTCTTCACGCCATCCTCCGAGGGTGCTAGAGCCAGTGCCCGCCGGCAGCGTGATGGCGCCCGCCGGGACGGCCCGGGCAAGGCAACGAGGAGCTTCGGGAAGGGCTGATACCACATCCGGTGAGGTTTAATTTCGAACCGGATGCAGTGGACTCTGGCCTAGACCACTGCCGGTGTCAACGCCAAATGGCCTGCCCGGAGGGGACGTTGCAGACCTGTTGTACCCCGTGGCGATCAGTTGCGGCATCATTACCCTAAGTAGAACTTAAGGCTGACTTAAGACCGATTTGAGGGAACACCGACAGACAGCGAACCCGCAGGTCAGCGCCGGTGAAAAACAGAGCGGGCCCGTCATGCGCCATGCGCATGACGGGCCCGCTCTCACGATGCCCTCCGGCACCCTGGGTGACCGGTCCGACGGGGACTCAGCCGATCGCTCCCGGCTGTCCGGTGAGCACCTCGACGGCCGCCAGCCCGCAGACCCGGGCGGCGCCGTGGGTGGCGATGTGCAGCGCGCCGACCGGCTCGGACTGCGGCAGGCCCATCTCGACCACCGCGGCGTCCGGACGGGCCGCCACCAGACGGGACAGCGCGGCCGACATCCACTCGTGCCGGTGGGCGTCGCGGACCACCAGCACCAGGCGGCGGCCCTCGGCGCCGGCCACCACCTCGGCGACCAGGGCCTCCAGGCGCTCCGCGGCGGCGGCGTCCGGGCCGACCTCCAGGGTCCGGGTGCCGGGGAAGCGGTCGGCCAGCATGCCGGCCACGCCCCACGGGGTCACGTCCCCGACCGCGATGTTGGGCTCGGCGGAGAACGAGACCACGTACGGGCGCTCGGTCACCGGCAGGGCCTCCCGGCCCGGCGCCCGGACCACCCGCAGCGCCCGGCGGGCGGCGCGTAGGCCGACCGCGAGGTCGGGCTCCGGCCGCTCGCGCTGGCCCTCGATCCGGCCCCAGCTGCCGAGTGCGCGCACCCGGGCGGCGGCGTCCGCCAGCCGCTCCTCGGGGAGCCGGCCGGCCTGCACGCCCGCCACGATGGCGTCGCGCAGCAGCAGCACGGTCTCCTCGTCGGCCAGCCCGCCGCCGACGCAGATCGCGTCCGCGCCCGCCGCCAGGGCCAGCACGGTGCCGTCGCCCATGCCGAAGGTGTCGGCGATGGCACCCATCTCGATCGCGTCGCTGACGATCAGGCCCTGGTAGCCGAGACCGCCGTCGGCCGGGGCGGCCCGCAGCAGGTCGCGCAGCACCCGGGGGCTGAGCGTGGCCGGGAGCTCGGGGTCGAGCGCCGGGATCATGATGTGGGCCGTCATCACGGCCTTGGTCCCGGCCGCGATCGCGGCCTCGAACGGGATCAGGTCGCGGGCGCGCAGCACGTCCAGGTCGACGTCGATCACCGGCAGGCCGTGGTGCGAGTCGACCGCGGTGTCGCCGTGCCCGGGGAAGTGCTTGGAGCAGGCGGCCACGCCGGCCGACTGCAGGCCCTCGACCCAGGCGGCGGTGTGCCGGGCGCACAGCTCCGGGTCGGCGCCGAAGGAGCGGACGCCGATCACCGGGTTGCGCGGGTTGGAGTTGACGTCCGCGGTGGGCGCCCAGTTGTAGTTGACGCCGGCGGCGGCCAGCGCCCGGCCCAGCTCGCGGGCCACGTCGCGGGTCAGCGCCGGGTCGTCGATCGCGCCGAGGGCGAAGTTGCCGGGCCACGACGAGCCGGAGCCCGCCTCCAGCCGGGTGACGTCGCCGCTCTCCTCGTCGATCGCGATCAGCAGGTCGGGGTTCTCCGCGCGCAGCGCCGAGGTGAGCGCGGCGAGCTGCTCCAGGTCGGTCACGTTGCGGTCGAACAGGGCGACCGAGCCGAGGCCGGCCTCCAGGTGGCGGCGCAGCCACTCGGGCGGCTCGGTGCCGACGAAGCCGGGCTGGAGGACGGTCAGGGCGTCGCGGTGCAGCTGGTCACTGACCGGGAGTGTGGGGATGAGGATGCTCACGGTCGATCAGCCCTTCACGGCGCCGTCGGTCAGTCCGCCGACAGCCTTGCGCTGCAGGAAGACGAACAGGATCAGGATCGGGATGGCGAACAGGGTCGAGGCGGCCATGGTGGCGCCCCAGTCCGTGCCGAAGTTGGTCTGGAACGAGGACAGCCAGAGCGGGAGGGTCTGGCTCTCGGCCTTCTTGTTCAGCCACAGGACGAGCGGGAACTCGTTCCAGGCGGTGATGAAGCCGAACAGCGAGGTCGACATCAGGCCCGGGGCCAGCAGCGGGAAGATCACCTTCACGAAGGCCTGGCTGCGGGTGCAGCCGTCCACCATCGCCGACTCCTCCAGCTCCTTCGGCACCGCGGCGATGAAGCCGCGCAGCGTCCAGATGGTGAAGGGCAGGACCATCATCATGTAGAAGATGGTCAGCGGGACGAGGCTGTTCAGCAGGTCGTTGTCGCGGGAGATCATGTAGACGCCGATGGTCATGACCTCCCACGGCGCCATCTGGGCGACCATGACGACCAGGACGAAGGTCTTGCGGCCGCGGAACTTCATCCGGGCGATGGCGAAGGACGCCAGGGTCGCGATCACCAGCGAGATCAGCACCGCGCTGATCGTGACGGTGAGGCTGTTGGTGACGTACGTCCAGAAGTTCGGGGCGTGGACGGCCTTGTCGAAGTGCTCGAGGGTCGGGTTCAGCGGGAGGAACACCGGCGTCCGGCTGATGATGTCGTTGTCCTGCTTGAAGGCAGTCGAGAACATCCAGTAGACGGGGAAGATGAAGAAGACGAAGAGGACGACCGCGATGACGTTCGGCCACGTACGTCCGATGAGCGAGCGCCTCACAGCTCGTCCTCCTGCTTCAGAATGATCCGGAAGTAGTACGCCATCAGCGCACCCAGCATCAGGATGGTGAGCACCGCGATCGCGGAGCCGACGCCGAAGCGCTGGGCACCGCTGCCTTCGAGGAAGGCGTGGACCGGGAGGGTCCGGGTGAGCGAGTCGGGCCCGCCGTGGTTGATCAGGTAGACCTGGGTGAAGGCCTTGAAGACCCAGATGACCTCAAGGAAGGTCGTGGCCAGGAAGAAGGGCTTCAGGTTCGGGAACACCACCGAGCCGAAGATCTTGAACGCGCCGGCCCCGTCCATCCGGGCAGCCTCGTAGAGCTCCTTCGGGATGGTGGTCAGGGCGGCGTACATGTTGAAGGCCACGAAGGGGACCGAGCCCCAGACGATCAGCAGGATGATCACGAAGAACGTCGTGTACTGGCCCTCGGTCCAGCTGAAGGTGGCCATCGAGTGCCAGCCCAGCTTGTCCAGGAACCAGTTGACCACGCCGAAGTGCTGGTCGAAGAGCCAGGTGTAGACCGTGGTCGCCGCGACCACCGGCATCGCCCAGGCGAGGATCAGCGAGAGGGAGAGCAGCAGCCGCATCTTCTTGCCGAGGCGGTTGAGCAGAAGGCCGATCAGGGTGCCGCCGACCATGATCAGGACCACGTTGACCACGGTGAACGCCACCGTGCGGCCGGTGACGGCCCAGAAGTCCGGGTCCTTGAGCTGCTCGGTGTAGTTCTCCAGGCCGTTCCACTCGGTCAGGTGCAGGATGAACTGCCGCCTGTTGAGGTTCTGGAACGACAGCAGCACGGTCTTGAGCAGCGGCCAGCCCAGCAGGGCCAGGGTCGCCACGACGGCCGGCAGCAGCAGCAGGTACGGCAGGAGGCGGGAGCCGATGCCGGCCCGGGCCGCCGGTCTGCCGCTCTTCTTCGGGGTGCCCTGGGCGCGGTCGACGGCGCCCTTCTCGATACTGGCCACAGCAGCCTTCCCTGACTCCGGGGACTGTGTCTGCACCCGCTCCGAATGCACAGCCATCGTTCTCTCTTCCTAACAACCTGGCCACGACGGACAGGCGCCGCTCACCGGCCCCCCGCCGGGAGTCGGTGAGCGACGCCGCTCGACTTGCTTACTGCTTGGCGTTCAGACGCTTCGCGATCTCGTCGTCGGCCTTCTTGGCGGCCGCGGCGTAGTCGCCCGTGAGGGCGCCGGTCAGGAAGCCCTTGATCGGGTTCGGCTCGTTCTCGACGCTCGCCCAGGTCGGGACGTTCGGGGTGATCGCACCGTTGGAGGCGGCCGGGAGGGCGGCCTTGGCGAAGTCACCGGCGACCTGGCTGTTCAGCGCGGCCTTGTTCGGGACGTTGCCCGCGGCGGCGACCAGACCCTCGTTCTTGTCGTTGAGGGCGATCTTCAGGAAGTCCTTCGCCATGTCGGTGTTCTTGCTGGTCGCCGAGATGGCCAGGTTCGAGCCGCCGAGGAAGACGCTGGAGGCCTTGTCAGCGGTCTTGCCCGGGAGCGGGAAGAAGCCGATCTTGTCCTTCGGCATGGTCTTCTCGTCCGGGAGCTCCCAGCCGAGGCCGATCATGGCGCCGATGTCGCCCTTGCCGAAGACGTCCTTCTGCTGCGGGGTGGCCTCGTCCTTGTCCTTCGGGGCAGTGGTCGAGTAGCTCTGCAGCTTCTTGTAGATGTCGAAGGCCTTCTGCGCCTCGGGGGTGGACAGGCCACCGGCCCACTTGTCGCCGTCCTTCTTGGCGAGCTTGCCACCCTCGCTGGTGAGCAGACCGAAGTAGACGTACCACTCCTGGCCCGGCATGTAGATCGCGTCGGTGACGCCCGCGGTGGCCTTCAGCTTGTCGAAGTCCGCGTAGAGCTCGTCCAGGGTCTTCGGCGTGGCGGTCAGGCCGGCCTTGGCCCACAGGTCCTTGTTGTAGGCGACGACGCGGTTGGTGACGAACCACGGGGCGGCGTACTGCTTGCCGTCCAGGATCGCGGCCTCGTTCTGGTTGGCGGCCCAGTCGGCCCCGCCCAGGGCGGCCTTGTCCTTGGTGATGTCGAGCAGACCACCGGTGGCGGCGTAGCCCGCGGTCTGGGTGTTGCCGACCTCGAGGACGTCGACGGAGCCCTCGGACAGACCGGCGGTGACCTTCGGGCCGATGCCGTTCCACGGCTGGACCTGGAAGTCGACCTTCGAGCCCGGGTAGGCGGTCTCGAAGTCGGCCTTGACCGAGTCCGTCCAGCCCTTGGGGGCGGAGCCGTCCATCGTCCACACGGTCAGCGTCTTGCCACTGTAGTTCTTGGTGGCGGCGGAGGAGGACGAACCGCTCGCGGTGTTGTCGCTGTCCTTCTTGCCGTCCGAGCCGCAGGCCGCCAGGCCGACGACCATTGCTGCGACGCCGACCGCCGCGATGAGCTGACGCTTCACGCCATCCTCCTGAGGGATGCCTGGGTTACCCCCGTCGGGTGGCAGCGGCAGACCCACATAAAGCGGGAGGAAAGGTGCCGCGGTCCCCAGCGAACGGGTGGGGGGATTCATAGTTACCGGCCTAGTGGTGTAGACCAGATGCCTGGAGCTTGGCCTAGACCAATGGGCCTGTCAACGGCTGTTCGACCTATCAGGACCACCCGTTATCAAGCCGACACCGCACATCGTTCATCGCGTGATGAGGTATTCGTTCCGTAGCCATACATGCAACGATGTGAGCCGTTAACGATATGGCGGGGCACCCACAGGCCCTGCGAGAAGCGGGAGACAGGTCCGATGAGCAGCGACGGGGGCAGCACGGCCCAGGTGAACGACCCCCAGGAGAAGAGCGCCCCGGGCCAGCCCGCCGGGGACGCCACCGCACGGGTGCCGAAGTACTACGGCCTCAAGCGCCACCTGCTGCAGCTCACCGAGACCCAGCCCGCCGGCACCCCGGTACCGCCCGAGCGGGCCCTGGCCGCCCAGTTCGACACCTCGCGCACCACCGTGCGCCAGGCCCTCCAGGAGCTGGTCGTCGAGGGCCGACTGGAGCGCATCCAGGGCAAGGGGACCTTCGTCGCCAAGCCCAAGGTCGCCCAGGCCCTCCAACTGACCTCCTACACCGAGGACATGCGGGCCCAGGGCCTGGAGCCCACCTCCCGGCTGATCGAGATCGGCTACATCACCGCCGACGAGCACCTCGCACCGCTGCTGGACATCAAGCCCGGCGGCCGGGTGCTGCGGATCGAGCGGCTGCGCCTGGCCAACGGCGACCCGATGGCCATCGAGGTCGCCCACCTCTCCGCCAAGCGCTTCCCCGCGCTGCGCCGCAACCTCGCCAAGCACAACTCCCTGTACACCGCCCTGCGCGAGGTGTACGCGGTCACCGTGGCCGAGGCCGAGGAGACCATCGAGACCACCCTCGCCAACCCGCGCGAGGCCGGCCTGCTCGGCTCCGACCTCGGACTGCCGATGCTCCAGCTCTCCCGGCACTCCTTCGACGCCGAGGGCCAGCCGGTCGAGTGGGTGCGCTCGATCTACCGCGGCGACCGCTACAAGTTCATCACCCGCCTCAAGCGCCCGGAGTAGGCCTCCGGCCGCCCCGGCCCCCTGAGCTGCCGAGCCCCGGCGCGCGACGCGCGTGCCGGGGCTCGCGCGCGTCCGGATACCGGGAAGTTCCGCCGTTTCCGGTGACACAGATCACTCCATGCTCTAGATTTCGCACCCGTACTGACTGTCGATCACCAGTGGTGCTGCTCGGCGGGCTCAGGGGGGCGTGCGGTGCCCGCTGGGCTGCGGCGCCGACGGGGTGACCCCTCCGGAGCGGAGCCGAACCATGTCGTCAGACCTCCATCCCACCGAACCTGTCATGCCCGAGCCACCCGGGTCGATCCCGGCCGTGACGCCGGAGCGGGTGCTGGCCGGACTCGCCCTGCTCGTGCCGATCGTCGCGATGCTCTGGGTGTCCTCCTACGACAAGACCGACCCCGAGGTCGGTGGTGTCCCCTTCTTCTACTGGTACCAGCTGCTCTGGGTGCCGATCTCGGCCGTCTTCACGGTGGCCGCGTACCTGCTGATCAACCGGGACGAGAAGGCCCGCAAGGCCGTCCGGAAGGCGGGTGGCGCGCGATGAACGGCGTCAACGTGCCCGCCCTGGTCGTCTTCGTGCTCTTCTTCGCGCTGGTCACCGTGATGGGCTTCCTCGCCTCGCGCTGGCGCCGGGCGGACGACGCCCAGCACCTGGACGAGTGGGGTCTGGGCGGCCGCAGCTTCGGGACCTGGATCACCTGGTTCCTGCTCGGCGGGGACCTCTACACCGCGTACACCTTCGTCGCCGTCCCGGCGGCGGTCTACGCGACCGGCGCGGCCGGGTTCTTCGCGGTGCCGTACACGATCATCGCCTACCCGCTGGTCTTCCTCTTCCTGCCGCGGCTCTGGTCGGTCTCCCGGGTGCACGGGTACGTCACCCCGGCCGACTTCGTGCGCGGGCGGTACGGATCGCGTCCGCTGTCCCTCGTGGTGGCGCTGACCGGGATCCTGGCCACCATGCCGTACATCGCCCTGCAGCTGGTCGGCATCCAGGCGGTGCTGGACGTGCTGGGCGTCGGCGGCGGCGAGAACGCCAACTGGTTCGTCAAGGACCTGCCGCTGTTCATCGCCTTCGGCGTGCTGGCCGCCTACACCTACTCCTCCGGGCTGCGGGCGCCGGCGCTGATCGCCTTCGTCAAGGACACCCTGATCTACATCGTGATCATCGTCGCGGTGATCTACATCCCGATGCGGCTCGGCGGCTACGGGCACATCTTCGACGCGGTCGGCGAGAAGTTCAGCGCCCCCAAGGCGGCCGGCTCGCTGACCGTGCCGGAGAACAAGCAGTGGACGTACGCCACGCTGGCCCTCGGCTCGGCGATGGCGCTGTTCATGTACCCGCACTCGGTGACCGGCGTGCTGGCCTCCAAGTCCCGCAACACCGTGCGCCGCAACATGGCGATCATGCCCGCGTACTCGCTGATGCTGGGCCTGCTGGCGCTGCTCGGCTTCATGGCCATCGCGGCGGGCGTCGGCAAGGGCGACAAGAAGTTCAACACCCAGCTCTCGGTCCCGCAGCTGTTCGAGAACATGTTCCCGGACTGGTTCACCGGCGTCGCCTTCGCGGCGATCGGGATCGGCGCGCTGGTGCCGGCCGCCATCATGTCGATCGCCGCGGCCAACCTCTTCACCCGCAACGTCTACAAGGAGTACCTGAAGCCCACCGCCACCCCGGCCGACGAGACCAGGGTCGCCAAGCTCGCCTCGCTGCTGGTGAAGGTCGGCGCGCTGGCCTTCGTGCTCACCATGGACAAGCAGGCCGCGATCAACCTGCAGCTGCTCGGCGGCCTGTGGATCCTGCAGACCTTCGTCTCCATCGTCGGCGGCCTGTTCACCCGCTGGTTCCACCACTGGGCGCTGTTCGCCGGCTGGGCGGCCGGCATGGTCTACGGCACCTGGCAGGCCTACGGACTGGCCAGCCCGGCGACCAAGCACTTCGGCGGCAACGCCACCGAGATCCCCGGCATCGGCGAGCTGGGCTACATCGGCCTGACCGCCTTCGTGCTCAACCTGGCGGTGTCGGTGGTGCTCACGGTGGTGCTGCGGGCGCTCAAGGCGCCCGAGCAGCCGGACGAGACCCGGCCGGGCGACTACAGCGCCGAAACCGGCGACGAAGAGCTGAAGAACGCGCCGGAGCCCGTGGCGGCGCACTGATACGCCCCGCGCGCGCCCTGTGATCGCGCCGCCTTCTCCGTGAACACTGGAGAAGGCGGCGCGATCATATGTATGAACGGCCGCACACCCAGAGCACCATCCAGCACGACCAGACCAGACCGGACCGCCGGACGGCCGGCAACTGATCGCACCGGCATCGATCACGGGGAGAAGCGGCGATGGCAGAACTCGGCACCACTCTCAACGGCCAGTACCAGTCCACCCACGGCGCACCGCCCACCGCACCGGCCGCCGCCCACCGGCTGCCGTCCGTCCTGATCGCCACCCGGCACGGCGAGTCCACCGCCAACGTGGAGTTCCAGCTGGCCGAGGCGGCCGGTGCGCTGAGCGTGCCGATCAGCTGCCGGGACGCGGACATCCCGCTCTCGCTGCAGGGCCAGCAGCAGGCCCAGGCGCTGGGCCTGTGGTGGGCCGCGCTGCCCAGCGCCGACCGCCCGCGCAGCGTCTGGTGCTCGCCGTACGTCCGCACCACCGAGACGGCCCGGATCGCGCTCGCCCAGGCCGCCGGGCTCGGCGCGGTACCGGTGTCGCTGAACGTGCGCTACGACGAGCGGCTGCGCGACCGCGAACTGGGCGTGCTGGAGATGCTGCCCAAGGCGGCGATCGAGGCCAAGTACCCCGAGGAGGCCGCGAGACGGCGCAAGATGGGCGAGCTGTACTACCGCCCGCCCGGCGGCGAGTCCTGGGCCGACGTGGCGCTGCGGATGCGCAGCCTGCTGCGCGACCTGGGCGAGGAGGAGGCCGGGCGGCCGGTGCTGCTGGTCGGGCACGACTGCACGGTGCTGATGCTCCGGTACGTGCTGGACCGGCTGACCGAGGCGCGGCTCACCGCGCTGGAGCCGGTGCGCAACTGCTCGACCAGCCTCTGGCGCGCCGAGGGCGGCCGGCTGCGGCCGGCGCACTGGAACGACACCGGGCACCTGGCGGGGGCGCCGTAGGCCGCGTGGGGTTCGGCTCAGCCGGCTCAGCCGGTGACGGGTTCGGCGAAGCAGCGGCGGTAGGCCAGCGGGGTCGTGCCCAGCCGGCGCCCGAAGTGGTGGCGCAGGGTGGCCGCGTTGCCGAAGCCGCAGCTGGCCGCGATCGCGTCCACCGGCTCGGTGGTGGACTCCAGCAGCCGCTGCGCGAGCAGCAGGCGCTGCCCGGTGAGCCAGCGGTGCGGGGTGGTGCCGGTCTCCTGCTGGAAGCGGCGGGCGAAGGTGCGCGGCGACATGTGGACCCGGGCGGCCAGCTGCTCCACGGTGGACTCCTGGTCCAGGTGGTGGCGCATCCAGTCGAGCAGCGGGGCGAGCGAGTCGCCGTCCCCCTCGGGCAGCGGGCGGGCCACGAACTGGGCCTGCCCGCCCTCCCGGTGCGGCGCCACCACCATCCGGCGGGCGATCCCCCGGGCCACCTCGGCCCCCTGGAGCCGGCGCACCAGGTGCAGGCAGGCGTCGATGCCGGCCGCCGTCCCGGCCGAGGTGATCACCGGGTCGTCGTCCACGTAGAGCACGTCCGGTTCGACCCGGGTGAGCGGGAAGCGCCGGGCCAGCTCGTCGGCGTGCCGCCAGTGCGTGGTGGAGCTGCGCCCGTCGAGCAGCCCGGCGGCGCCGAGGACGAAGGCGCCGCTGCAGATCGACAGCACCCGGGCGCCGCCGTCCACGGCGGACCGGAGGGCGTCGACCAGCGGTTGCGGGTACTCCTCGCGCAGGGTCGTCGCCGTGACGATCACCAGGTCGGCCTCGGCCAGCCGCTCCGGGCCGTGCGGGACGTCCACCGTGAAGCCCGCGTGGGTGCGGTGCGGTCCGGGCCGGGCGCCCGCGATCGCGAAGTCGTACCCGGGCAGGCCCTCGTCGGTGCGGTCCAGGCCGAAGACCTCGCAGGCCACCCCGAGCTCGAAGGGGTGGAGCTCCTCCAGCACCACCGCGACCACGTTCGTCAGCATGCCGCCCAGGATGCCCTCCCGGACGGCCCGACGGGAAGGGGTTGGTGGCAGGATTTCGATGCAATCGGTCATTCCTGCCACTCGTGGTGTCCGGGCGGCCCCGCGAGAGTGGAGCCATGGACTCCGACACGCTCGCAAGCGCCCTCGCCCTGGCCGGTGCCGTCGGCGGGTTCGGCCTGCTCGGCACCCTGATCGGCCGCGAGGTGGCCCGGGGCACCGCCACCGGCCGCGACAACTGGCACCGGCCCGGCGGCTACCCCGTCGAACCCGCCCTGCCCGACCGGCTGTACGGCACCATGCCGGCCGCCTCCCTGCGCCCGTCCGCCGACCCCGCCGCCGACTCCCCCGCCCTGCCCGCCGCCGACCGCCCGGCGGCCGTACCGGCCGGCCGCGCCACCGCACGCCGGACCGCCCGCGCCGACGCACGCCCGGCCGCCCGCCCGGCCGCAGGCCCGGCCACCTGCCCGGACCCGGCTCGGGCCGTCGCGGCCGGCTCCGGCACACTGGCCGGATGGACACCGTCATCCGCCGAGCCCGCACCGAGGACCTCGAAGCCGCCGGCCGCATCACCGTCGAGGCCTTCGTCGGCGACGGCTACACCTCGCCCGAGAGCCGCTACGTCGACCTCCTGCGCGACGCCGCCCGCCGGGCCCGGGAGGCCGAAGTCCTCGTCTCGGTCGACCCGGCCGACGGACGGGTGCTCGGCTGCGTGACCTTCGCCGTGGGCGGCACCGAGTGGGCCGACATCGCCGACCCGCACGAGGGCGAGATCCGGATGCTCGCCACCGCCGCGGCCGCCCGCGGCCGGGGTGTCGGCGAGGCCCTGGTCCGCGCCTCGCTGGCCCGCAGCCGCGAACTGGGCCTGGCCGGCATGGCGTTCTCCACCCGCCCCGAGATGACGGCCGCCCACCGCCTCTACGAGCGCGTCGGCTTCCGCCGCACCCCCGAGCGGGACTGGGCGCCGTACCCGGGCATGGACCTGATGGTGTACAGCCTGGCGTTCTGAGCGGGCCTCGGGGCGGTTCCTAGTGCCGCGTCAGGCAACTTTTGCCCGTCAAGGAGCGGCGTCCGGTGCGTGCTATCGGCGTGCCGGCCGGAAGCCCTCGTACTGGACGTACTTGGGCTTTCGGCCGGTGCGGCGAGAGTGCGTGCCGGGCGTCGCGACGGGGCGAAGGTTGCCTGACGCGGCACTAGGGCTTGCCCCTGGTGCGCTCCAGCAGTACCACCCGGAGGTTGGGCACCGCCTCGGTGCGGACGGCGTGGAACTGCTTCAGCTCCTTGGCCACCTTGTCCGACACGCTGCCGTACGGCCGGCGGTCCGCACTCGCCACCAGCAGCCAGATCCGCTGGACCCCGGCCATGCAGCGGGCCGGCTCCTCGCACTCCAGCGCGCCGAAGCTGCCGGCCTGCTGCGCGGTCACCCAGAGCAGGGTGTCCTTCGGAGCCGGACGGTCGCGCAACTCGTAGGCGAGGGCCCGGCGCATCGAGCTGGTCGGCTCGAACACCACGCCGTCCCCGGGGTGGAGTCCGGCGCTGATCACCCCGGCGGCGGCGCGGGCGTCCGCCTCCCCGCCCAGGTCGTCCCGGACGTCGGCCTGGGCCGGCCAGGCCAGCACGGCGGCCAGCGCGAAGGCCACCACCGGCGGAACCGGGCCGACCACCCAGCGCGGCGGGGTCCGGGAGGCGGTGAGCTGGGCGACCAGCCCGGGCAGCCGGCCGATCGCGGCCGCGGTGAGCAGCATCCAGGCGGGCACCGTGAAGAGCAGGTAGCGGGCCAGGAACAGGTGCAGCCAGTGCGCGGTCGCCACGGTGACCAGCACCGGCACCAGCGCCCAGCAGATCAGCGGACCGACCTGCTGGCGGAGCAGCAGCAGGCCCACCGCGCCGAGCACGCCCAGCGGCAGCAGGGTCCAGCCGAGCGCCGAGGAGCCTGCCAGGTCCTTCACGAGTTCGCCGAGGTCGCTCCAGTCGCGCCCGTTCCAGGCGATCTGGCCGCTCTGCCCGGCGCCGAGCAGCAGCAGCGGGCTCAGCAGCAGCACCGCGGCGGCCGAGGCCACCGCCCACCGGCCGACCAGCATCCAGCGGGCCCCCGCGTCGTCCGCGCCGCGGCGGAACTCGCGGGCGACCAGCAGCAGGTGGCCGGGCAGCACCATCAGCGTCACCAGGTGGGTGAGTCCCATGGCGACCACGGTGAGCGCGTAGCCGGTCCAGAGCAGCAGCACCGGCCGCAGTCCGGTCGCGGCGGGCCTGCGGTCCTGGACGATCCGGGTGATCAGCAGGGTGCTGCCGGAGGCCGCCAGGACGGCGAAGGCGTACGGCCGGGCGTCCTGGCCGTACCAGGTGATGCTGGGGCAGACCGCGAACAGCACGCCGGCGAGCAGGCCCAGCCGGGGGGAGAGCAGCCGCCGCCCGAGCAGCGCCACGCAGCCGGCGGCGGCGGCCATCGCGAGCGCCGAGGGGATCCGCAGCGCGGCCTCGGACTCGCCGGCCACCGAGACCCACAGGTGCAGCAGCAGGTAGTAGGGGGCCAGCACCAGGTCCATGTTCCCGGTGAGGGTGCCGAGGTCGGACCAGGACAGCGTGGCCGCCCACCAGGAGGCGTGCTCGTCCCGCCAGAGCTGGCGGTCCTGGATGCCGTACAGGCAGAGCGCGAGGGTGAGCAGCGCGGGCGGCAGGGCGGTGCCGAGGGCGGCCCGCCACGGCGGGGCCTGCTCACCGGCCTCGGGCGCGGCCGGGACCGGTGGCGCCGCGCCGGGAGCCGAGGGCGCGGTGGGGGCCGGGGGCACGGCCGGGGGCGCGGGCGGGGGCGGCGGCGCCGTGGGGGGCGCGGCCGCGGGCGCGGGCGGGGACGGGGGCATCGGCGGGTGGCCCGGGACCGGCGGCCAGGCCGCCGACGCACCCGTCGCACTGGTGGAGGTGGTCATCGCTACTGTTTGACCCAGATCCGGTAGTACCCGGTTCCACCCACGTGTGTGAAGGGAATGCGCCCGAGCAGTCGGTAATGCGGGCTCTGCGCGATCGCCTCCGCCACCACCCGGTCGGTGCCCGGGGTGGCGACCCCGTCCAGCACCACCAGGTCGAACCAGCCGTCCGCGATGGCCGTCCGGTAGCCGTCGTCGCCGGTGTGCAGCTTGTCGGCCTTGTCGACGTACCCGATGCCGTAGGTGGACGTCCACTGGCTCTGCAGGGTCAGGTCCCGGGTGTAGTACACCGGGACGTTGTCGGCCGAGGCGAGGTAGCGGCCGGTGCTGGTGACGTGCTGGCGCAGCACCTCGGTCATCCGGGTGGAGTCCGGCCAGGTGTCGAACCGCCAGGTCGACTGGGTGAGGCCGAGCGCGAGCGCCACCACCCAGAGCAGGATGCCCAGTTGCGGGTGCCGGAAGTGCGGGCCGACCAGTCGGGCCAGGCCGATGCCGGCCATCGGCGCGGCGAACAGCAGGCCGAAGCCGAGGTGCTTGTAGAGCGCCACCGAGGTGTTCAGGTGCATCTGGTAGGCCGGGGCGAGCAGCGCGGTGCCGGTCAGCAGCAGTCCGAGCAGGACCCGCCGGCGCCGGCCCGGGCCGGTCATCGTACGCACCAGCGGGGACTCGTTCATCCGGCCGCGCAGCGCGTAGGCGATCGCGCCGCCGACCGCGGTGACGAACATCAGGCCGCTGAACTCCACGCACTGGCGGGCGAGTTCCGTCCACGGCTCGGTGCCGTGCTCGCGCTGGGTGGTGGTCGCCTGGACGCCCTTGAGGACGTCGGTGAAGGTCATCCCGAGCCAGAGCAGCCCACCCGAGCCGGCCGCCAGCAGCACCCCGCGCAGCAGCGGCTGGCGGGCGCCCTCGCGCCGCCCGGTCAGCACCGCGAGCAGCACCAGGCTGGGCAGGTAGAGCGCCGAGGCGTACTTCAGTCCGACCGCCAGCACCGCGACCGGTGCGGCCGCCAGGACGACGGCGGCGGGCGCCCGGTCGCTGCGCACCACGATCCAGATCGCCAGCGCGAGCAGCAGCACCGCCGGGGCGTCGTAGGTCGCGAAGAAGCCCAGCACCACGGTGGACTGGGTGACCGCGAACATCGCCGCCGCGCCGAGCGCGACGCGCTCGTTGAACAGCCGTCGGCTGAAGCCGTAGAGCAGCGCGGTGGAGCCCAGCATGGAGAGCAGGCTGAACAGCCGCACCCCGAGCATGCCGAAGTGGTTCTCCACCACCGCGGCCAGGATCGGGTAGAGCGTCGGCGAGCCGGAGAAGTAGCTGTTGTAGTCCTTCGGCATCGGGGTGCCGTACATCCAGTGGGACAGCTGCGCGTGTCCGGCGTACATGTACAGCGCCTCGTCCTGGAACGCGGTGTTCGACAGGCGCACGGACATCGCGGTCTGGATCGCCAGGATGGCGATCAGCAGGGCCCGGCTGACCCAGGAGCGGCGGCGGCCGGAGTCGAGCGTCCAGCTGGCCTCGGGCACCGGCGGCAGGGTGTAGCCGGGGCCCTCGTCGACCTCGTCGGCCGTGTCGGCCTCGGCGGCCCGGCGGCGGCCGCGGCGGGGTCCGGCCTCCGACTCCGGTTCCCGCGCCGGGTCCGGGTCCGGGTCCGGCTCCGCGGGCTCGGCCGGTTCGTCGGTGGCGGGGGCGGCGGGTACCGGCTGCTCCTGCTCGACCCCGGGCGCCCGGCGGCGGCCGCGGCGCGGCCCGGGCAGCGCCTGTGCGGGCTCGGCCGGTCCCTCCTCGGCGGGGGCGGCGGGTACCGGCTGCTCCTGCTCGGCCCCCGGCGCCCGGCGGCGCCCGCGGCGCGGCCCGGGCTGCTCGGCGTCGCCGTCGAGCGGCGCCTCGTGCGGCAGGGCCTCGTGCGAACGGGCCTCCCGCGGGCGGGCCTCGTGCGAACGGGCCGGCTGCGGGCGGGGGCTCTCGAACCAGGACCCTCCGGTGTCGGGGATCCGGACCGGCCCGTCCTCGACGGGCAGCGGCTCGCCGTGCGCCGCCTCGGCGGGCGACTGCCCGGCGGACGGCGGCTCGGCGGCCGGCGGCCCGGCGGGCGGGGCCTCGACGGACGGGCCGTCGGCGCGGCGGCCGTCGGCGGCCTCCGGTCTCGGGCCGGGGACCCGGCGGCGGGTGCGGTGCGCAGGGGAGGACGTCATCAGGGGCTCTTCACATCGAAGCTGTAGCGGCCGTCGGAGACCGCCTGCTTGAAGGCGGTCTGGGACTGCTGATCGCTCTCGATCCGCCAGTCGACCTCCTTGTTGAGGTTGAACCAGATGAAGCCCAGGCAGTCGGGGCGCTTCAGCACGTTGGCGGCGAGGTTGAAGATGTCGGCCGGTTTGCGGGCGCCGGGTTCGGAGCCGGTCTCGGCGATGATCCAGGGCTTGCCGGTGAAGGTGCGGATCTGGGTGAGGGTGGGCGTGTACAGGGTGTCGAAGGTGCCCGCTTCGAGGTGCGTGTAGTACGCCACGATCCCCACCCAGTCGACGTAGGTGTCACCGGGGTAGTACTGCTTGAGCGTCACCGTCGGCACCGGGTTGATGCTGTTCGGGCTCCACACCCAGATCACCTGGCCGACGCCGAGCTGGGTGAACACGTCGTGCAGGTGCTGGTAGGCGGCGACGAAGTCGGCGGCGGTGGTGGTCTTGGTGCCCCAGTCGTACCAGGTGCCGTTGAACTCGTGGGCGAAGCTGATCGCCACCGGGATGTTGGTGTTGCGCACGGCGGCCGCGTACCGCTTGACGTAGTCGTCGTGCTTGCCCGCCGCGATGTCCGCCAGCGGCGTCTTGTACGGCTCCCAGGCGATGAACGGCATCGCCCCGGCCGCCCAGGCGTTGGTCACGCCCTTGACGTCGTACTCGTCGCCCCAGCCGGAGTAGTACTCGACGATGTTCGGCCGCTTGCCGGCCTTCGTCGCGAACTCGTCCACGCCGGTCATCGACTGCGGGGCGCCGTCCACGGCCACCCCGATGTACTTCTTCGCCGGCTTGAGCAGCGGCCGGACGTCGTACGGCAGGTTGGCGGGCGCCGCCGTGGTCGGCGCGGGGGCCGTGCCGGAGGCGGCCGGCGACGCCCCGGCGGTGGCCGTGCCGGAGGCGGTCGGGGCCGGGGCCGGAGCGGCGGCCACCGGGCCGAGCGGCTTCTCGCCGAGCAGGTCGCAGGCCGCCAGCGGCAACAGCAGCAGGGCCGCCGCGAGCGCGCGGACCAGCCCGGAGCGGGCCCGGCTGCCCGGTCCGGAGGTGGTGTGGAGCGTCATGCCACTGCGTCCTGGGATCGGGGCTGGATGAGGATGCGGCCGACGGTCACCGCGTAGAACAGGCCTGAGGAGAGGACCAGGGCGAAGTCCAGCGGGTACATGGTGAACATCCGGTAGACCGCCGCGACCACCCAGACCAGCGCGGAGCCCGCGCCCCAGACGATGATGCCGGTCCAGAACCGCCGCTGGCGGTTCTTCGCCTTGCTCGAACCGGTCGGCTGCCAGCCGCGCTCGCGCCCGCGGACGAGGTCCCAGACCGCGAAGAAGTGCGCCCAGCCGTACATCATCCGGCCGGCCCAGGCCTCCAGGCGGTACGGCGCCCGGTGCCAGAGCGGGAAGATCAGGGTCGCGTACACCAGGCTGGGGATGACGAGCGTCAGGTGCTCGACCCTGAGCAGGTCGGGCCGCCAGAGCAGCAGCATGATCGGCAGCATCGGCAGCGCGAAGGTCAGCAGCGCGGTGTGGATGTAGTACAGGAACCCGGAGATGTAGCAGAGCCGGGTGGTGAAGTCGAGCTTGGTCTGCCAGAACTTCCGGCTGGTCATCAGCGACATCGAGCCCATGCACCAGCGGTACTGCTGGTTCTGGAAGGCCCCCGCGTTGTCCGGGCAGACACCGGTGGACAGCGCCACCGGTACGTACTGCAGGTCCCAGCCGAGGGCGCGCAGGTCGAAGCCGGTGTGGACGTCCTCGGAGTGGGCTATCAGCGTGGTGCCGCCGTTCTCCTCCAGCGCCGCCCGCCGGTAGACCGCGCAGCTGCCGACGCAGATCGCGCCGTCGTTGCGCTGCCGGGCGACCTGGACCGAGCGGTAGAACAGCTCCTGGATCGCCCCGGCGCCGCGCTCGATCCAGTTCTGCGAGTCCAGCACCCGGAAGAACTGGGGCGTCTGCACGATGGCGAGCCTGCTGTCCCGCTCCAGGTACGGCAGGACCTCGTGCAGCAGGTCGTGGCGGGGCGCGAAGTCGGCGTCGAGGATCAGGATGAACTCGCCGTCCGAGCGCCCGAAGCCGTAGTGCAGGTTGCCGGCCTTCTTGAACCAGCCCCGGTTCTCCCGGACGCCGTACCGGAAGCCGAAGTCGGCGGCCATCGCCTCGACCTCGGGGTTCGCCGCGTCGTCCAGGACGAACGGCATCACCAGGCCCGGGTAGTGCTCGGCCATCTTCCGCACGTACGTCCAGGTGTTGTGCAGCACCTCGATCGGCTCGCCGCAGACCGGCAGGAAGACGTCCACGGTCGGGAGCTCGTCGGGCTTCCACTGCCGGACCAGCCGGCGGTGCTCCTTGATGTCGAAGTTCGGCGTGAAACTGTTCACGCGCAGCGACACCAGGTAGTAGACGACCGTGAAGAACAGGAACGGCACGCAGAGCCAGAACCACGACCCCACGGAGTACAGCTGACCCTGGCTGACCACCAGGCAGGCGAAGCTGACCACCGAGCAGAGGGTCAGCACCCACTGGTGCCTGATGGTGTAGCTGTACTTCTCCTGCGAAGTGGGCGGGGCCGGCAGCAGCATCGACGGGACGGGCTCGCCCGGGCTGCCGCGTCTGCGGCCTGCCGCTCTGCGCCGTCTGCTGGCCGCATTGACGGCAGCGCTCACCGCGCGGTACCTCCTGCTCGCTGATTCCCCGTTTCGGGGGCGCTTTGGGGCAGGCCGGTGCCTCCCCCCGAAGGCGGTCATCCTATCGGACAGCCATCTGCCGTCCGCACCGGGACGGTTGGCCGCCGGACGGTCCGCCGGCGGCCTCCTCCGGCAGGCTCAGCCGGTGTGTCCGGCGCGGCCCAGCAGGACCGCCTTGGTGCGGTCCGCGAGCGAGGTGCCGGCGGTCGAGGCCACCGGGTCGCCCTGGTCCGGGGTCTGCTTGAGCGAGCCCGCCACGGTGAAGTAGCCGAAGCGGCCGATCGCGGCGTGCGTCTCCGTGCAGCCCGACTTGTCGGTCACGCAGAACATGGCCACGCCGGGGCCGGCCAGACCCTGGATCAGGCCGGCGTGACGGCCGAGCGCGCGGTCCGCGCCCGCCTTGTTGTCGAAGACCGCGACGCCGACCGTCACCGCGCTGTCGCCGCTGACGTACGTCGCGCGGACCAGCGAGCGGCAGGTGTCGTCGCCGAGGGCGAGGCCGAGGCCGCCGGTGGTCGCCTTGGAGCACGGGGACGTCGCCCCGGTCACCTTGCGGGTCCACACCTTGCCGTCGACGGTGCGGGTCTGGTCCGGGAACAGCGTCGCGGCGTCGACCGGGAGCTTGTCGGTGGCGGCGTCCGAGATGACGGCCAGCGCCTGCTCGGTGGGCACCCCGGCCGGGGTGGAGCTGGCGGCCGGCTTGGGGTCGCCGCCCTTGCCGTCGCCGTTGATCCACACGCCGGCCGCGACCACACCGCCGACCACGACGGCGGCCAGCGCCGCCGCGCCGATCCACAGGCGCTTGCGCTTGCGGGACTCGTTCGCGTGGCGGTCCGCCATCGCGCCCCAGTCCGGCTCGGCGGCGGACTGCGGCGCGGCGGCCTGCGGCCACTGGTTGTACGGGGGCGGCCCGCCGGGGCCCTGCGGCTGCGCCGGAGGCATCGGCAGCGTCTGGGCCAGCGGCTGCGGCTGCGGCTGCGCCGGAGGTATCGGCACGGTCTGGGCCAACGGGTGCGACTGCGGCTGCGGCTGCGCCGGGGGCATCGGCACCGTCTGGGCCGACGGCGGGTAGCCGCCCGGACCGGTCGGCACGTGCGGCGGCGCCGGCGGCGGGGCCTGCGGCGGCACCCCGGCCCCCGGCTGCGCGTACGGGGTCGCGGGCGGTCCGAAGCCACCGGGCGGCGGCGGCACCGGCCCACCCTGCTGCTGCGGCGGCACGGGCGGCTGACCCGGCGGCACCTGACCCGGCGTTTCCGGCTGCTGACCCGGCACCGGCTGCGCCGGCTGACGCGTCCACTCCGCCGGTACGCCCGTTCCCTCGCTCATGTGCCGAGATCGTAGGGCATGACCCCGACGGCCGGTCGTCCGGTAACCAATCCGTTCCCAAAACCGGCCGTCCGCCGGACACCCCGGGCGCCGCACCCGCACCCGCCGTCATCGTCCCGACACGCGGCGCCGCACAACATGTGGTGTCGCATCGAGCGGACACCACTAGATGTATGCTCGATCCTGCTGTCGACGCAGGGGAACCCGGTGCGAGTCCGGGACTGCCCCGCAGCGGTGTGCGGGCGGCTCCCCTGAGAGCCCGCGAGTCCGAGTACCTGCCGACGGCGTGCCACGGCCTCCCCGCAGAGGCCCTGCAGCACGTGCAGTACTTCCGGGCCTCGCGGGCGGGCCGGGGATGCCACCGTCGCGCGACGCCACCAGGCGTTCGCGCCGTGCTCCCCTGCCCCGGTCGGCCCGGTTGCCGGATCCACCGCCGATCGCCGCCAGGAGAGAGCGCCTTGACCACCGCTGCCTCAGCCACCCTGCCCGCCCAGGGTTCCCCCGCCGAACCGACGGTTTCCGACCCCGGTGGTTCGCTGCTCCGGCTACTGACCGACCGCAGCGTCGATCTCCCCCAGGTGGACCCCGGCCATGTCGCCGCCGCCGCGCTCCGCGGCCGCCACGCCGGCTCGGACTTCGCCGAGCTGCGCGGGCTGGCCGTGGAGGCCGCCGCGTCGATGATCGCCGAGGACCCGCAGTACTCGAAGCTGGCCGCCCGCCTGCTCGCCCTGGAGATCGTCGACGAGGCCGTCAGCCAGGGCTCGGTCTCGTTCTCCGCCTCGATCGCCGTCGGCCACGCCGAGGGCCTGATCGGCGACACCACCGCCGCCTTCGTGGCCAAGCACGCCGCCGCCCTGAACGCGCTGATCGACCCGAGCGGCGACGACCGCTTCGAGTACTTCGGCCTGCGCACCGTGCAGAGCCGCTACCTGCTGCGCCACCCGATCACCCGCAAGGTCGTCGAGACCCCGCAGCACTTCCTGCTCCGCGTCGCCAGCGGCCTGGCGGTCGGCGACAGCGAGCAGTCGGTGCGCGAGGTGGCCGAGCTGTACCGCCTGATGAGCCGGCTGGAGTACCTGACCTCCTCGCCGACCCTCTTCAACTCCGGCACCCGGCACCCGCAGATGTCGAGCTGCTACCTGCTCGACTCGCCGCTGGACAACCTGGACTCGATCTACTCGCGCTACGCCCAGATCGCCCGCCTCTCCAAGCACGCCGGCGGCATCGGCCTGTCCTACTCGCGGATCCGCTCGCGCGGCTCGCTGATCCGGGGCACCAACGGCAAGTCGAACGGCATCGTCCCGTTCCTGCGCACCCTCGACTCCTCGGTCGCCGCCGTCAACCAGGGCGGCCGCCGCAAGGGCGCGGCCTGTGTCTACCTGGAGACCTGGCACGCGGACATCGAGGAGTTCCTGGAGCTGCGCGACAACACCGGCGAGGAGGCGCGCCGCACCCACAACCTCAACCTGGCGCACTGGATCCCGGACGAGTTCATGCGCCGGGTGAACGCCAACGCCGACTGGTCGCTGTTCTCCCCCGCCGACGTGCCCGAGCTGGTCGACCTGTGGGGCGTCGAGTTCGACGAGGCGTACCTGAAGGCCGAGCAGGCCGGCAAGGCCGTCCGCACCATCCCCGCGCAGACCCTGTACGCCCGGATGATGCGCACCCTGGCGCAGACCGGCAACGGCTGGATGACCTTCAAGGACGCCTCCAACCGCGCCGCCAACCAGACCGCGCTGCCCGGCCGCACGGTGCACTCCTCCAACCTGTGCACCGAGATCCTGGAGGTCACGGACGACTCCGAGACCGCCGTCTGCAACCTCGGCTCGGTCAACCTCGGCGCCCACGTCGCCGCCGGCGCCACCGCCGGGGACCTGCTGAACGCGATGGACTGGGACCGGCTGGACTCGACCGTCCGCACCGCCGTCACCTTCCTCGACCGCGTGGTGGACATCAACTTCTACCCGACCCCCGAGGCCGGCGCCTCCAACTCGCGCTGGCGCCCGGTGGGCCTCGGCGTGATGGGCCTGCAGGACGTCTTCTTCCAGCTCCGCCTGGACTTCGACTCCGCCGAGGCCAAGCAGCTCTCCACCCTGATCGCCGAGCGCATCATGCTCACCGCCTACGAGCGCTCCGCCGACCTGGCCGAGCAGCTGGGCCGGCACGAGGCGTACGGCGAGACCCGCGCCGCCCGCGGCGAGCTGCACATCGACCACTTCCCGAGCGCCGCTCCCGAGTGGGCCGACCGCTGGACCGCCCTGCGCGCCCGGATCGCCACCACCGGCCTGCGCAACTCCCTGCTGCTGGCCATCGCGCCGACCGCCACCATCGCCTCGATCGCCGGCGTGTACGAGTGCATCGAGCCCCAGGTCTCCAACCTGTTCAAGCGCGAGACCCTCTCCGGCGAGTTCCTCCAGGTCAACCCGTACCTGGTGCGCGAGCTCAAGGAGCTCGGCGTCTGGGACCAGCAGACCCGGGACGCGCTGCGCGACGCCAACGGCTCCGTCCAGGAGCTCACCTGGCTGCCCGCCGGCGTCCGCTCGCTGTACCGCACGGCCTGGGAGCTGCCCCAGCGCGCGCTGATCGACCTGGCCGCCGCCCGGATGCCGTACATCGACCAGAGCCAGTCGCTGAACCTCTTCATGGCCGCGCCCACCATCGGCAAGCTCAGCTCGATGTACGCGTACGCCTGGAAGGTCGGTCTGAAGACCACCTACTACCTGCGCTCGCGCCCGGCGACCCGGATCGCCCAGGCCGCCTCCGGCACGGCGCGCGCGGCCGCCCCCGTGCCGGTGGCGTCCCCGACCCTCACCCCGGAGGAGGAGGCCGCGCTGGCCTGCTCCCTGGAGAACCCCGAGTCCTGCGAGGCCTGCCAGTAATGTCCGTCGACCGCGAGAAGATGCTGCTCGACCCCGGGTTCGAGCTGACCCTTCGCCCGATGCGCTACCCGTCGTTCTACGACCGCTACCGCGACGCGATCAAGAACACCTGGACCGTCGAGGAGGTGGACCTGCACTCCGACGTCGCCGACCTCGCCAAGCTGAGCGAGGGCGAGCGGCACATGATCGGCCGGCTGGTCGCCTTCTTCGCCACCGGCGACTCGATCGTCTCCAACAACGTGGTGCTGAGCCTCTACAAGCACATCAACTCCCCCGAGGCCCGGCTCTACCTGTCCCGGCAGCTGTTCGAGGAGGCCGTGCACGTCCAGTTCTACCTGACGCTGCTCGACACCTACCTGCCCGACCCCGAGGACCGCAACGCGGCCTTCGCCGCGGTGGAGAACATCCCCTCCATCCACCAGAAGGCCCAGTTCTGCTTCAAGTACATGAACGCGGTCGACCACATCGACTCGCTGCAGACCAAGGACGACCGCCGCGCGTTCCTCCTGAACCTGATCTGCTTCGCGGCCTGCGTCGAGGGCCTGTTCTTCTACGGCGCCTTCGCGTACGTGTACTGGTTCCGCAGCCGCGGCCTGCTGCACGGCCTGGCCACCGGCACCAACTGGGTGTTCCGGGACGAGTCCATGCACATGGACTTCGCGATGTCGGTCGTGGACACCGTCCGCGAGGAGGAGCCCGACCTCTTCGACGAGACGATGGCCAAGCAGGTCACCGAGATGCTGGAGGAGGCCGTCGAGGCCGAGCTCCAGTTCGCCCAGGACCTCTGCGGCGAGGGCCTGCCCGGCATGAACACCGCGTCGATGCGCGAGTACCTGCAGGCCGTCGCCGACCAGCGGCTCGCCCGCCTCGGCATGCCGATCCGGTACGGCTCGACCAACCCGTTCGGGTTCATGGAGCTCCAGAACGTGCAGGAGCTGACCAACTTCTTCGAGCGCCGGGTCTCCGCGTACCAGGTCGCCGTCGAGGGCTCGGTCGCCTTCGACGACGACTTCTAGGCCGCACCTGACAACCCCGCAGCCCCGCCCGGTGTCCGCACCGGGCGGGGCTGCGGCGTTCCCTCGTCCGGATGAACCGCCGGGCCACACCGGGACGACACGCATACGGACGACCCGCCGCCCAGTACCTTCCGGCCACAGCCGAACGGAAAGGGGCCAGCCGTGACCACGGTTCTGGACTACGGGAGCGACGCGATCGTCCAACTCATGAGCGTGGCGGAGGAGGACTGGACCGAACAGGAGCTCAGGGACGCGCTGCAGCGCGCGATCATGCTGGAACTCTCGACCATCCCGCCCTACGCCACCGCCCTCTGGTCGATCACCGACCCCGACAACAGCAAGCCGGTCCGCCACACCATCCGCGAGATCCTCTTCGACGAGATGTCGCACTTCGGTCTGGTCTGCAACATGCTCACCAGCATCGGCGGCGACGTCGTCCTCAAGGACCCGCTCACCGTCCCGAAGTACCCCGGACAGCTCCCCGGCGGGGTCAACCCCGGCCTGGAGGTCTACCTCAGCGGGCTGACCCGGGAGTCGGCCTGTCTGTTCTCCGACATCGAGAAGCCCGAGCACCCGCTCGCCTTCGCCGCCGACGGCAACACGATCGGCGCCTTCTACCAGCGGATCGCCAACGTCTTCCCCACCTTCGCCCACCTGCTCACCGGGGAGCGGCAGGTGGACTTCCCGCTCGGATCGTCCCACGGCGCCGGCAACGACATCGTCCCGATGAACACCATCGACGACGTGCTCGCCGCCATCCACGTCATCCAGTCCCAGGGCGAGGGCACGGAGGCCTCCCCGGACAACCCCTTCCCCGGCGCCCCGGGCGAACTCGCCCACTACTACGCCTTCAAGGAGATCGCCGTCGGCAAGAAGCTCGTCCTCGACGAGCGGACGCAGACGTTCGGGTTCACCGGCGCCGACGTCCCGCTGCCGGACACCTCCCCGGTCGCCCGCGTCCCCCTGGGCGGCTGGGCGGAGTCCCCCGGCAACGAGCCCGACCCGGCCACCGCCGCTCTCCTGCACACCTTCAACCAGCAGTACAGCAAGATGCTGAGCGACCTCCAGGACGCCTGGGGCAGCGCCGGGCCCGCCTCGATCGGCCCGGCGATCGGGCTGATGGGCGCGATGCGCCGCACCGCCCAGCAGATCAACACCGTCAAGCTCCCGGCCGACCCGCGCTTCACCTACGGCCCGGAGTGGCTCTTCGTCCAGGACTAGGACCGGACCCGGCCCGGGGACCGGGCACGGACGGCACGAGGGCCGGTGCGGTCACCCCGCACCGGCCCTCGTGTGACGTGGTCGTCAGCCGTTCGCCACCGTCGCGTACCGCGGCGTGCCCTCGGCCATCTGCCGCAGCGCGTCCTTGCGGTCCCGCTTCGACAGCTTGTCGATGTACAGGAACCCGTACAGGTGGTCCGTCTCGTGCTGCAGGCAGCGGGCGAAGAAGCCGGTGCCCTCCACCCGGATCGGGTTGCCGTCCTTGTCCTGCCCGGTCACCGCGGCGTAGTCCGGCCGGGGCAGCTCGGCGTACGCGGTCGGCACCGAGAGGCAGCCCTCGTTGCCGTCGTCCAGGACCCGCTTGCTGCCGGCCGGCAGCTCCTCCAGCACCGGGTTGACGACGTGGCCGATGTGGCGCACGCCCTCGTCGTCCGGGCAGTCGTAGACGAAGACCTTGAGGTCCACGCCGATCTGGTTGGCCGCCAGGCCCACGCCCTCGGCCGCGTACATCGACTGGAACATGTCGTCGATCAGCCCCGACAGCTCACCGTCGAACGCGGTGACGTCCTTGACCTCCCGGTGCAGCACCGGGTTGCCGTACACCGTGATCGGACGCGCGGTGCCCTTCGAGAGGTCCGGCTCCTCGCCGACCACCTTCACCGGCTGGGCCTCGCCCTGCTCGGGCTCGTGGTCGTGGTCGTGCTGGTGGTCGTGCTGCTCCGCCATCGCTGCTTATCTTCCGATTCCGTGGACTACCGAGGTATACCGATCAAGAGTAAGCGGCCCGCTCAGCAGACTTCCTCGAGATCCCGATACGCCCTGGTCCCCGGCGCCGCGGCCACCCAGCGGTCCAGCAGCGTGCGCACCACCCCGGCCGGCGCCGCGAGCCCGCACTCCCGCTCCACCAGCCAGGACATCCCGCCCGCGCCCTGGCTCAGATGGCTCAGGTGCCCCGGGTGGGCGGCGTCCCCGTCGTCGTGCGGATCGTGGTGGGCCGTGTGCCCGTCGTCGGAGGCCATCCGGCTCTCCGAGCACGCCCGGCACAGCAGCCGCACCGAGGACGTCCAGTCCTCCGCCGCGTACCCCGCGTCCGCGACCAGCCGCTCCAGCGCGTCCCGGTCCCCCGCCGTGGCGGCCTGCAGCAGCACCACGTACGTCGGCACCGGGGACGGCGCCCACAGCTCGATCTCGTCGAACACCGGGTACGCCACCCCGTCGGTCACCCGCTCACCGTGCGGGGCGCCGTCGTGCAGCACCACCTCGCCCCACCGGCGGCCCGAGGACGGCAGCGGAATCGACAGCACCTCGATCCGGGCCGGGTCCAGCCGCCGGCCCCAGACCACCTCGGACTCGCCATCCGGCGACAGCCGCACCGGCGTCGTGCCCAGGTCCAGGCTCACCGGACCGTCCGGCTGCGCCCCGGGCCCACCCGGCAGCCGCAGCCCGTACGCCTGCCAGGCCCGCCGCGCCAGCGGCCAGTCCTGCAGCGCCGTCGCCGTGATCCCCAGGTTCCACCAGTCCGGCGCGCCCTGCTCGCGGTCCAGCAGCGCCACCGCCCGCAGCCCGGCCGCCCGGGCCTGCTCCCAGTCCCGCCGGAACTTGTGCAGCAGCGCGAGGTTGAACCAGGAGTCCGACAGCCACGGCTCCAGATCGGCGGCCATCACCAGCAGCGCGCCCGCGTCCTCGAAACGGCCGTCGCCGATCAGCGTGAAGGCCCGGTCGGTCGTCTGCCGCCAGGTGGCGGACGGCCGGTGCCGTGCCCGGTGGAAGATCCTCACGTTCGTCCCTGCCGTCGTCGTCCGCTGAAGTCCCGCACCACTTCTCCCGTATCCGCTCCCGCGTCACGGTCCCGGTGCCCCGGGTCGGTGTTCCACGCTACGACCGCATCCAACCACGCCCGCTGCCGCCTGCGCTCCCCACCGCCGCGGTTGCACCCGCTTCCGGCCCCCGCCCCTACCCAGCCTGCCCGCCCCACCGCCCGGCCTCAACCCCAGGGGCCGGACCGGCCCCGTCCACCCCTGCGGAACGCGCTTCAGCCCCGCACCCTCACCAGTGCGTCGACGACCCGGGCGTCGTAGACCCGCCCGCGCCCCATCCGCAGCACCTCCAGCACCTCCAGCCCCCCGACCGCCTCCCCCACGCCCCGGCCCCGGGCCGCCGTCAGCAGGTCGTCGTGCGCGTTCGCCACCCGGATGATCCGCGCCGCCAGCGGCACCGACCGGTCCGCGCCCCCGTCCGGCCCGTGCCAGGGGTCCGCCGACCGGGCGACCTGCTCGGCCACCTGTCGCGGCACCCCCGTCCGCCGGATCACCTCGCTCCCCAGCCGGGCGATCCGCTGCTGCTCCTCGTCCGACAGCAGCGCCGTCGCCCCGTCCGGCACCGGCTCCACCAGCGACAGCTGCCCGACGTCGTGCATCAGCGCCGCGTACTCCAACAGGGCGAGCTCACGGGTGCCCAGCCCCAGCTCGCGCCCCAGCGCGCACGCCGTGTCGGCGACCCGGCGGGCATGCCCCGGCGGGGTGTAGCCCGCTACCTCGGTGGCCTTGGCCAGGCTGGCGATGGTCTGCCCGGTGGTGGCCCGGGCGGCGGCGGCCCGCCGGAACGACACCTGGGCCAGCAGCAGCGGAGCGCAGAACAGCGGCAGCGCCCACAGCCCCACCTCGCCCGCAGCGAGGCTGACCAGCATCCCGGTCGCGACGATCGCCGAGCCGATCCCGAACAGCGAGCGCAGCTCGTCCTCCAGCGCCGCCGGGAACCGCAGCCCGCTGCGCGCCCGCCGCAGCAGCGCGGCGAGCGTGGCATCGCACAGCGCCGCCAGCGCGGCCACCACGGTCAGGAACACCCCGTACGCGGGGCCGTCCGGCGAGTACCGGTCGACCAGGCCGCTGTTGTAGAGCGGCTGGAAGAGCACCGCCGCGAAGCCCACCCCGATCAGCCGCCGGGCCGCGGTGTCCCGCCGGGCCGGGTCGTTCCACGGCCACCGCCGGTGCCGCCCCGCCCGGGGCAGCAGCGCCGCGGGGAGCAGCGAGAGCAGCATCCCCGCCCCCGCGACCACGACCACCTGGAGCACCCCGTGCGCCGTCGGCAGCCCGCGCAGCGGCCCCAGCAGGGCGTAGGCGAGCGCCCCGGCCGCCCCGATCGGCGCCTGCTCGCGATCGCCGGGGAGGGTGATCCGGACGCACTCACCGAGCGCGATCAGCACGACGAAGGCCAGCGCCACGCCGGGCTGGGACACCCCGCGCACCGCGACCGCGCCGACCGCCACGGCGAACAGCCCGACCGCCCCGGCGTGCACCGCCCCCGGTCCGGTCCCGAACACCGGCACCGTGCCCGGCCCGCCCGCCCCGGTCACGGCTGACCGGCCATCGGCCCGGTCCCGCCCTGGGCCGGCACCCGGCGCGGGGCCGCCCGGGCCGGCTCGGGCACCCCGAGCGGGATGTCCGGCACCGCCCGGATGCAGTCGCCGGGCGGCGGCGGCAGCACCGGCTGCCAGTCGTGCACGGCGAGCGCGTCCACCAGCGCCCCCACCATCACCGGGTCGAACTGGCTGCCCGAACAGCGCTGCAGCTCGGCGACGGCCTCGGTGACCGGCCGCCCGCGCCGGTAGGACCGGGTCGAGGTCATCGAGTCGAAGGCGTCGGCCACCGAGATGATCCGGGCGAACTCCGGGATCTGCTGCCCCACCAGCCCGCTCGGATAGCCCCGGCCGTCCATCCGCTCGTGGTGGTGCAGGATCCCGGCGTGCGCCTCGCCGAGGAAGGAGATCCCGCGCACCAGCTCGTACCCGTACACCGGGTGGACCTCCACGGCCCGTCGCTCGGCCTCGGTGAGGGGACCGTTTCTGCGGAGCAGCTCGGTGGCGACGCCCAGCTTGCCGACGTCGTGCAGGATGCCCGCGAACCGCAGGGTGCGCAGCCGCTCGGCCTCCATGCCCAGCTGACCGGCGATCAGTACGGCGGCCCTGCCCACCCGTTCGCTGTGTCCGCGGGTGTACGCGTCCTTGATCTCGACCGCCTGCACCAGCGCCTGGACGGTGGCCTGGTGGGCGTCGCGCTCCCGGTGGCCCTGGGCGAACACCCACGCCGAGATGGAGAGCGGCAGCAGTGCCAGCAGCGCCGCGAAGGCCCCGTACGGGCCCTGCCAGAGCACCGCGACCATCAGCCCGCCGGCCGCGTGCACCAGCACCGGCAGCCCGACCGCGGCGGCCGGCCCGCGCAGCAGCACACCGGGCCGCCGTCCCTCGGCGAGCACCAGCATCACGCCCACCAGCACCCCGTTGACCAGGCAGAACGTACCGACGGCGGCCAGCGCGGGCAGCAGCGCGGCCGGGAACCGCGAGCCCAGCAGCAACTGCGGCCCGCACAGCAGATGGAACACCACCGAGGAGGCGAACGCGCAGAGCGCGAGCTGCGCGCCGTTCCACAGCTGCCGCAACCAGAAGTACGGCTCGGGGTGGCCGAGCAGCGCGGCCGGGACGGCCACCAGCGCGGCGGCGGCGGGCGGCAGCATCAGCACCCCGGCGAAGAGCACCGGGAAGAAGGCGTTCACCCCGGGCCGGGCCGGGGCCCGTTCGGGCAGCGGCCGGCGCAGCACCAGCCGCAGCAGTCGCAGGCAGGGCGTGGGCAGGCCCTGGGCGAGCGACTCCCAGCAGCCGTGCAGAAAGGCCAGCAGGCCGACCTTGGGCCAGTCGACCGGTCCGCCCAGCCAGCGGGGCACCCCGAGCGGGACGGCGTCGGACAGCAGCGGCAGCAGGCAGCAGGCCGCCGCCACCGGGACGGCCACCAGATACCGCACGGCGGCCTCCCGCAGGGCTGCGCCTCCACTGTCGGTAGCGATCTCGACCTCCCCGCCGTCCTGGCCCGCTCTGCGCTCAGCGCGCCGGACGGACCGGCGGTGAGTGTCCGTCAGGAGGATAGGCCGCCGCTCCGGTGCAGGGACGCATGATCGCGGAATGCCGCAGCTGGCGCATTACCAACTCACTCGAACGAGTGACGGCGCATGCGAGCAGAAAGGGAGCGGCCCCGGGAGCGCATGCTCCCGGGGCCGGGTATTCACGTATCCGTGGAATGCGAGGTGTCAGGCCTGTCCGGCCGATCCGCCCGGTGCGGCGGGGCCACCGGATCCGGCCAATCCGCCGCATCCGGTGCGAACACGCGTCCGCCCGCCGATCGGCGGGCCGCCGCTCACTCCGCCGGAGCGCCGGCCTCGACGGACGCGCCCACCGGCCGGGCCGCCGCCTCGGCGGGGGCCTTCGGCGGTACGGCGGTGTGGACGTCCGCCGTGGCGTCGACGGCGATCACCACCGCCTCGCCGGAACGCTGCCCGGCACGGATCGAGTCGATCCTGGCCAGCACCTTGCCGCGCAGGTCGGCCGGGGTGTCGTCGCACCCGCAGCAGCGCTTGATCAGCGCCTTGATCGCCTGCTCCAGCCCGTACTTCTCCAGGCACGGCGAGCACTCCTCGAAGTGCACCCGCAACTTGTCGTAGTCGCCCTCGGCCATCTCGTTGTCGAGGAATTCATAGAGGTGGTCGAGGACCTCGCCACACTCGGTGTCGTGCGGATCGCCGCAGCTCATGAGCCCGAGCCCTTCGCTTCCTGCCCTGCCCCGCTGCCGGCCGGGACGAGCCCGCGCTCACGGGCGTAATCCTCCAGCATGCCGCGCAGCTGACGACGGCCGCGGTGCAGCCGGGACATCACCGTACCGATGGGAGTACCCATGATGTCCGCGATCTCCTTGTACGCAAAGCCCTCTACGTCCGCGAGATAGACGGCGATACGGAATTCCTCCGGAATGGCCTGGAGGGCGTCCTTCACGTCGCTGTCCGGGAGGTGGTCGAGCGCCTGGGTCTCCGCCGAGCGCAGACCGGTCGACATGTGCGACTCGGCCCGGGCCAGCTGCCAGTCCTCGATCTCCTCGGCGGCGGTGCGCTGGGGCTCCCGCTGCTTCTTGCGGTACGAGTTGATGAACGTGTTGGTGAGGATGCGGTACAGCCAGGCCTTGAGGTTGGTGCCCTCACGGAACTGGTGGAAGGACGCGTACGCCTTGGCGAACGCCTCCTGGAGCAAGTCCTCCGCATCGGCCGGGTTGCGGGTCATCCGCAGCGCCGCCGAGTACATCGGATCCAGGTAGCCCAGGGCGTCGCGCTCGAAGCGCTCCCGCCGGGCCTCCTCGCTCTCCTCCGCCGACACCCGGAAGGTGTCCTCACCGATCGCCTCGGCCAGCTCCTCACCGGTGAGCGCCTCGCCCGTGGGCAGGCTCTCGCCCGGGCCCCTGCCCGGCTCGGCCTCGTGCTCGGTCCCGACGACCGGACCCACCTCCTCGGCATGGCGCCCCACGGCGGGCCGCCCCGAAATGGAGGATATCGGGCTGACGGGCTTCTCGCCCGCGGCAATCCACTCCGACCATGCAGGGGTGAAGGCCGTGGCGGCCTCGCGCTCCTCCGGCCGCTCGGGGCACGCGATCGAACCCATCTGTGCTGCCTTCCACCTCGGGACTCAAGCTGACGAGGGTGTCAACCATGCCGAGGGCGCCCGCATTCCCGCCCCACCCCCTTGATTCACTCGCACGGGTGAGCGAACAGCGACAGCCCGCTCACGCACCACCGGCAGCGGCCCCGAGCAGCCCGGACAGCCAGCCGCCGACCGCCCCGGTGATCAGCTCCAGCACCTCGTCCTGCCCCACCGGCGCCCGCTTGGGCACGTCGAACCCGTGGCCGCCGTACGGCACCGACACCAGCTCGTGCCCGGCCGGAAGCTCAGGGAACTCCGCCGGGCCGCCGAACGGATCGGCCACGCTCTGCACCACCAGCGTCGGCAGGCCCGACTCCAGCAGCTCCTGCGCCCGGCTCTTCTCCGGCCGGCCCGGAGGGTGCAGCGGGAACGCCAGCGCCACCACCCCCGCCGCACCGGTGGCCGCGCCCGTCCGGCAGGCCACCCGGGCCCCGGCGCTGCGCCCGCCGACCACCAGCGGCAGACCGTCCCCGGCCAGCCGCTCGGCGACCGGCGTCCACGCCGCGTCCAGGGCCTTCGGCGCCGGCCCGAGCCGCTTGCCCGCCACCCGCCACGGCTGCTCGACCAGCGCCACGGTGAACCCCAGCGGCGGCAGCGCGGCCGCCAGCGCGACGAGGTCCCTGGCCTCGATCCCGCCGCCCGCGCCGTGCCCCAGCGCCAGCACCGCCGTCGGGGCACCCGCCCGGTGCCAGGTGATCCGGGCGTCCCCGGCGGGGGTGGAGAGGAGTTCGGTGGTCATCGTGCGGGGCTCCCGGTTCAGAAAAGCGTGGTCTCGTGCTCGACCTCGGTCCACGGCCGGGTCAGTTCGGGGCTGTTGTTGCGGATGCTGCCGACGGCCGGCGAGACCGGGGTGGCCAGCAGCGCGCCGGGCGGCGGCGGTATCAGCAGCCGGCGCACCTCCTCCGGGTCGACCGCACCCGGGTCGAGCCAGTCGTCGAAGGAGCCCGGGGCGAGGAAGAGCGGCATCCGCTCGTGGATCGGGGCGAGCAGCTCCTCCGCCTCGGTGGTGACGATGGTGAAGGTGACCAGCCACGCCTCCGGGTGCCCGGCCGGCACCGTCCGGTCGCGCCAGAACTCGTACAGCCCGGCCAGCGCCAGCGGGGCGCCGTCCGCCCGGGAGACGAAGAACGGCTTCTTGCGGGGCTTGCCGCGCTCGCCCGGCACCGTCTGCCACTCGTAGTAGCCGTCGACCGGCAGGATGCACCGCCGGGAGGCGAAGGCCTGGCGGTACGAGGGCTTCTCGTGCACCGTGTCCGACCGGGCGTTGATCATCTTCACCGCCGTCTCGGCGGACCTCGACCACTGCGGCACCAGGCCCCAGCGCAGCACCCGCAGCTGGCGCACCGGCCGCGAGCCCCCCTTGGGCACCCGGTCCAGCACCACGAAGGCGCTCTCGGTCGGGGCGACGTTCCAGCTGGGCGCCAGCGTCTCGGCCGGGTCCCACTGCCGGACGCCGAAGAGCTCGACGATGTCCTCGGGCCTCCTGCTGGAGGCGAAGCGACCGCACATGCCGTCAGCTTGCCATGCACCGCACTCTCACCGTTTCCTCATCCCGCGGAGCGAACCCCCCGCGGCCGCCCGGCCGTCCCCGCATGGGAGGCTGCCACCTCGGCCGCCGGACCGCAGGCAGGGAGCGCACACATGGACACCCAGAGCATCGGCGAGGTGTGGGACCGCGTCACCGGCACCCAGCCCGCCCCGCCCGGCTGGCTGGTCCTGGCCACCGGCGCCGCCGCACTGCTGGCCGTGCTGGCCCGGCCGCTGTGGCGGTTCAGCCGCAACGCCGTGACCATCGCCCACGAGGGCGGCCACGGCCTGGCCGCCCGCCTCACCCGCCGCAGGCTGGCCGGCATCCGGCTGCACTCCGACACCTCCGGCCTGACCCTCTCCTACGGCCGCCCCACCGGCCCCGGCATGGTGCTCACCGCCGCCGCCGGCTACACCACCCCCGCGCTGCTCGGCCTCGGCGGCGCCGCCCTGCTCGCCGGGGGCCGGATCACCCTGCTGCTCTGGCTGGCCATCGCCCTGCTGCTGGCCCTGCTGGTCCGGATCCGCAACGCCTTCGGCCTCCTCTCCGTCCTGCTGGCCGGCTCCGCCTTCCTGCTGGTCTCCTGGTTCGGCACCGCCGAGGTCCAGGCCGCCTTCGCCTACCTCGGCAGCTGGTTCCTGCTGTTCGGCGGCGTCCGCCCGGTGGTCGAGCTCCAGCACCAGCGCCGCCGCGGCCAGGCCCGCGACTCCGACGCCGACCAGCTGGCCCGGATCACCGGCATCCCCGGCCTCGCCTGGGTGGCGCTGTTCCTGGTGACCGCCCTGGCCTGCCTGGCCCTCGGCGCGAACTGGCTGCTCCGGCCGATGTGACCGCGGGGCCGTCCCGTCATCCGGCCACGGGCGGGGACAGTTCCCGTACGGCCCCTAAACTTGCCCCATGACCGAGACCCTGTGGCCCGCCCCCGTCGCGACCACCCCCGTTGACGCCACCGTCACCATCCCCGGCTCCAAGTCGGTCACCAACCGGGCCCTGGTGCTGGCCGCCCTCGCCGGCGAGCCCGGCTGGGTACGGCGCCCCCTGCGCAGCCGCGACTCCCAGCTGATGGCCGACGGCCTGCGCGCCCTCGGCGTCGGCATCGAGGAGCGGGTCAACAACGACGCCGGCGGCACCGGCGGCGGCGAGGCCTGGCGGGTCATCCCCGCGCCCGCCCTGCTCGGCCCCGCCTCCATCGACGTCGGCAACGCCGGCACGGTCATGCGCTTCCTGCCCCCGCTCGCCGTCCTCGCCGACGGCCCGGTCCACTTCGACGGCGACCCGCGCAGCTACGAGCGCCCGCAGCACGGCGTGATCAACGCCCTGCGCGCGCTCGGCGGCCGGATCGACGACGGCGGCCGCGGCGCCTTCCCGCTCACCGTGCACGGCACCGGCGCGCTGGACGGCGGCCCGGTCGAGCTGGACGCCTCCTCCTCCTCGCAGTTCGTCTCCGCCCTGCTGCTCTCCGGCGCCCGCTACAACCAGGGCGTCGAGGTCCGCCACGTCGGCGGCCCCGTCCCCTCCCTCCCGCACATCCGGATGACGGTGGAGATGCTGCGCCTGGCCGGGGTCCAGGTCGACGCCCCCGAGGACGGCGGCGAGAAGGACGTCTGGCGGGTCACCCCCGGCGCCCTGCTGGGCCGCGACATGGTGGTCGAGCCCGACCTCTCCAACGCCGCGCCGTTCTTCGCCGCCGCGCTGGTCACCGGCGGCCGGGTCACCGTCCGCGACTGGCCCCGGCACACCTCCCAGCCCGGCGACCAGCTGCGCGACATCTACACGCAGATGGGCGGCGTCTGCGAGTTCACCGACGAGGGCCTGCAGTTCACCGGCACCGGCCGGATCCACGGCATCGAGGCGGACCTGCACGACGTCGGCGAGCTGACCCCGGTGATCGCCGCCGTCGCCGCACTGGCCGACTCCGAGTCCCACCTGTACGGCATCGCCCACCTGCGGCTGCACGAGACCGACCGGCTGGCCGCGCTCGCCAAGGAGATCAACGACCTCGGCGGCGATGTCACCGAGACCGAGGACGGCCTGCGGATCCGCCCGCGCCCGCTGCACGGCGGCGTCTTCCACACCTACGAGGACCACCGCCTGGCCACCGCCGCCGCGGTGATCGGCCTGGCCGTCGAGGGCGTCCAGGTGGAGAACGTGGCCACCACCGCCAAGACCCTGCCCGACTTCCCGATCATGTGGGCGGACCTGCTCGGCGAAGCGGTGGCGGGCGGCTGAGCGGAGACTGAGCACATGCGCCGCTACGGCAAGGACGCCGACGAGGACGACATCCGCAACCGCCCCGCACGCCGCGGCTCCCGGCCGCGGACCCGGATCCGGCCCAAACACGACGACGCCGCCGAGGCGATGGTCCTCACCGTCGACCGCGGCCGGCTGACCTGCCTGCTCGACGCGGGCACCCGGCAGGAACGCGAGATCGTCGCCATGAAGGCCCGCGAGCTGGGCCGCAAGGGCGTCGTCGTCGGCGACATCGTCAACATCGTCGGCGACCTCTCGGGGGACGCCGACACCCTGGCCCGGATCGTCCGGGTCGAGGAGCGCACCTCGGTGCTGCGCCGCACCGCGGACGACGACGACCCGTACGAGCGGATCGTCGTCGCCAACGCGCAGCAGCTGGCCATCGTCACCGCGCTCGCCGACCCGGAGCCCCGGCCCCGGCTGATCGACCGCTGCCTGGTGGCCGCCTACGACGCGGGCATGGAGCCGCTGCTGGTGCTCACCAAGTCCGACCTGGCCGCGGCCGGGCCGCTGCTGGAGTCGTACGCCCCGCTCGGCATCAACTACGTGGTGACCCGGCGGGACGAGCTGGCCACCGAGGGCGCCGAGGCCGTCCGGGCGCACCTGCGCGGGCTCTCGACGGTGTTCATCGGGCACTCCGGCGTCGGGAAGACCACCCTGGTCAACGCCCTCGTGCCGCTGCACCAGCGGACCACCGGGGTGGTCAACGCGGTGACCGGCCGCGGCCGGCACACCACCGTCTCGGCGCTGGCGCTGCGGCTGCCGCCTCCCCCCGGGGCCAAGCCGGGCTCGAAGAAGGCGCTCGACCCGGGCTGGGTGATCGACACCCCGGGCTTCCGCTCCTTCGGCCTCTCGCACATCGACCCCTCCCGGGTCATCCTGGCCTTCCCCGATCTGGAGCCCGGCACCGCCGACTGCCCCCGCGCGTGCAGCCACGACGAGCCGGACTGCGCGCTGGACGCCTGGGTGGCGGACGGCCACGCCGAGGCCGCCCGGCTCTACTCGCTGCGCCGGCTGCTGGCCAGCAAGGAGACCCGCGAGGGGGACTGACGGCGCGCCGCGCCGCTTGTTTTCCAAGCGTTCGAGGTGTCGGACCGGCCAGGCCTGGTGATCATAGGAAAGTCGGGCCGGATCGCGGTCCGACACCTCGATCGACAGGGAGAGCACGCGATGGCATGGGCCCTGGTGATCCTGGCCGGCCTGCTGGAGACCGGCTTCGCGATCAACCTCAAGCTCAGCGACGGCTTCACCAAGCTCTGGCCCACCATCAGCTTCTGCGTGTTCGCCCTCAGCAGCTTCGGCCTGCTCACCCTCTCCCTGAAGACCCTGCCGGTCGGCCCGGCCTACGCGGTGTGGACCGGGATCGGCGCGGCCGGCACGGCGATCTACGGCATGGTCTTCCTGGAGGAGACCACCTCGGTGCTCAAGCTGGTCTCGATCTCCCTGGTGATCGCCGGGGTGATCGGACTCCAGCTGAGCGGCTCGGCGCACTGAGCTGATCTGTCGCCCGCTCGCCTCCGGGCCGCTCGAACCCGGCGCCGACGGTCGGCGCTCCGACGCCCCTCGTTCCTCGGGGCGTCCTCGCTTCTCCCTTTCGGCACCGGCGCGGCCCTTCGGCTCGGGGCGGGACTCCCAGGCGTGGCGGGGCGGGCTTCCGGGGCGGGGGATACGTCGCGTGTTCGGTCGGAGCCGTCCGCTCCGCGAGCCCGACTGTCCCGATCGGGTACGGCTCGCTAGGGTTCCGACCATGGCCGATTACCACGACGACCTCCGACTCGCCCACGTCCTCGCCGACTCGGCCGACTCGATCACTCTGGAGCGCTTCCGCGCCCTCGACCTGAAGATCGAGACCAAGCCCGACCTGACCCCGGTCAGCGACGCCGACAAGGCCGCCGAGGAGCACGTGCGCGGGGTCCTCCAGCGGGCCCGCCCGCGCGACGCGGTGCTCGGCGAGGAGTTCGGCCTGCAGGGCTCCGGCCCGCGCCGCTGGGTGATCGACCCGATCGACGGCACCAAGAACTACATCCGCGGCGTACCGGTCTGGGCCACCCTGATCGCGCTGCTGGAGGACGGCCCGGACGGCGTGGAGCGCCCGGTGGTCGGCATCGTCTCCGCCCCCGCGCTGAACCGCCGCTGGTGGGCCGCCAAGGACCTCGGCGCGTTCGCCGGCCGCAGCCTGGCCAAGGCGAGCCGGATCCACGTCTCCGGGGTCTCCCGGATCGAGGACGCCTCGTTCTCCTACTCCTCGCTCTCCGGCTGGGAGGACCGCGGCCGTCTCGACCCGTTCCTGGACCTCACCCGGGCCTGCTGGCGCACCCGCGCCTACGGGGACTTCTGGTCCTACATGATGGTCGCCGAGGGCGCGGTGGAGATCGCCGCCGAGCCCGAGCTGTCGCTCTGGGACATGGCCGCCAACTGCGTCATCGTCGAGGAGGCCGGCGGCCGCTTCACCGGTCTGGACGGCGTCCCCGGCCCCGGCGGCGCCGACGCGGTCGCCTCCAACGGCCTGCTGCACGACGAGGCCCTGCGCCGCCTCAGCGTCTGACCCCCTCTCCACCCATGGGTGCGGGCCCGTTCCGACCGGCTTTCCGGTCGGGACGGGCCCGCGGCTCATCGGGGATACGGCGTCACCTCTGGCGGCGTCACTTCTGCTTGCGCAGCTCCCGCACCGCCGCCTCCAGGCGCCGGCCGTAGTCGGCGTCCGCCTTGCGGAAGTTCTCCACCGCCCGCTCGACGATGTCGTCGCGGTCGGCCGAGACCTTGGCGATGAAGCCGGCCAGGTTGGTGATCAGCCGCTGCTTCTCGTCCTCGGAGAACAGCCGGTACAGGGTGCCGGCCTGCACGAAGTCGTCGTCCTCGCGGTGCGAGGGCGCCTCGTGGGTGCCGGTGGCACCGGTGACGGCCGTGGCGGCCCACAGCGGGCGGTTGGTCTGCACCGCGCCGCCGAAGCTGTTCGGCTCGTAGTTCTTGCTGCGGCCGTGGCGGCCGTCGTACAGGTGGCCGTCCCGGCTGTTGGTGCGCGCCTCGGTGGCGTGCGGGCGGTTCACCGGCAGGTGGTCGGCGTTGATGCCGACGCGGTAGCGGTGGGCGTCCGCGTAGGCGAACAGCCGGCCCTGCAGCATCTTGTCCGGGGACGGGCCGATGCCGGGCACGAAGTGCGCCGGGGAGAAGATCGACTGCTCGACCTCGGCGAAGACGTTCTCCGGGTTGCGGTTGAGCTCCAGCCGGCCGATCTCGATCGGCGGGTAGTCCGCGTGCGGCCAGACCTTGGTCAGGTCGAAGGGGTTGAAGCGGTACCCGGCCGCGTCCGCCGCCGGCATGATCTGGACCTGCACCGTCCAGGTCGGGAACTCGCCGCGCTCGATGGACTCGCGCAGGTCGCGCTGGTGGCTGTCCGGGTCCTCGCCGGCGAGCTTCGCCGCCTCCTCGGCCGTCAGGTTCCTGATGCCCTGGTCGGTCTTGAAGTGGTACTTGACCCAGAAGTACTCGCCGGCCTCGTTCTGCCACTGGTAGGTGTGCGAGCCGTAGCCGTTGAGGTGGCGGTAGGAGGCCGGGATGCCGCGGTCGCCGAACAGCCAGGTCACCTGGTGGGTCGACTCGGGCGACAGGCCCCAGAAGTCCCAGACGTTGTCCGCCTCCTGCGAGCCGGTGTACGGGTCCCGCTTCTGGGTGTGGATGAAGTCCGGGAACTTGGTGGCGTCCTTGATGAAGAACACCGGGGTGTTGTTGCCGACGAGGTCGTAGTTGCCCTCCTCGGTGTAGAACTTCAGCGCGAAACCGCGCGGGTCGCGGACGGCGTCGGCGGAGCCGAGGTTGCCGGCCACGGTGGAGAACCGCAGGAAGGTCTCGGTCTGCCGGCCGACCTCGGAGAGGAAGTGCGCCCGGGTGTAGGCGGAGACGTCGGCGGTCACCGTGAAGGTCCCGTACGCGGCGGCGCCGCGGGCGTGCACCACGCGCTCCGGGATCCGCTCGCGGTTGAAGTGCGCGAGCTTCTCGAACAGCTGCTGGTCCTGGATCAGCGCCGGACCGCCGACACCGGCGGTCTCGGTGTTCTGGTTGTCGGCGACGGGGGCACCCGCCTCCGTGGTGAGGGTGGGGCGCAGCTCGTCCTGAGTGGTCATAAGAGGGTGCCTCCGCGTGATCCGGTCGTGATGAACCGATCCTAACTTGGACTCTGTCTAAGTCAATACTGGAACCAGGTCCGGAGCGTCACTTACCCTGTACCCATGAGTGATCTGCTGGAGCGACTTCGCGGACGTGGGTGGCGGCTGACCTCGCAGCGCCGGGTCGTTGCCGAGGTCCTCGACGGTGAGCACGTCCACCTGACGGCCGAGGAGGTGCACGCCCGCGCCGTCGAACGGCTCCCCGAGATCAGCCGCGCGACGGTCTACAACACGCTGGGCGAGCTGGTCTGCCTCGGCGAGGTGCTGGAGGTCGCCACCGACGGCCGCGCCAAGCGCTACGACCCCAACGCGCACCACGCCCACCAGCACCTGGTGTGCTCCGGCTGCGGCGCCATCCGCGACGTCCACCCGCAGGGCGACCCGCTGGCCGCGCTGCCCGCCGCCGAGCGCTTCGGCTTCGTGCTCTCCGGAGCCGAGATCACCTACCGCGGTCTCTGTCCGGACTGTACGAACGGCCCCTGAGCGCTACGCGCTCGACTCGGGCCCGACGGCTACGCGCTCAACTCGGCGTGCAGCGCGCCCAGCAGGCGCCCCGCACGCTCCGCGACCTCGGCCGGGCCGTAGTCGATCGCCCGCCGGCACCAGTTCTCCGCCTGGACCGGCTCGCCGCGCCGCAGCGCCAGCAGGGCCAGCCGCAGCGCCGCCCGCCCGTGCCCGGCGTCCGCGGCCCGGGTGTACCAGAGCATCGCCTCGGCCTCGCTGTCCTGGCGGGCCAGCAGCAGCCCCAGGTTGAACGCGGCGCTGCGGCTGCCCGCCTCCGCCGCCCGCCGGTACCAGCTCTCCGCGATCTCCAGCGCGCCGCGCTCGGCCGCCCGCACGCCCATCCGCACCTGGGCCCGCCGGTGCCCGGCGTCCGCCGCGATCGCGTACCAGTGCTCGGCCTCCGCGTCCGCGTCCCCGCGCCGGTCCAGCACCGAGGCCAGCCGGAACGCGCCCTCCGCCGAACCGCCCGCCGCCGCCTGCCGGTAGCGCTCCAGGGCGCCCGCCAGGTTGCCGCGCTGCTCCTGGACGACCGCCAGCTGGAGCGCCGCCTCGCCGTGCCCCTCGGCGGCGGCGCGCGCGTACCACTCCTGCGCCTGCCGGTGCTCGCCGCGACCGGCGTGCAGGACGCCCAGGTTGAAGGCGCCGTCCACGCTGCCGGCCTCGGCGGCCTTGGAGAACCACGGCTCGGCGCCCGACTCGTCGCCGCGCTGGAGCAGCACGACGGCCAGCGCGTTGCAGGCCTCCCGGTGCCCGGCGTACGCGGCGCGGCGGTACCACTGCTCGGCCTGCTGGTCGCGGCCGGCGCCGGCGCAGAGCAGGCCGAGGTTGAAGGCCCCGTTCTGGTCCCCCGCGTCCAGCGCGCTGCGGTACCAGCGCTCGGCCTCCGCGGCCTCGCCCCGGCCGGCGTGCAGCGCGCCCAGCGCGTTGGCGGCGTTGCCGTCCCCGGCCTCGGCGGCCTCCTGCCACCAGTCGGCCGCGGCGGCCGGGTCCCCGGAGTCGCGCAGCAGGAAGCCCAGCGCGCAGGCGGCCCGCGGCTCGCCGTTCTGCGCCGACTGCCGGTACCAGCGGGCGGCCTCCTCCAGCAGCGACTGGTCGGTCCGGGCCCGCTCCTCCAGCAGCACGCCGAGGCGCAGCGCCGCGCGGGCGTGGCTGCGCGCCGCGGCGGTGCGGTACCAGGTCTCGGCGGTCTCCTTGTCCCCGGCGGCCTCGCGCATCCGGGCCAGCCGGTAGGCGGCCTCCCGGTGCCCGGCGTCGGCGGACACCTTGAACCAGCGCTCGGCCCGCACGTCGCGCCGGTGCTCCATCAGGTCGCCCAGCGCGTAGGCCCCGAGCGGGTGGCCGTGGTCGGCGGCGAAGTGCAGCCAGTACTCGGCGGCCTCCTCCTCGCCCTGGTCGCGCAGCTGGAGGCCGAGCGCGTGGGCGGCCGGTGCGCTGCCGGCCACCGCGGCCTGCCGCCACCACTGGGCGGCCTCGGCCCGGTGGCCCTGCTGGTGCAGCAGCACGCCGAGGTTGTTGGCGGCGGCGCGCAGCCCGGCGGCGGCGGCGCTGCGCAGGTACGGCTCGGCGTCCTCCAGCTCGCCGCGGCGCAGCAGCAGCGTGCCGAGCCGGCCGGCGGCGTCCGGGTCGCCGTCGTCGGCGGCCTGGCGGTGCCGGGACTCCAGGGCGGCCTGCTCGCGGGCGGCCAGGGCGGTCTCGAAGCTGGCGGAGTCGAAGCCGGCCGGGTCGGTGCCGGGTTGCCCGCCCTGCTCCGCCCCGCCCTCGGCGAGGGAGCCGTACGGGCCGATGGCGGCGGCGAACTGACGGGCGGAGACGTGCACCAGGCTGTCCGGGCCGTAGCCGTCGGAGGGCCGGCGCTCGGTCAGTCCGCTGGTGCGCTGGGCGGGCAGGGCTCCGGGGTGGCGCTCGGGGCTCTCCGCCCAGGCGTCGGTGTCCGCCTCGGTGGTCGCTGCGGGCTTGGCTCCTGGTCCGTTCCTGCCGATCAGCCTCATGCCGACTCCCGCTCCCCCAGAGTGCCGCGGCATCCTCCCCCGGCCTTCGGCCAGGGGGACCCCCAGGGGGCCTGCCGGATCCGACGGCCGGTCAGCAGCCGTGCAACGTCCCCCGTGTGTCCCATCGTCGCATCACCCGCAACCCGCGTACACCTGCCCCGGCCGATTTCGGCGGGGCGGACCCGAAGCCGACGGAATTGCTTCGGCGCTTTGTCGATTTCCCGACACTCCGATGCCACAAACCCCGATGTTCGCAACGGTCGATAGTACCGGAGCGGGCCGGGCCGCCCCCGGACGGAAACGCAAGAGGCCCGGAGGATGATCCTCCGGGCCTCTTGCTGCTACTGAGTAGCGGGGACAGGATTTGAACCTGCGACCTCTGGGTTATGAGCCCAGCGAGCTACCGAGCTGCTCCACCCCGCGTCGGTAGTTGAACTCTAGCACGGGTGCGGGGTGGAACAGGAATCGGTTCTCCCAGCTCAGGGGCTCGCGCTCGGCGCGGGGCTCTGGGCCGGGGTCGTCGGGGCCGCCGTCGGGGCCGCCGCCGTGGGCGAGGCGGCAGGAGTGCCGCCCGCCTTCTGCTGGGCCTCCTGGGCCGCCTTGATCGCCTCGCCGAGCGCCTTCTGGGCCTGGCCGTAGGCCGCCCAGTCGCCGTTCTTGAACGCGCTCTGGCTGTCGTTGTACGCCTTCTCGACGTCCGCCCAGGCCTTCTGCAGCTCGGGCGAGGTGCCGGTACCGGCGCTCGGCGGCTGGGTCGGCGAGGTCGGCGTCCCCGGGGTGGTCGGGGTGGTCGGGGTGGTGGGGTTGCTCGGCACGGTGGGCGTGGTCGCGGGGGCCACGCCGGCGAAGACCTTCTTCAGCGCCTCCTCCAGGGTGTTCTCGAACGCCACGTTGTCGTTCCCGTACACCGCGAGGACCTTCTGCAGCGTCGGGTACTTGGCACCGCGTCCGCGCACGTAGACCGGCTCGACGTTGAGCAGCCCGCCGCCGACCGGCAGGGTCAGCAGGTTGCCGTACTCCAGCTCCGAGTCGCCGCCGCTCTTCAGCAGGGTGATCTGCTGGGCCACCTCCTGGCGGGAGTTGAACTGCGACTGCACCAGGTTGGGGCCGAGCGTCTTGCTGTCCCCCGGCACCTTGAGGATCCGGATCTTCCCGTAGTCCGGCCCCGGGTCGGCGCTGACCGCCATGAAGGCCGCCAGGTTGTCCCGGCTGTTCGGCACGAAGGTGGTGGTCAGCGAGAAGCTCGCCGAGGTGACCGCCGGGTCCGGCATCCGCACCGTCAGGTAGTACGGCGGCTGGACCTGCTTGGTGTCGCTGGTCGGGTCCACCGGGACCTGCCAGATGTCGCTGCCATTGAAGAACGAGTTGGCGTCCGTCACGTGGTACTGGCCGAGCAGGTCGCGCTGCACCTTGAACATGTCCTGCGGGTAGCGCAGGTGCGGCATCAGCGTGCCCGGGATGTCGGCCTTGGCCTTGACGGTGTCCGGGAACGCCTTCATCCAGGTCTTCAGCACCGGGTCGTTCTCGTCCCACTGGTACAGCGTCACCTCGCCGGTGTACGCGTCCACGGTGGCCTTGACCGAGTTGCGGATGTAGTTGACCTGGTTGGCGACGGTCAGCAGCTCACCGCGCTGGTTGGTCAGCGAGTCCTTGGTGGCGGTGCCCAGCGTCGTCTTGGACGAGAACGGGTAGCCGTCGGAGGTGGTGTAGCCGTCCAGCACCCAGACCACCCGGCCCGGCTGGCCGTCGGGGCCCGGCTGCACCACCGGGTACGGGTCGGCGTCGATGGACAGCCACGGCGCGACCTTCTCGACCCGCTCCTTGGGGGTGCGGTCGTAGATCACCTTGGCGCCGTCGCTGATCGCGCCCGCGTAGAGGATCTGCGGCTCGGCGAACTTCACCGCGTAGGCGGCCCGGGTGATCGGGTTGTCCAGCGAGACCCCGCTGCCCGCGGTGTAGGTGTACTCCTTGTTCTCGCCGGAGTCGGTGGTGTAGTCGATCTCCTTGTTGGCGCCGCCGACGATCGAGTACGTGCTGGTCTTCTCGCCGTAGTAGATCCGCTGCTGGTAGTCGCCCAGCGAACCGGTGGCCGGCAGGCCCGACTCGGTGAAGACCGGCTGGCCCTTGTCGTTGACCTGGTTGCCCTTGGCGACGACCGCGCCGTAGCCGTGGGTGTACTTGAAGTGGTCGTTGATCCAGTTCCGCTGCACCCCGTTGAGGTCCAGCTCACGCAGGCCGATCACGGTGTCCTGGGCGCCCGCGCCCTTGCCGTAGCGGTCCACGTCCAGGGTGGACGGGAAGGCGTAGTACGAGCGCTGCTGCTCGATCGACTGGAAGGTCGGCGAGACCACGTTCGGGTCGATCAGGCGGATGTCCGCGATGGTCTGCGCGTCCGGCTTGAGCGCGTCCGCCGTGGTCGAGCCCTGCGGGGTGTACGGGGTGGTCTGGCTGTCCGCGATCCCGTACGCCTGCCGCGTCGCGTCGATGTTCTTCTGGATGTACGGCGTCTCCTTGGCCTGCTCGTTCGGCTTGACCTGGAACTGCTGCACGATCGCCGGGTACACCCCGCCGATCAGCACCGCCGACAGCACCATCAGGCCGAGGCCGATCAGGGCCGGCGCCCAGGTGCGGCGGATCGGGGTCAGGAAGAACAGCACCGCGCAGATGATCGCGACGAAGAACAGGATGGTCTTGGCCGGCAGGAACGCGTTGGCGTCCACGTAGCGCAGGCCCGTCCAGCCGGACACCCCCTTGTACCCGCCGGTCTTGACCGCCAGCGCGTACCGGTCCAGCCAGTACGCCACGGCCTTCAGCAGCACGAAGACGCCGAGCAGCACCGCCAGGTGGCCCTGCGCCCCGGCGCTGGCCCGGCGGCCCGGGCCCTGCAGCCGCAGCCCGCCGTACAGGTAGTGCACCAGCACCGACGCCAGCAGCGAGACGATCACCGCGCTGAACGCGAAACCGAGCAGGAACTCGTAGAAGGGGAGCTCGAAGGCGTAGAAGGAGACGTCCAGGTTGAACTGCGCGTCCTTGACGCCGAAGGACGTCCCGTTGGTCCACAGCAGCCAGGTCCGCCACTGGCCGGACGCGGCCGCACCGGCCACCAGGCCGATCACCAGCGAGAGCCCGATCAGCGCCCAGCGCTTGAACGGCGCCAGCCCCGCCCGGTAGCGGTCCAGGCTCTGCTGCTCCACCGACATCGCCGACAGCGGCGGCCGCAGCCGGTGCGCCAGCCAGATGTTGGCGCCCACGATCAGCGCCATCAGCAGGCCGAAGACGGCGAACAGCCCCACCTTCGTCCAGAGCTGGGTGGTGAACACCGAGGAGTAGTGGACGGACTTGAACCAGAGCCAGTCCGTCCAGAACCCGGCGAACATGACGAACAACAGGAAGAGCACCGCGAGCACGCCCAGGGTCAGCAGGGCGACCCGCGCGCGCCGGGAGGGCGGGCCTACCCTGCGCCGGAAACCCGGCCCTGAGCGTTCCGGCATCTGGAATACCACGGTGGCACCTCAGCTGTGTCGTCTGGAATAGGTTCGGTCGTCAGTGCAACTTAACCAGGCTTTAGCCGAGTTCCCACCGTTAGCAGACGGTTACTACAACCGCCCGCCGTGGTCGGCCGTCCGTGTGTGGCACCGCCCCGGCCGCCCGGCGTGTGAGGATTGGGACATGTCCGATGTCTCCCCTTCCCCCGACGACGTCTCCAGCCTCCCGGCCGCTACCCCGCTCACCCGGGCCGCGCTGGAGATCGACGAGTACGCCGCCACCCTCGGCTGGGACCTCCCGGCCCGGCTGTTCGCCCTCGTGGACAGCGCCGCGCTGCGCAAGGCCGACCCCCGGGTCGCCAAGCAGCTCGGCCTCGCCGACAGCGACGAGCCCGGTCTCACCCCGGTCGAGCAGGACGAACTGCCGGCCGGCATGGAGCTGGACAAGTTCCTCGGCACCATCGCCTGGCCGGACGCGGTGGCCGGCTGCGCCCTGGTGGTGGAGCGGCTGATGCTTCCGCCGGGCGCCGAGCAGTCCCGCCCGCGCAACGCCAGCGACTCCCAGCTCGCCGACTGGGTGGCCAACCACCCCAAGCGCGAGGAGGTGCGGATCACCGCCGCCGTGCTGCGCAACGGCAAGAAGGAGATCGCCCTGCGGCTGCGCTCCAAGGACACCGCCCGCGAGGTGCTGACCGGCCCCGACCTGGTGCCGGGCCTGACCAAGGCACTGCTGGCGACCTTCTCCTGACCGGGCCTTTCCACCCGGTGGCGCCGTTCCGGCGGTGACGCCGGTCGGCCCCGGGTGCCGTCCGCCCCGGGGCCGGCCGCCGCCGCTCACCCCGCGGGCGGTCGCCGGGTCCGGCGGCGCCGGCGCTACCCGGTGCAGGACGGCAGCGCGGCGGTCTGCCCGGAGCGGACCTGCTCCAGCGACTTCAGCGCGCCGTCCAGCGTCTCGGCCTTGATCAGGGTCAGCCCGGACGGGGTGTCCTTGCTCGCCTCGGCGCAATTGGCGGCCGGGGTGAAGAAGTACTCGGCCCCGGCGTCGCGGGCGGCGATCAGCTTCATCGATATGCCGCCGATCGGGCCGACCTTGCCGTCGTCGGTGATGGTGCCGGTGCCGGCGACGAACTTGCCCGCCGTGAGGTCCTCGGGCGTCAGCTTGTCGATGATGCCGAGCGAGAACATCAGACCGGCGCTCGGGCCGCCGACGTCCTGCAGGCCGATGTCGATCTGGAACGGGTAGGTGTGCCGGATCCCGGCCACGATGCCGACCATCGCCGAGTCGGCGCGGTCCGGCTTGAGCGTCGGGTCGGCGTCCCCGGCCCGCATGGTGACGACGGTGACATCGGTGCGGCTGGCCGGGTCGGCCTTGGCGCCGTTGGCGTCCTTGACCCGCGGGACGACGGTGAACACCACCGGCTCGCCCGGCTTGTGCTTGGTGACGGCGTTGGCGACGTCCTCGGGGGTGGTCACCGGGGTGCCGCCGACGGCGACGATCTGGTCGCCGGCGTGCAGCCTGCCCTCCGCCGGGGCACCGGCCGCGACGGACTTGACGATCAGCTCGGCCCCCACCGGGATGCCCAGCTGGGTGAGCGCCGCCGTGCGGGCGCTGTCCTCGGAGGAGGCGAACTCCTCGGCGTTCTGCCGCTTGGCCTGCTCGTCCGTCTGCCCCTTCGGGTAGACGTTGTCGTGCGGGACGACCAGCACGTCGCCGCGCAGCCACCCGACCACCGCGGAGACCAGGCTGGGCTCGTACTTGGCGCCGGTGACCTGGACGGTCGTCATGTTGAGGTGGCCACTGGTCGGGTACGACTCGTGGCCGGTGATGCTGATCACCGGCTTGCCCGTCTTGTCCTGCATCCCGAGCGTGTTGTACGTCGGCCCGGGGCTCATCTCCGTGTACGGCACCTTCGTCAGCACCGAGACGCAGAGCAGCGCTATGAGGAGCAGGGTGGCGGCGAGCATCGTCGCAGAGCGGCGTGGCATGCCTCGACAGTACGGGACGCGGGTGACGCGGCGCCCGCCGGGCTACCGGCCGGGGCGGTCGCCCGGGGCGCTGTCGGCGGTGGTGCGTTCCATCGCCGCCATGAAGCGCCGGTGTTCGGCCAGTGAGGCCGGGTCCCCCGTGGCTCGCGGGGCCCGCTGGGCCCACCCCGCCCACAGGGCGGCGAGCAGGACGGCGATTACCGGAATGATCAACCAGGCGAGCACAGCCATCTCAGTACTCCCAGCTCGTCGTGTCTATGAGCAGATTAACCACCCCGGCGGACAACGCAGGTGGCGCCGTCCGGGTTACGGGACGGCCGATCGGCTCACTGCCAGGGAGTATCCGGCGCACCGGTCCGCACCCGTTCGGGTGAGGGCCCGGCGCGCCTGCCGGAAAACGGTGCGGCGGGGCGCTTCAGCAGCTGCCGGCGCCGACCCACTCCTCCTCGCCGTCGGAGAAGACCTGGTGCTTCCAGATCGGCACCTCGTGCTTGAGGTCGTCGATCAGCCGGCGGGCGGCGGCGAACGCCTCACCCCGGTGGGCGCAGGAGACCGCGACGATCACGGCCTTGTCGGTGATCTCCAGCCGGCCGATCCGGTGCACCGCGGCGAGCGCCCGGACCGGGAAGTCCGCGACGACCTTCTCCGCGATCCGCCGCATCTCCTGCTCGACGGAGGGGTGGCAGCTGTACTCCAGCGCGGCGACGGACTTGCCGCCGTCGTGGTCGCGAACCGTCCCGACGAAGACGGTCGTACCGCCGGCCGCGTCGTCGCCGACCGCCTCGTACACCTCGTCGAGCGAGAGCGGGGTGTCGCGGACGGCGAGCAGGCGGATGGGGTCGTGGTTCTCGGACATGACTCCATGATTCCCCATCCCGGGTGGTTTCGGGCAAGGGGCTTCCGTATCACGATTGCAAAATTTCGCATCGTGAGAACGGGATGGAGAACCGACCGCCCCGACCGGTCAGAAGCGGCGCCGCTTGCGGGCCCGGCGCACCAGTGCCGCGGTACCGACCAGCGCCACCGTCGCCCCCGCCGCCCCGAGGCTGGTGGCGGCCTCCTTGCCGCCCAGCCGCCGTCCGGCCACCGCGTGCTTGCCGGCGACCTGCGCCAGCAGCTCGGCCAGCACCTGCTCGTTGCTGTACACCGGGCGCCAGCCCGCCTCGTGCAGGCGGCTGCCGGACACCACCCACGGGTACATGGTGTACGCGAGGTCCCCGGCCGGGGCCGGGGTCAGGCCCAGCCGGTGCAGCCGGGCGGCGGTGCCCAGCGCCAGCGAGGCGGGCAGCTCCATCCGCCGGATCCCGGAGAGCCGCTCCACGTCCTCCTGCTCCAGCCAGCCGTCGCAGCCGACGGTGACCTCGCCCTCGACCAGGCCGAGCGCCGCGTACTCCAGCGCCGCCGCCAGGTCGTCCACGTGACAGAACTGCCAGCACGGCCGGGAACCCGCGACCACCAGCAGCCGGGGCGCCTCGAAGTGCCGGGTCAGCACGGTGTCGACGCCCGGCCCGACCACCACGGCCGGACGCAGCACGGTGACCTGGAGGCCCGGGTGGGCGCGCGGGGCCCGCCGGGCCAGCCGCTCGATCTCCAGCAGGTCGCCGACCAGCGAGGCCTCCTCGGTGGCCCGCAGCTCCGAGTCCTCGGCGAGCGGCACCTCGTTGTCGGCCAGCGCGCCGTAGACCATCGCCGAGGTGCAGAGCACCACCCGGTTGACCCCGGCGGCCGCCGCGGCGGTCAGCACGGTCTGCGCGCCGCGCACGTTGTAGGCGCTGCGGGCCCGCGGGTCGGACTCCATGCCGAGGTCCATCGCGAGGTGGACGACCACGTCCACCCCGGCCAGGCGCTCGGCCACCGCCGGGTCGCGGACGTCCAGGATCCGCCACTGGACCCCCGGCACCTCCCCGCGGCGGTCGTCCACCGCGAGCACTTTCTTCACGCCTGGCGAGGCCACCAGGCGTGCGGCGACGCGCTCGCCGAGCACGCCGGCGGCGCCGGTCACGGCCACGGTCAGTGGCCTTCCGCCGTAGGCTGGAGGCGGCGACGCCGTGATGTCCGGGGCGTCCTCACCTCCGGTCAGCCCAGAGCGAACGTCCGAGGGCGGGGAACTCACCGGCCATCCTCCACGGTTAGCTTATGTGCGTACGTACGTGTGTCAGTACGTCCATCCTGCCCGAGGCTAAGGCCCGGCGGTGCACCCGGCGCGGGCCAGCCGCGCGGGAGCCGCCCACCGGCCACGAGTCCCCCACTCCGCCGACCGCCTCGGACCGGCAGTTTTCACCCGCCACCACCCGCAAGACGGCCGACCGGATCGAGGACCCCGTGAGCGACCTTCCCTTCGGATTCGGCGTTCCGCCAGAGGAGCCCGAGGACGGCAAGGACAAGGACAAGTCCGAGCAGGACAAGCCCCGCCAGGGCAAGCCCGACCAGGGCGGCCAGTCGCCGTTCGGCTTCTCCGGGAACCCGCTCGGCGCGCTGTTCGGCATGGGTATGCCGGGAGCCCCCGGCGGGCCGGCCGGTGCCGGCGGGCCCGGTGCGGACAACCCCTTCGCCGCGATGTTCGGCGGCCTCAACCCCAACGACCTCGGCGCGGCCTTCCAGCAGCTCGGGCAGATGCTCTCCTTCGAGGGCGGCCCGGTGAACTGGGATCTCGCCAAGGACATCGCCCGCCAGACCGTGGTCGCCGAGCCCGTCGAGGGCAAGAGCAAGGACCGCTCGGTCAGCGCCACCGAGCGCTCGGCCGTCGCCGAGGCCGTCCGGCTCGCCGACCTCTGGCTGGACTCCGCGACCGAGTTCCCCTCCGGTGCGGGCACCGCCGTCGCCTGGAGCCGCGCCGAGTGGATCGAGGCCACCCTGCCGGTCTGGAAGGACCTGGTCGACCCGGTCGCCGAGCGGGTCGGCACCGCCATGGGCGGCGTGCTGCCCGAGGAGATGCAGGCCATGGCCGGCCCGCTGATGGGCATGATGCGCTCGATGGGCGGTGCCATGTTCGGCACCCAGATCGGCCAGGCGCTCGGCGCGCTCGCCGCCGAGGTGGTCGGCTCCACCGACGTCGGCCTGCCGCTCGCCCCGGCCGGCAAGGCCGCGCTGCTGCCGCAGAACATCGCCGAGTTCGGCGAGGGCCTGAACGTGCCCGCCGACGAGGTCCGGCTCTACCTCGCCCTGCGCGAGGCCGCCCACCAGCGGCTCTTCGCCCACGTGCCGTGGCTGCGCGCCCACCTGTTCGGCGCCGTCGAGGCCTACGCCCGCGGCATCAAGGTCGACAGCTCCCGGATGGAGGAGCTGGCCGGCCAGCTCGACCCGAGCAACCCCGAGGCGCTTCAGGAGGCGCTCGCCGGCGGCCTGCTCCAGCCCGAGGACACCCCCGAGCAGAAGGCCGCGCTCGCCCGCCTGGAGACGGCGCTCGCGCTGGTCGAGGGCTGGGTGGACGCCGTCGTGCACGCCGCCGCCGAACCGCACCTGCCGCAGGCCGGCGCCCTGCGCGAGACGGTCCGCCGCCGCCGCGCCGCCGGCGGACCGGCCGAGCAGACCTTCGCCACCCTGGTCGGCCTGGAGCTGCGCCCGCGCCGGCTGCGCGACGCCGCCCGGCTGTGGGCACTGCTCGCCGACGCCCGCGGCATCGAGGGCCGCGACGACCTCTGGCAGCACCCCGACATGCTGCCGACCGCCGCCGACCTGGACGACCCGGACGCCTTCGTGCACCGCGGCACCGGCGACGGCCTGGAGGGCGGCCTCGACTTCGACGCGATCGACAAGCTGCTCGGTGAGGCGGCCGCCGGCGGCTCGCCCGCGCCGGAGGCCAAGCCCGACCTGACGAAGAAGGACGGGGACGAGGACGGGAAGGGCGAGCCCACCGCATGACGATCACCGACCCCGGCGCGTCGACCCGGCCCGCCGCCTCGCTGCACGCCGACGCCGTCCGCACCCTGGCCGACTGGCAGCCCGCCGACCCGGACCAGGACCGGCTGCGGCGCGACTACCTGGACCACCTGGCCGAGCAGCCCGAGGGCCTGTACCGCTCGTGCCTGCCCGCCCACATCACGGCCAGCGCGGCGGTCATCGACCCCGCCGCCGGGCGGGTGCTGCTCACCCTGCACCCCAAGGTCGGGATGTGGCTGCAGATGGGCGGCCACTGCGAGCCGGGCGACCCGGACCTCGCCTCGGCCGCGCTGCGCGAGGCCACCGAGGAGTCGGGCATCCCGGACCTCGTGCTGCTGACGGTCGACGGTGTTCCGGTGCCGGCCAAGCTCGACCGGCACCAGGTGCGCTGCACCGGCAAGGACCGGCCGGAGAACACCCACCTCGACGTCCAGTACATCGCGGTGGCACCGCCCGGGGCGCAGGCGCTGATCAGCGAGGAGTCGCTGGATCTGCGCTGGTTCGACTTCGACCGGCTGCCCGAACTGACCGACCACTCGGTGCGCGACCTCGTCGCGCGCGCCCGGGAGCTGACCGCCCGCGGTTGAGGTGAAGGCATGTCGAAGGGGCGCGGGCCGGGAGGCCCGCGCCCCTTCTTTCGTTCCGGTTGGCCGTCCCGCGGGCTCCGACGGCCCCTCGCCCGGGCTTCCGGCGGTCTGCCGCGCCTTCTCCGACGCGTCGGAGCTGGGGGCTGGGGGCTGGGGGCTGGGGCTTGAGGGGCTGGGGCTGAGGGTTGGGGGCTAGCCGCAGGAACCGGCGGGGTCGGGCTCCGGCCGGGCGCCCGGGATGTGTGGCAGCCGGGCCGCCGAGACCACGCCCTCCAGATAACCGCGGGCCCGCTCGGTGCGCGGATAGGCCTCCAGCAGCGCCCAGAAGGCCGGGCCGTGATCCGGCACCAGCAGATGGGCGAGCTCGTGCAGCAGCACGTAGTCGACCACGTACTCCGGCATGCCCTGGAGGCGGTGCGAGAGCCGGATCGTGCGCTCGCTCGGGGTGCACGACCCCCAGCGCGAGTTCTGGTTGGTGACCCAGCGCACCTGGGCGGGCTGGGCCCGGCCGCCGAGGTAGCCGGCGGAGAGCTCACGCGCCCGGGCGGCCAGCGCGTCGTCGCCGAGCATCCGGCGGCTCTCCTGGGCCGCCAGCTTCTCCAGCATCTGCGCGACCCAGCGCTGCTCCTCGGCGTGCGACATCCGGGCCGGGATCAGCACGATGGTGCGGTCGCCCTCACGGTACGCGGAGACGGTGCGACTGCGGCGGGCACTGCGGCGGACCTCCACCCGGGAGCGGTCGAGCTGTTTCTCGACATGCGCCTCGCCGCGCTTGTCCGCGTCGGGAGGGGGCTGCGGCGGTTCCGGGGATGTCGGCCGCTGATCAGGGCGCCCGCGCGTACTCGGCGCCGCGACCTGCGACCCGGACGCTGCACGGGCACGCCGACGCGACACCGGGGGATGGGAGTCCCGTTCGGCTGCCATGGCACACGACGTTACCCGCTACCCCTGACAGAAGTCCGCTGCCGTGGCCGAAATCTTTCGTGGAGTGATCGCGAACGAAAGGCCGACAGAGAGTGTCCGGAATGCGGCCCCGGACCGGACGGCGAGTTATCCACAGGGGGTGCGAACTGATGGTGTGATCATGGACCCGCGCCTGTGGACAACCCAGAGCACGGCGTCGGTCCGATCGGGCACGCTGCTATCAGCCGTCCGGAAACGATCGGAAGGAAGACCGCCGTGCGCCTTGCCCTGAAGCCCGCCCTCTCCCGCAGCTGGCGGGACTCGGACACCCTGCAGTTCGGCACCGTCCAGCGCTATGCCGGGGTGGTCGAACGCGCCGACAAGACCCTCTGCGACTTCCTCGGGCTGCTCGACGGGACGCGCGAGCGACCGGAGCTGCTCGCGGCCGGCGAGCGGGTCGGCCTCGGCCGCGACCCGGCGGACGCGCTGCTGGACGAGCTGGAACAGGCCGGGCTGCTGGACGACGCCGACGCGGCGGGCGCCGCGCTCGGGCGCTACCCGCAGCCGCACCGCGACCTGCTCGGGCCGGATCTCGCCTCGCTCTCCCTGGTCCACTCCAGTCCGGGCGCCGCGCCCGCCGTCCTGGCCCGCCGGGCCGACCTGCGGGTCGAGGTGCGCGGCGCCGGCCGGGTCGGGGCGGCCCTCGCCGCCGTCCTGGCGGCGGGCGGGGTGGGGGCCGTCACCGTGGTGGACAACGGGCGGGTCGGCCCCGGGGACTGCTCCCCCGCGGGCCTGCCAGCGGGGGACGTCGGGAGGCTGCGGGCGACCGCCGCCCGCGAGGTCGTCCAACGGGCCTCGGCGCGACGGCCGGCGCCCGGCCACGGCCGCGTGGCGCAAGGACCGCCCGATCTGGTCGTGCTGGCGCCCAGGGACGGCAGCGGGGCGTTCGCCGGCGGCACGTACGCGGCCAGGGAGCTGCTGCGGGCCGGGGTGCCGCACCTGTACGTCGGAGTGGTGGAGGAGCTCGGGGTCGTCGGGCCGCTGGTGGTCCCCGGCGTCTCGGCCTGCGGCCACTGCCTGGTGCTCACGAGGGAGGACGAGGACGCCGCCTGGCCCCGACTGCTCGCCCAGCTCGCCGACGAGGGCCCTGGCCGGGCCCGCACCCCGGCCTGCGACACGGCGTTGGCGACGGCCGTGGCCGGTCTCGCGGCCCTTCACGTCCAGCTCCACCTCGACGGCCTCCGCCCGCCCAGCGTCGACGGCTGGTGCGAGATCTCCGCGGGTGACGGCATGTCCCGCCGCCTGCGGTTGAAGGGCCATCCGGACTGCGGCTGCCTCTGGCAACCGCTGCCGCCGAACTGACCGCGACCACCGGACCCCCGGGAAGGGAGGCCTGTCGGACCATCAGCACTTACGGACCTCGCGTCCGACGTGGGACCGCGTCCGTCCTGCCCGCTGCAGCGTGCAGGATGTGAGGAAGGGACAGCCGTGGGCCGAGGATCGGCCGGCAGTCGAAGTCGCAGCCGCGTCGGCGCTGCACGGCGGCGGGACGGGGCTGAGCAGGGCGAGGCTAAGCGGGGACCGGCCCGGCCGGTGGCGCGCCCGCGCCGCCGCGGCCGGCGCGGGCAAGGCACTGGCGAGCACGGGCGCGGGGGCGGGTGCGGGACTCGGGCACGGGCACGGGCACGGGCACGGGCACGGGACAGGCGAGCACGGGCATGGCGCGGGCAAGCGACGGCGGGACTCGGGTAGGCACAGGCACAGGCACGGGCAGGCACGGGCACGGCTCGGGCACGGCTCGGGCACGGGCAGGCGCGGGTGCGGGCACGGGCAGGTGCCGGCGAGGTGTGGGCAGGGCGTGGGCAGGCGTTGACCGGGACAGACCGCAGACCGAATGGAGAGGGGTGGTGGGAGGGGGAGGGGGGTGGGCCCCAAAGCGCGGGTCAACTCGCCGGCCCCGGGCGCACCGCCCGAGGCCGGCGGAAGCACCACAACTGGCCCGGCCCCTCCGCCCGCAGCGGAGGGGCCGGGCACAGGGGCCGGGCGACGAACCTCCCCCGCCCTCAGAGGGCCGGCCATCAGCCACCGCGCCCGACAAGCCACTGGAGAACCGGCGCCACCCACTCACGGCAACCGCCGCGCACAGGAAGTCGACCTGGCCGACTTCCTGTGCGCAGCCAACAGCCGCAGGTGACGGTGAGCCACCCACAGATCGCACGAGGGACCGGCCGACACCCCCACCGCCACCACCGGACCCGACAGCCCCGCCTTGCCGCCAGGCCACCGGCCGATGCCCCACCGGCCGCCGGGCCCGCCACCAGAGCGGCCGGTCGGCCGACCGACCTACCTCCCGTGCTCGGCGGGCGACGGCTCGGGCAGGACACGCCAGGCCGCCTCCAGGGACAGCACATGACCGGCCATCGACTGGAGGTCCCCACCGAGCCCGGCGCGCGGGATCAGGCCCGGAAGGTGGTGGTCGACGTAGTTCCGGTGGGCCGCCGGGTCGGTCCAGAGAGTGGTCACCAGGTAGCGGTGCCGGGCGAGTTGGGTGACGACGCCGGCGAGCATGCCGCCGGCCGCCGCCATCCCCGGAGCCCAGACCTCTCGCTGGACCTCCAGAAAGTGCTCCTCGCGGCCGGGCACCAACCGGCAGTCGGCGACCCGCAGCAGCGTCGCCGCCGCCAGGGCCTGCGGCAGGCCGGCCGTGTCGCCCGCCATCTCCAGAACGGTTTCGCCTGCCGCGATCTCGATCGAGCTGTAGCCGGCGTCCTGCCGGATTCCGGCGACCACGGCGTCGTGCCGCTCGTCCATGAAGCGCGCGTAGGCCCGGGCATCGGCCCACACGCCCAGCACGTGGGCCCGGCCGGTGGCGGCGTCCCAGCCGCCCACCTGCCCGACCAGCCCAGGCTGGTCGCCGATCACCGACCAGGCGCTCTGACCCGCGGAGAACACCCCTCGCACGGCCGGCGGCACACCGCAGCTGATCCACTTGCCCCACATACGCGCTCGGCCTCCCGGCAGATCGACACCACGAACCCACACCCGCGAACCCACACCCGCGAACTCGCGCCACACGCACCCGCGAACTCACACCGCGAACTCACGACAGGACTCATTCGACGGCGGACCCGGCCGGGGCCTCAAGGGTCCGTAGTCCCAGGGAGAGCAGAACCAGCGACGTAGGACCCGCCGTCAGCGGCCGTTCTGCTCCTGCCTCGGAGATCCCGCGACGGTCGGGTCCCGGTGGGGCCGCGCTTCACCGCCGGTGGAGGGCGGCCCCGGTTTTCCTCGGCTCGGCGGCGTTCTTCGGCGGAGCCGACGGCCATTGCCCGGGAGGCCGTCGAGGTAGGGGTGGGACAGGGAGCAAATGCGAGCGGGCCCGGGGTGGGGAGCGGGCACAATGGCGTAGTGATGGTCGGCCCTCCGATGTGGGGGGCCGGGGGCGTGTGGGATTGGAGGCCCGGGTGAGCGATCTACCGCGCAAGGCAGTGACCCGCACGGCACGGCTCGCCGCCCTGCCGCTGGGAATAGCCGGTCGGGCCACCCTCGGGCTGGGCAGGCGGATCGGGGGCCGGTCCGCCGAGGTGGTGACCGCCGAGCTGCAGCAGGCCACCGCGGACCAGTTGTTCAAGGTCCTCGGCGAGCTCAAGGGCGGGGCGATGAAGTTCGGGCAGGTGCTGTCCGTCTTCGAGGCCGCGCTGCCGGAGGAGGTCGCCGGGCCCTACCGGGCGGCACTGACCAAGCTGCAGGACGCCGCTCCTCCGATGCCCGCCGCGAAGGTCCACACCGCGCTCGCGCAGCGGCTCGGCGAGGACTGGCGGGAGCTGTTCCGCCGCTTCGACGACCGGCCCGCCGCCGCCGCGTCGATCGGGCAGGTGCACCGGGCCGTCTGGCACGACGGGCGCGAGGTCGCGGTGAAGGTGCAGTACCCGGGTGCGGGTGATGCGCTGCTGGCCGATCTGTCGCAGCTGAGCCGGGTGGCCTGGCTGCTCGGCCCGCTGATCCCGGGGCTGGACATCAAGCCGCTGATCACCGAGCTGCGTGAGCGGGTCGCCGAGGAGCTGGACTACGAGCTGGAGGCGGCCGCGCAGCGCAGGCACGCCGAGGTGTTCGAGGGCGATCCGGACATCCTGGTGCCCGGTGTGGTGGCGCAGGCCGACCAGGTGCTGGTCACCGAGTGGATGGGCGGCACCCCGCTGGCCGAGGTGATCGCGTCCGGCACCCAGGAGGAGCGCGACCGGGCGGGGCATCTGCTGGCCCGGTTCCTGTTCGCGGGCCCGTCCCGGACGGGTCTGCTGCACGCCGACCCGCACCCGGGCAACTTCCGGCTGCTGAAGGACGACGGTCCGGCGGCGGGCTGGCGGCTCGGGGTGCTGGACTTCGGCACCGTCGACCGGCTGCCGGGCGGGCTGCCCGCCCCGATCGGGGCGTCGCTGCGGATGGCGCTGGCCGGGGACGCGGCGGGTGTGCTGGAGATGCTCCGCGAGGAGGGCTTCGTCAAGCCCTCCATCGAGCTGGACCCGGATGCGGTGCTCGACTACCTGGTGCCGATCATCGAGCCGGCCGCGGTGGACACCTTCCACTTCACCCGGGCCTGGATGCGGGCCCAGGCGGCCCGGATCGCCGATCCTCGCTCGCCCGCCTACAACCTGGGCAAGCAGCTCAACCTGCCCCCGGCGTACCTGCTGATCCACCGGGTGACGCTGAGCACCATCGGCGTGCTCTGCCAGCTGGGGGCCAACGCCCCGTTCCGGGCGGAGATGCTGCGGTGGCTGCCGGAGTTCGAGAAGCAGTCGGAGTTCGACGACCGGCCGGACTTCGGGAAGCGGCCCGAGCCGGCCGTGCCGTCGAAGAAGCGCGGGGCGGCCGGAAAGCGCTGACCCGACGCCGGCCTGACCCACCCGTACAACGGCCGAAGGCCGCTCCCCGCGATGGGGGGCGGCCTTCGGCACGACGGGGGTGTAACGAAACCTGGGTGTGACTACATCAGCGCGACGGCGAGGGCCTTGCGGGCCCGGAGCGAGGCGCGTTCGGCCCGCTGCTTGAGCCGGCGGGCCCGGACGACCCGGCTGACGAGCCGTTCGTGCTCGGCCTCCTGGAGGCGCTCTTGCATATGGGCACGGGCCAGGGATTCGTGGAGGAGTTGCATCTCAAGGGTCCTGTTCTGGATCTGAAGTTCAGTGGTCTGCTCGGCGCGGACGGTCGGATCGATGGCGGCGGCGGTCATGTGGTGGTCCTGCTCGTGGTGCGACGTTGGGAAGGGGACTGTGCGGGCGGCGTCGGCCTTGGCGGCTGCATGACGCACGGAGCGACGCAGGGCACTGTCCAGCGGGGGCTGCTCTCCCCGACGGACGACCCGGGCTCCGAGCGCGGGGTTCACGCTGCGACCTCGGTCTTGCGCGGACGGCCACGCGGACGCTTCCGGGCCACGATCACGCCCTGGACGAAGAGCTCGCCGCCCCAGACGCCCCACGGCTCGCGCCGCTCCAGCGCACCGGAGAGACAGGCCTCCTTGACCGGGCAGGTGCCGCAGAGGGACTTCGCGTACTCGACGTCGGCGGGCGTCTCGGCGAAGAAGACCTCCGGGTCGAAGGTGCGGCACGGGATGGGCTGGCCAAGCGCCTCGGCCTGGTCGATCGAGGTGAGCTGCATAAGAGAAACCTCCGGGGGGTCGGCCTGGTCGGCCTTGGTGTTCTGGCTTGTCGGCGGTACGGACGGGATGGGCGGCGTGATGACCGTGGACACTGTTGGCGTCTTCCTCGTCTTTTCAATGGGTCCGGCTCAGCTGACTGGTGGGGCTGGGCCGGAGGCCCCGGGGGGCCTGGGTCGGTCTTGCGTACCGGACAAAACAGAAGGGCCGCGGATCCCGGTTGACGGGTTCCGCGGCCCTGGAGGGTGCCGACCTGAGGCTTCTCAGGTTCGTTCTCTCCAGGGTTCAGGCCCGCGGAAGGCCCGCATCCGGATGGCCGTGGCGCCCGTAAAGGCGGCCTTGGCCTGGTTGATCTGCTGCTCGTTCTGCTTCTGGGCGTTTCCGGCACCGATGGCCTGCGCATAGCCGCCATGCATGGCGGCCGCTACTGCTGCCTTCGGTGCCTGGGTCGGTCGCTCGTCACGCGGGGAGCGCGACATACCGACCGGGGCCCAGTCACGGGACAGACCGGTCTCGACGGAGGTGCCGTCGCTGCCGCCCTTGACGCCCGTGCTGGAGATATCAGTGTGTCCAAGACCACTGACAGCGGGGACGACGGAGACGGGGGCGACGGAGACACCGGTGGCGTCGAGGCCCAGACCGGTTCCGCACAGCAGAGCGAGGGCCCGCAGGCGGGCATCACGCACGGAGGTAGCGTCGACGGTCTGGCCAGTCAGTTTGGTGATCATGATGGTTTCCACTGTCTTCGCCTCCTCTCGGCGTCTCGCGGAGCCTGGTCTCCCGGGCTCCGAACTGTTCGGATGTCTGTCTCGGTGATGCAGGTGAAGCTGTGGCGTGCAGGGGGATGCGTGACAGGTGTGACCCCGTGCGACCGCGTCCCCTTGACCGCTCCGGCAGGCTATTGCGCTCCCGGTACGGCGCGCAAACTATTTTTCCGGCGAGTTCTCGGCGGGGTTCCCCGGCAGGTTCGCCGGTGAGCCCCAGCGGGTCAGGGAGCCGCGTTCCGAACCGCCCGGGCAACCGACCGGACCGGTCCGGGTCGACTCAGGCGGGATCGCCCGGATCGCCGTCCTCGACGTCGACCGGATCCTCCGCAGGCTCCTCCCCCGCACACAACGAGAGCACGGCGGCCCCGTACTTGTCCAGCTTCATCGCACCGACCCCCGAGATCACCGCCAGGTCCTGCCGGGTCGCGGGGACGTCCTCGGCGATCGCCATCAGCGTCGCGTCGGTGAAGACGACGTAGGCCGGCGCGCCCTGCTTCTTGGCCTGCCCGGCCCGCCACTCGCGCAGCCGCTCGTACAGCGCCTCGTCCATGGTGGACGGACAGCTCTCGCAGCGGCGCAGCTTGCGCTCGACCGCCTCGGTCAGCACCCGCTCGCAGACCCGGCACTTGACCGGTCCGCGCACCCGGCGCCCGGCCGCGCGCTCGCCCGGCTCGACCCCGCCGCGCCCGCCCCGGCCTCCGGCGCGCACACCCGGTGCGCCGGAGCCCGGCCGCAGGCCGTCCAGGAAGCGGGTGGGCTTGCGGCTGGCCCGGCCGCCCGGGGAGCGGGAGAGCGCCCAGGAGAGCGAGAGGTGCTTGCGGGCGCGGGTGACGCCGACGTAGAGGAGCCGGCGCTCCTCCTCGATCTGCTCGTCGGTCTTCGCGTAGATGATCGGCATGGTGCCCTCGGTGAGGCCGACCAGGAAGACGGCGTCCCACTCCAGGCCCTTGGCCGCGTGCAGCGAGGCGAGGGTCACGCCCTCCACGGCGGGGGCGTGCTGGGCGGCGGCCCGGGCGTCCAGTTCGGCGACGTACGCGGCGAGGTCGGCCGGCTCCCCGGCGGCCGCGCGGGTGCGCTCGAAGTCCTCGGCGAGCCGGACCAGTGCGGCCAGCGACTCCCAGCGCTCGCGGACCGCGCCGGAGCCGGCCGGCGGCTCCGGGGTGAAGCCGCGGCTGGCGAGGACGGCGCGGACCTGGGCGGCGAGGCCGGGGACGCCGTCGGTGAGCGGGTCGGAGCCGGCCCGGGCGGCGCCGCGCAGCAGCACGCCGGCGTCCCGTACCTCGGGCCGTTCGAAGAACCGCTCGGCGCCCTTGAGCTGGTAGGAGATGCCGAGGTCGGAGAGCGCCTGCTCGTAGACCTCGGACTGGCCGTTGGTGCGGAAGAGCACGGCGACCTCGCTGGCGCGCACGCCCGTCGCCAGCAGGTCCTTGATCCGGCGGGCGGTGGTCTCGGCCTCGGTGGGCTCGTCCTCGTACTCGGTGTAGACGGGCTCGGGGCCGGCCTCGCGCTGCGAGACCAGCTCCAGCCGGTGCCGGGCGGCCTGGCCGCGTGCCTGGGAGAGCAGCCCGTTGGCGAGGTGGACGACCTGCGGGGTGGAGCGGTAGTCGCGGACCAGCTTGACCACCGTGGCCTCGGGGTGGCGGGTGCGGAAGTTGAGCAGGTAGTCGGGGGTGGCGCCGGTGAAGGAGTAGATCGTCTGGCTGGCGTCGCCGACCACGCAGAGGCTGCCCGCGGCGGTGCCGGTCCACTGGTCGAGCAGGCGCTGCTGGAGCGGGGAGACGTCCTGGTACTCGTCGACGGTGAAGTGCCGGTACTGGGAGCGGACCTGGTCGGCGATGTCCGGCCGGTCCTCCAGGATGGCGGCGGTGAGCAGCAGGACGTCCTCGAAGTCGATCACGCCGCGGCGGGTCTTGGCCTCTTCGTAGACCCGGTAGACCTGGGCGGTCTCGGCCGGGTCGCGGGGGGCTTCGCGGCTGGACTTCTGGACGGCGGCGGGGTAGTCGTCGGGCCCGATCTGGGTGACCTTGGCCCATTCGATCTCGGCGGTGAGGTCGCGCAGTTCGGTGCGCTGCACGCGCAGGCCGCAGCGGCCGGCGGACTCGGCGACCAGCTGGACCTTGCGCTCCAGCAGCTGGGGCACCGGCCCGCCGACGGCGCGCGGCCAGAAGTAGTGGAGCTGGCGCAGCGCGGCGGCGTGGAAGGTGCGGGCCTGGACGCCGTCGGCGCCGAGCTGGCGCAGTCGGCCGCGCATCTCGCCGGCGGCGCGGGCGGTGAAGGTGACGGCGAGCACCTGGGCGGGCTGGTAGACGCCGCTGCGCACGCCGTAGGCGATCCGGTGGGTGATGGCGCGCGTCTTGCCGGTGCCGGCGCCGGCGAGGACGCAGACGGGCCCGTGCAGGGCGGTGGCGACGGCCCGCTGTTCGGGGTCGAGTCCGGCGAGTACCGCGTCGGGGCCGGAGGCCGCCCGGTGGTCGTCGTCGAACGGGCTGCCGCTCAAGAGGTCTTCCTGCATGCGTTCCATCCTCTCAGCCCGGTGGGACAACTCGGGCGGGGTTGTCCACAGGAGCGGTGTGATCGCAGGATGATCACTGCGCTTGCGGGCGTGCGGCCCTGCCTGCACGCCGGGCGCACGCGGCATGCCGGGCGCACACGCTGTGCACGGGCCATGCACGCGGAATGACCGGTGCGCGGCCTGCGTTCTCCCCGGAGACCGCACGCCCTCTTCCCGAAGGAGCCCCCTCGATGTCCGGCAGCGTGACGATGTACAGCACGACCTGGTGCGGGTACTGCAACCGACTCAAGAGCCAGCTGGACCGTGAAGGCATCGGCTACACCGTGATCAACATCGAGGAGGACCCGGCGTCGGCGTCCTTCGTCGAGTCCGTCAACAACGGCAACCAGGTCGTGCCGACGGTGCTGGTGACGCCGGAGAGCGGCGGCGAGCGGGTCGTGATGACCAACCCGAGCCTGATCCAGGTCAAGAAGGCCCTGGCGGCCTGACGGGTGCCGTGGTCCGGGCCGGTGCGCTACGGCGCCTCGGCCCGGGCCGGGTCCACCGGTGCGGCGGGCGCCGGCAGCGAGGCCCGGGCGGCGAGGTCGCCCACGCCGTAGACGAGTCGGCTGCGGTCGGCGGAGTAGCGGGTCTCGATGACCCGGACGGGCCCGCGCCGGTCGTAGGTGACCCTGGTCTGGACGACCAGCGGCACCCCCGGGCCGCCCTGGAACCACTGGGCCTCCTCGGGTCCGGGCATCCGGGCGACCAGGTGGTCGACGGCCCCGATCTCGGTGCGGCCGAGCGAGGCGAGCACGGCCTCGTCGCCGCCGTCGATCTGGTCGGGTTCCATCAGCGGGGTGCCCGCCGCGAGTCCGGCGCGGTAGTGGCTCTCCTCGATCGAGTAGGGCTCGCGGTCGAGCAGCCGCAGTTGCCGGCGGACCACGATGGCCTCGCCGGGCCGCAGTCCGAGCCGCTCGGCGATGTCCACCCGGGCCCGGACGATCATCATCTCGAAGTCGACGCCGAGCTCCCGTCCGGCTTCGGCGGCCTCGCCGAGGTAGACGGCGGTGGGCAGCGCCAGGCAGTCGCGCGGCGCGGGCGGCAGGACCGGTCCGTAGGCGCGGTGGTCCAGGACGGGGTGCTCCCGGAGGTAGGTCCCCTTGCCCTGGAGGCGGACCAGCCGGCCCTCGTTGACCAGGACGTCGACGGCCAGTCGAACGGTGTTGCGGGCCACGCCGTACTGGCGTTCCAGTTCGCTCTCGACCGGCAGCGCGGCGGCGGCGGTGAACTCGCCCTCGGCGATCCGGCGGCGCAGATCGGCGGCGAGGCGCTGGTATTTGGGGGATTGGGCGGTGCCCCGTGGGATTGTCACCCGAGTGAATGTAGCGAGCGCGGTGACGCGCTTTCAGCCGTTTGCGGCAATGTCGACCGGGATCGGTGACAGCACCTTTCTCCGGCACCGCAGCCGCCCTGCACAGGGCCCCTCCGATCACGAACATCGGATCGGGAAAGGAAATTGGGGGCGCGCGACATGATGTGGGGGGGCCCCCAAAAGCCCGTTTTCCACCGTGCCGCGGGGGGGCGCGGCGCGGCGGTCCAGGGGTGGGACACAAGAAGTGGGGTCGGAAAACCCGGCCGCGGCCGGGTCGAG
>NZ_JBHVUV010000009.1:65689-135590 GCF_042883905.1 Kitasatospora sp. NPDC058170
CTTGGCGGCGGGTTGCGTGTAACCCAAATCTCCCCCGCCCCCCCCCCCCCGCGCCCCGGCCCCCCCCTGATACCCCCCTGGGGTGGGCCATCGCTTGGGGGGGCGGGCCCTCTGGTGGCCCCCCCCCCCCAATACGCCGTATTACCAGCGTGCCGCGGAGGGCAGCGGCTCGCCGTACCAGAGTTCGACCAGATGACGTGCGATCGAAATCCCGGACGGCGGCAGGATCTCGCCGGCCGCCATCCCGGCCTTCAGCTCCTCCCGGGAGAACCAGCGCGCCTCGGCCAGCTCCTCGCCGTCCACGGTGATCGCCGTCCCGTCCGGGTGGGCCTTGCCCATGAAGCCCAGCATCAGGCTGGACGGGAACGGCCACGGCTGGCTGGCCACGTACCCGACCTCGGCGACCCGGACCCCGGCCTCCTCGAAGACCTCGCGGACCACCGCCTGCTCGATCGACTCCCCCGGCTCGACGAAGCCCGCCAGGGTCGACCAGCGGCCCTCCGGCCAGAGCGCCTGCCGGCCGAGCAGGCAGCGGTCCCGGTCGTCGGTGATCATCATGATCACCGCCGGGTCGGTCCGCGGGTAGTGCTCCGCCGCGCAGGAGGTGCAGCGCCGCACGTGTCCGGCACCGGCCTTCTCGGTCGGGTGGCCGCAGCGCGAGCAGAAGCTGTGCAGCCGGTGCCAGTGCTCCAGCGCGACGGCGTGCACCAGCAGCCCGGCGTCCCGGTCGGACAGCATCGCGCCGACCTCGCGCAGCCCGGCCGGACGGGCGTCGCCGTCCAGTCGGCCGGGCAGGCTCTCGCCGGCCATCGCGAAGTAGGAGACGCCCTCCTCGTCGGTGCCCAGGAAGTAGCGGTCGCCGGTCTGCGGCGCCTCGAAGGAGGGCAGCAGCACCAGCTCGGTGCCCTGCCCGGTGTCCACCACGAAGGCCTCGCCGCCCGCGATCGGCAGCACCTTGGTGGTCGGGTGGCTCCAGGCGGCCGCCAGCCAGGGCTCGTCGAACCGGTGCTGGGCCGCCCGGTCCACCCCGGCCCGGGCCAGGGCCAGCTGCGGCGGGCGTTCGGTCTCAGGCACGGTGCTCACTTCGTTCCATCCCCACGTGATGAGTCATCTGGATGAGTGCTCTGGCGGCGGTGCCCCGCGGGCCGGGGGCAGCGACGGCCCGGCGAACCGGGCGTCCGGCGGGCCCGCGGGCCGGGTCGGCGACGGCGTCCCCGCGGGCCGGGGGCAGCGGCGCCCTCACGCGTCCCCGCCGCCCGGACGCCAGTTCTCGGCGAGGTCGCCCCACAGGTAGGCGGCCGTCTCGACGCCCTTGGCCAACAGGTCCAGCTCGACCTTCTCGTTCACCGAGTGCCAGCCGTCCGAGGGCACCGAGATGCCGAGGAAGAGCACCGGCGCACCGAGGACGTCCTGGAGGTCGGCGGCCGGGCCGGAGCCGCCCTCACGGGTGAAGAGGATCCGCTGCTCGAAGGCGCGCCCCATCGCCCGGACGGTGGACTGCAGCGCCGGGTGGTCCAGCGGCGTCAGGCAGGGCCGGGTCGCCCCGGGGAAGACCAGCTCGTACCGGATGCCCTCGGGCACCCGCTCGGCCACCCAGGCGCGGACCGCCTCCCGGACCTTCTCCACCTCCTGCCCGGCGACCAGCCGGAAGGAGAGCTTCAGGTGCGCCGAGGCGGGCACGATGGTCTTGCCGCCGGGGCCCGTGTAGCCGCCCCAGATGCCGTTGACCTCGGCGGTCGGCCGGGCCCAGATCCGCTCCAGGGTGGAGTAGCCGGCCTCGCCCAGGGTGGCGGAGGACTTGGCGACCTCCAGCCACTGCGCCTCGTCGAAGGGCAGCTCGGCGAAGAGCTCCCGCTCGCGCTCGGTCAGCTCGACCACGCCGTCGTAGAAGCCCGGGACGGCCACCCGGCGGTCGGCGTCGTGCAGCCCGGCGGCGAGCGAGGCGGCGACCGCGGCCGGGTTGGGGACGGCCCCGCCGAAGGAGCCGGAGTGGATGTCGGTCTGCGGCCCGTACAGGTCGATCTGGGCGTCGGCCAGGCCGCGCATGCCGGTGCAGACGGTCGGCGTGGTCTCGGACCACATACCGGTGTCCGAGATGATCACCACGTCGGCGGCGAGCCGCTCGGCCTCCCGGCGGACCAGGTCGGCGAAGTGCGGCGAGCCGGACTCCTCCTCGCCCTCGATCAGCAGCTTGAGGTTGACGGCCGGCGCGGTGCGGCCGGTGGCGGCCAGGTGGGCCCGCACCCCCAGGGTGTGGAAGAAGACCTGGCCCTTGTCGTCGGCGGCGCCGCGGGCGAACAGCTGCCTGCCGACCACGGTCGGCTCGAACGGCTCGGTCGCCCAGCCGTCCTCCTTGGCGGCGGGCTGCACGTCGTGGTGCCCGTACACCAGCACGGTCGGCGCGGACGAGTCCCCGGAGGGCCACTCGGCGAACACCGCCGGCAGGCCGTCCGTCTCCCACACCTCGGCCACCGGGAAGCCGGTGTCGCGCAGCTTCGCGGCCAGCCACTCGGCGGAGCGGCGGACCTCGCCGGCCCGCGCGGGGTCCGCGGAGACCGAGGGGATGCTGAGCCATTCGGAGAGGTCGGCCAGGAAGACGGCCTGGTGCCGGTCGATGAAGGAGCGGACGACGCTGTCCGGAGTTCTCGTCATACGGACGACTTTAGTTCGCCCGTGCGGGTGTCCGCCCCGGGCGTTCGGCCTGTGGTCGCCCCGGGGGCTGTAACCTCCGTCACCCCTCCCCTCACGGCCCGGCCGACGACGCCGCCCCCGGCCGCGCGGGACGGCGGCCGGGGGCGGGGAGGGGCGGTGCGGGGCCGGGGCGGTCAGGCCGTCCGGCGCAGCAGCGAGATCCGCGAGCGGGTCAGCAGGGCGGCCAGCACCACCGCGAGCAGCGGCAGGACGACCACGGTGACGCCCATGGTGAGCCAGGGGAAGACCACCACCGTCCGGTCCGCGGCCTCCTCCGGGCTGATCCCCGGGTAGGACTCGACGATGCCCTCGACCTTGCGCAGCGCGACGGCCGGGACGACCCCGCAGACCGCGCCGAGCAGGGTGCCCATGGCCGCGATGACGCCGCACTGGAACCCGGAGAGGGTCCGCCGGATCCGGGGCGCCGCACCGACCGCCGCGAGGGTGGTCAGGTCGCGCTGGGAGTCGGCGGCGGCGAGGCCGGTGGCGATGCCGGCCGCGCCGAGGGCGACCAGGGCGGCGAAGACGGTCAGGCCGAGGGTGATCAGGCCGCGCTCGGGCCGGTAGCCGCGCTCGACCTCGAACATGGTGCCGTCGGAGAGCTTGTCGAGCGCGCCCATGGCCTTCTGCTCGGCGCTGTCCGGCGGCGCCGTCCGGGGCAGCCAGACCGAGCCGGTGTCGCTGGTGGTCAGGCCGAGCCGGCGGACGGTGTCCGGGTTGATCACGGCCTGTCCGCCGACCGGGACGGCCGAGGTGGCCAGGACGGCGTCGACGGTCACCTCGCTGGTGGCGGGCTCGGTGGTCACGCCGGGCTTGTTCCTGGTGTGGTCCGAGGGCTCGGTCAGCTTCAGTGTCAGCTTGCCGTCCTTCAGGTACCGGGACTCGAAGACCACCGCCTTGCCGGCGGCCAGCGCCTGCGCGACGGTCTGGTCGTCCACGCCGAACAGGTTGCGCAGGAGGGTGCCGTCACCGGCCATCAGGCTGCCGAAGGCGTTGCCGTGGTACCCGCGGCTGCTCTTGCAGCGCTCGTCCTCGTTGAGGATCCGCTGGTTCTCCGGGCTGGAGTAGTCCACGTCGGTCTGTTCGTAGACCGGGCAGCGCAGCTCCTTGGGCAGGACGACGTTGACGTAGCCGCAGGTGCTGTTGTCGATGCCGCAGTCGCCCTTGTAGTTGACCCGCTGGACGTCGGCCCGGGGGCCGAGGTCGGGGACGCTGGACTCGACCACGGCGCGCTGCTGGGACAGCATCCGGCCGTCGGCGCCGGCGCCCCAGCCGCTGTTGAGGGTGACCGCGTTGGCGGGCGCCGAGGCGACGTAGTCGCGGCGGTGCTGCTCGTCGCTGCTGGCGGTGTAGATGCCGACGGCGACCGAGCCGGCGACGGCGGCCATCACCGCGGCGACGGCGGGCGCGGTGCGTCCGCGGTGGCGCACCGAGTCGCGCAGGGCGAGTCGGGGGCCGAGCGGGAGCCAGCGGCCGATCCGTCCGAACAGGCCGACCAGGTAGGGCGTCAGGGCGACCATGCCGAGCTCGGCGATGATCGAGCCGCCGAGGACGGCGGTGCTGCGGTTGCCGAAGCCGGCGGTGGCACCGAACAGCGCGAGGGCCGATCCGCCCAGGAGCGCCAGCAGGCCGAGCAGGGCCAGCTTGCGGTTCGGCGGCTTGAGCGAGTCGCGGCCGGTGAGCGCGGCGACGACGTCCTGCCGGGAGGCCTGGACGGCCGGGACGACGGCCGCGAGCAGGCCGGTGACCAGGCCGATGACGAGGACGCCGGCCAGGTCGAGCGGCTGCAGGTCGAAGTGGCCGAACCGCCGGCCGGCGAAGTGCTCGGCCCGGGTGCGCAGCGCGGCGACCATGCCGATGGCGAGGCCGAGGCCGACGACGGCGCCGCTGACGCCGAGGACGACGCCGCCGCCGAGGACGACGGCGCGGACGTTGGCACGGTCACCGCCGCCGGCGGCGAGCAGGCCGAGCTGCCGCCGGGAGCGCCTGGCCCCGACGGCGAAGGCGGGGCCCGCGAGGAGCACGATCTCCAGCAGGGCCATGCCCGCGACGGTGGCGAGGATGACGATCGAGGTCCGGTCGAAGTACCTGGTCCCGCCGGACTGTTCGGCGTCGCGCTGGACGTAGAACGGCACGTCGGAGCGGGCCGGCGGGTCGAGGATGACGCTGCGGGAGGCGACGGAGAAGCCGTGCTTGTTGAACTCCGTCACCTTGGGCCAGTCGAGGGCGGCCCCGGCCGGGAGCTTGACCAGCCAGCGGGTGGGCTCGCTTTCGGTGGCGGTGCGGCCGCGGCCGCGGTCGGCGCCGGGCAGCTTGGACAGCGGTTCGATCAGCTCGCCGGGGCGGGCGATCAGGGTGGTGGCGGCCAGCTCGCCGGGGTACTCGGCGACGGCGGTGATGGTGTACGGGGTGGCGTCCATGCCGCGCGGGGCGGTGTGGTCGCCGAGCTTGAGTCCGGACCGGTCGAGGAACTCCTGGGTGGCGGCGATCTCGTGGGCGGCGCCGGGGGCGCGGCCCTTGACCAGGTCGATCCGGCCGCGCCAGAGCGGGTCGTTGAGGTCGGCCTCGACGGTCTCCACGTTGAGCAGGCCCGCGGCGGTGCTGGTGGCGACGTAGGGGCCCTGCCGCACCGGGACGAGCGTGGTGCCGGCCGGGAGCAGTTGCTGGGCGAGCTCGGCGGGCGCGGTGTCGAGGCTGCGGCGCTGCTCGGGCGTGTACTGGGGCTGCCCGTTCTGCTTCTTGGCGTCCTCGGCCCGGTCGACCTTGACCTCGAAGTCCGGCTCCGGGGGCTGCAGGACGATCGCGCCGCGGTCCATGAGGTGGATCTCGGCGTCGGACTGGCCCATGGCGCGCACGACCCGCTCGCCGGGGTCGAGTTCGGCGCTGCGGAAGACGACGTCCGCGCCGGCGACGCCGAGGACGGGCAGCGCGACCATGGCGACGACGAGGGCGCTGCGGCCCTTGGCGCGCAGGGCGTCGCGGCGGGCGATGCGCAGGGCGACCCGCCAGGCGCTGAGCCTCACTGTTCCACCGGGCCCTTCCCGCTGTTGGCGGCGGCGGTGACGAGCAGGCTGCCGGCGTCCTGGCTGACGCTCTCGTCGACCATGCGGCCGTCGCGCAGGAAGACCACGCGGTCGGCCCAGGCGGCGTGCCGGGCCTCGTGGGTGACCATCATGGCGGCGGCGCCGGCGTCGCAGCGGGCGCGCAGGACGGCGAGGACGGACTCGCCGGTGGTGGAGTCGAGGGCGCCGGTGGGCTCGTCCGCGAGGACGAGGCGGCGGTCGCCGATCAGGGCGCGGGCGATGGCGACGCGCTGCTGCTGGCCGCCGGACATGTCGTCGGGGAAGCGGTCGGCGAGCTCGGGGATGCCGAGCTCCTCCAGGGCGGCGAGGGCCTCGCGGCGGGCGGAGCGGCCGGAGGCGCCGTCGAGTTCGCGGGGCAGCGAGATGTTCTCGGCGGCGGTGAGGGCCGGGATCAGGTTGTAGTCCTGGAAGACGTAGCCGACCGAGCGGCGGCGCACCTCGGCGAGCCGCTTGCGGTTGAGTCCGCCGAGGGCGGTGCCCTCGACCAGGACCTGGCCGGTGGTCGGGGTGTCCAGTCCTCCCGCGAGGGTCAGCAGGGTGGACTTGCCGGACCCGGAGGGCCCCATCACGGCGACGAACTCGCCCGGGTGCACCTTGAGGTCGACGCCCCGCAGCGCGTGCACCTCGGACGCGCCCTGGCCGTGGACCCGGGTGACGTTGTCCAGGTGCAGCACGGGTTGGCCGGCGCTCCTGGTCGGATCGGTGTGGGACACACTTCCCCCTGCTGTTCTGGGCCCGCCCCCGCTGAGCGGTCCGGGCCGGTGGTTCGTGAGGTCCGTACGGGTCAGGCCTTGGTGCGCCGGCGCCCGGTACGGGTCTTGGCGGTCCTGGCGGTCTCGGCCGCCTGGGCCTCGGCGGCCCTGGCCTGTTCGACCTCGGCCTGCTGGGCGAGCCTGGTCTCGCAGTGGTCGAGCCAGCGGACCTCGGCCTCGGTCTGGAAGATCAGCTGTTCCAGGACGAGCAGCCAGGCGAGGTCGGCGCCCTGTGCGGCGCCGGGCCGGCGCTCGCCGGCCAGGGCGCGGGCCTTGAGCCGGGTGTAGTCCTGGAGCGCCTTGATGCTGTGGCGGCGCTGGCCCTGGACGACGGCGGGCACGTCCACCCCCGGGACGGTCACCGCCATGGCGAGCTTGATCGCCAGTTCGTCGCGCGGCGGGTTGGTCCGCGGCACCGGGGTGTCGAACCAGGCCCGCAGCTCGGTCCGGCCGGCGTCGGTGGCCGCGTAGAACTGGTGGCCCTCCTCGTCCTCCCCGGCGGGCTCGACCAGTCCGTCGCGTTCCAGGCGGGACAGCGTGGTGTAGACCTGGCCGACGTTGAGCGGCCAGGTGGCGCCGGTGCGCGCCTCGAACTCGGTTCTCAGCTGGTAGCCGTAGCGCGGGCCCTGGTCGAGCAGGGCGAGCAGACCGTGACGGATGGACATACCGAGTATGTATACCCGGTATGCCCGGCGGGCTCAAGCCTCGCCCCCCTCCCCCGCCGAGCGGGTACCGTCGTGCGGTGTGAGCCAGTTGCGCATCGCCACCTTCAATCTGCTGCACGGTCAGCCGCTCGCCCCGGACGGCAGCCCGGCGCCCTATCCCGCCGACGCCGGCGGGCCGTTGGCGCAGGCCGTGGCCGGGCTGGACGCCGACGTCCTGGCGCTTCAGGAGGTGGACCGGTACCAGTCGCGCTCCGGTGGCACCGACCAGGCGGCCGTCGCCGCCAAGGCGATGGGCGCCGCCGACTGGCGGTTCGCGGCCGCCCTGCACGGCCGGCCGGCGCCGGTGGCCGGCTGGGTGCCGGAGCCGTCGGCGCCCGCCGGGATCCAGGTGTACGGGCCGGGCGAGGTCGGCGACGGCGCCCCGCCCGCGTACGGCACCGCGCTGCTGACCCGGCTGCCGGTACGGCACTGGCGGGCCCGGCGGTTCGCCCCGGCGCCGTTCGGGCTGCCGCTGCGGGTGGCCGGGCGGCGCGGACTCACCCCCGTGCCGGACGAGCCGCGGGCCGCGCTGGCTGCCGTCCTGGAGGGCGAGCACGGCCCGTTCACGGTGGTGGCCGCGCACCTGTCGTTCGTGCCGGGCTGGAACATGGCGCAGCTGGCCGGGATCCGCCGCTGGATCTCCGACCTGCCGCAGCCGTACCTGGTGCTGGGGGACTTCAACCTGATCGGTGCGGTGCCCCGGACGGTGCTGGGCGGGGCCACCGCGCTGGACCGCACCGCGCCGCGGGTGCGGGTGCGCGAGCTGCGCGCGGCCCGGCGGGCCCGGCCGCAGCTCGTGGCGGAGCGCCGGCGCCGGGTGCGCGAGCCCCGGGCCCGACTGCAGGGCTGGTACGACCTGGCCCGCACGCCCACCTACCCCTCGCACCGGCCGGCCGTGCAGTTCGACCACGTGCTGGCGGTGGGCGTGCCGCGGACCGCGGTCGGTCCGGCGCAGGCCCAGCGGACGGCGGTCTCCGACCACCGTCCGCTGGTTGTGACGGTCAGCCTCTGAGCCCGGCTTCCGGGCTCGGCCCCTGAGCGCAGCCCCTGGGGTGGGCCAGCTGCCCGTTCTGGTGCGGCAGCTGGGGGATCGGCCCCAGCGGGTCGTACTGGAGGAGCAGCATCGCGGCGTCGTCCCCGAGTTGGCGGCCGACGTGGCGCACCACGTCCTCGTGCAGGCGCTGCAGCACGTCCGCAGGCCCGCCGTCCGCGCAGTGCGGCAGCCGTTCGGCGAGCGGGTAGAAGACGCCGGCGCGGTCGCGGGCCTCGATGACACCGTCGGTGAACAGCAGGACGCGGTCCCCCTGGTGCAGCGGGACGCGGTGGACGGGCGGGCGGACGTCGGCCGGGTCGAGCACGCCGAGCGGGGGCACCGTCTCGGCGAGCTCCAGCGGCCGGACGGGCTCGGTGCCGCGCAGCAGCAGCGGCGAGGGGTGGCCGCAGTTGACGATCTCGGCGGTGGCGTCGGGGCGGACCCCGATCAGCACCAGGGTGACGAACTCCTCCTCCACTCCCGGGTGGTCGTTCTCGTGCAGGGCGCGGTCGAGGCTGACGGCGAGCCAGCCGGCCACCCGGTCCAGCTCGGGCTCCTGGTGGGCGGCCTCGCGGAAGGCCCCGAGCACGGCGGCGGCGGTCTCCACCGCGCCGAGGCCCTTGCCGCGGACGTCGCCGACCACGGCCCGTACGCCGTGCCGGGTGTTGACCACCTCGTAGAGGTCCCCGCCGATCCTGGCGTGCGCGGCGGCGGCCTCGTAGTGGACGGCGGCCCGGACGGTGCCGACCCGCTCGGGGACGGGCCGCAGCAGCACCCGGCGGGCGATCGAGGCGACCAGCTGGGCGTCGGCGAGCGCCTTCTCCTGGCGCAGCCGCAGGGTGGCGCTGACCCAGCCGATCGCGGCGACCAGGACGATGGCGAAGACGGTGGCGCTGTGGACGGACTCGCCGAGCGCGTCACTGTAGGCGGCCATCAGGAAGGCCACGGCCTCGGTGCACAGGCCGATGGCGAGCGGGTACCAGGTACGGCGGCTGACCACGGCGGCCAGCGCGGGGACGGCGGTGAGGGCCGGTTCGACCGTCACCTCGGTGTTGCTGAAGTAGTCGAGGGCGACGACCAGCGCCATGCCGATGAACGGCAGCGCGAGCGCCGTCCTCGGCCAGGTGCCGGTCGTGCCCGGAGCGGTCCCCGGGGTCGGCCCGGCGAACCGCTCTCTGATCCATCCGGTCGCGCTCAACTTCGGTCTCTCCAGCAGAAGACGCCGGTGCCCGTGGGCACCTGCGGTGATGACTGAGGGTTAGGGAATGCGGGCCTCGCTGGCGGCCGGAGTACGGGGGTTGACCGGTTACCGACCCCACAATAGGCACGAAACGTGCACTACGCACAGGTTTCGCCCGATGCCGTGATGACTTGAATGCTCTCCGTGACTCATTCTTCACTGTTCCCGATCAGGAGCCGTTCCAACTCTTTTCGGTCGGGAAGTCCTGCGGGTTGTTCGATCCGACCACTGCGGACGTACAGGAAAGACGCCGTGACCTGCTCCAGCGGAACGCCCAACTGTTCGGCCCAGGCCACCCGGTAGACCGCGAGCTGGAGCGGGTCGGCGCTCTCCTCGCGGTGCGTCTTCCAGTCCACCACTTCGTAGCGTGACGCGCCTCCCGATTCTGACCGCCCGTCACCCTCGCGGTAGACCGCGTCGATCCGGCCGCGCACCACCCGGCCCGCCAGCACCAGCTGGAACGGCGCCTCCACCCGGTACGGCGTCCGGTTCGCGTACGGGGTGCGCAGGAACGCCTCCTTGAGCCGCTCCAGATCCTGCTCGTCCTCGATGCCGTCGTCGTCCGCGCCGGGCAGCGCGTCCGGACCGAGCAGCAGCAGCGGCTCGATCCTGGACTGCACCCAGGCGTGGAAGCGGGTGCCCCGGCGGGCGGCGGGCTGCGGCGGACGCGGCATCGGACGGGCCAGGTCCTGCGCGAAACCGTCCGGATCGGCGGCCAGCCGCAGCAGTTGGGTGGCGGAGAGCGCGGCGGGCAGCGGCACCTCCCGGACGCTGCGCCGCGAGCGCTCCAACTCGCCGATCAGGGCGGTCAGATCACGGTCCCAGGACTCCACCTGGCGGCGGTCCTCGGCGGCCATCGGCTCCGGCTCGGGGGCGTCCTGCCCGGCCAGCCGGCGGTGCACCACCTCGGCGACCCGGCGGCGGGCCCGCTGGGCGGCCGGGTCCAACGGCAGCGGCCAGGGCCGCTCCACGGGCGCGGCCAGCGCCGGGTTCTCGGTGCCCTTGAGCGGCTGCTCGGCCCACCGCTCGACCTCGCCCGCACCGGGCTGCTCGCAGTGCGCCCGCAGCTCCTCCAGGAAGGCGGACGGCCCGCGCACGGTCTTCTGGGAGGGCCCCCACCAGTGCCCGGAGGCGAGCAGCAGCGACCGCGGCCGGGTGAAGGCGACGTAGCCCAGCCGCAGCTCCTCGGTGGCCGAGTGCGCGGCGAGCTCCTGTTTGAAGGCGGCCATGGACTTGTTGTTCCACCCGCCGCGCACGTCGGGCAGGGTGGCCGCGTCGCCGCGCAGGGCGTGCGGGAGCACCCGCTTGGTGCTGGTCCACCGCTCGCGCGGGCTGCCGGACGGGAACGCGCCCTTGACCAGGCCCGGGACGGCGACGACGTCCCACTCCAGGCCCTTGGACTTGTGCACGGTGAGCACCTTCACGGTGTCCTCCCCGCCGGGCAGGCTGCTGTCCAGGCCGCGCTCGTACTCCTGGGCGGCCCGCAGGAAGCCGAGGAAGGCCGACAGCCCCGGATCCCCGTCCAGGTCGGCGAAGCCGGCCGCGACGTCCAGGAAGGCGTGCAGGGTCTCCCGTCGGCGGGCGGCCAGCGCCTGCGGGGAGGCCGCGAGTTCGACCTCCAGTCCGGTGACCGCGAGCACCCGGTGCAGCACGTCCATCAGCGGCTCGGCGAGCGAGCGGCGCAGCTCGCGCAACTCCCGGGCGAGCCGCGCGAAGCGGACCCTGGCCTCGGCGGAGAACGCCAGCTCGTCGGGCTGGTCCGGGTCGAGGAAGGTCTCCAGCGCGTCGGCCAGCGAGACCACCTCGGTGGGGTCGGCCTCGGCGACGGCGGCGGCCAGCGCCTCCACCCCCTCGGGGCGGGCGGTGCGGACCAGCTCGGCGGCGCGCCGGCCGAGCAGGGCGAGGTCGCGCGGGCCGATCCGCCAGCGCGGGCCGATCAGCAGCCGCACCAGCGCCGCGTTGGCGGTCGGGTCCTGCAGCACCTCGCAGGCCGCGACCAGGTCGGCCACCTCGGGCAGCTGCAGCAGCCCGCCGAGCCCGACCACCTCGACCGGCACCTCGCGGGCCACCAGGGCCGCGTGGATGTCGGGGAAGGCCGCGCCGCCCCGGCAGAGCACCGCGATCCGGCCCGGGGCGGTACCGGTGCGCACCAGGTGGGCGACCGAGTCGGCCAGCCAGTCGACCTCCTCGGCGTGGGTGGGTAGCAGCGCGGCCCGCACGAAGCCCTCCTGCTCGGCGCCGGGGGCCGGGCGCAGCGCCTCGACGCCCTCGTGCATGGCGCGCAGCGGTGCGGCCAGCCGGTTGGCGAAGGCGAGCAGCCGGCCGCCGCTGCGGCGGTTCTCGCTGAGCGCGTACCGGGCGGCGGGGGTGGCGTCGGCCCGCGGGAAGTGCCGGGGGAACTCGTCCAGGTTGGCGACGGAGGCGCCGCGCCAGCCGTAGATCGCCTGGCAGGGGTCGCCGACGGCGGTGACGGCGTGGCCGGTGCCGACGCCGTCCGGGCCCGCGCCGAACAGCCCGGCGAGCATCAGGCGCTGGGCCACCGAGGTGTCCTGGTACTCGTCGAGCAGCACGACCCGGAACTGGCCGCGCAGCAGCTCGCCGACCTCGGGCCGCTCCTGGGCGAGGCGGGCGGCGGCCGCTATCTGGTCGCCGAAGTCCATCAGTCCGCCGGCGGCCTTGCGGCGGCGGTAGTCCTCGACCAGGCGCAGCAGTTCCAGTCGGGCCCGGGCGGCGCCGGGGACGGCCCGCAGGTCGTCGTTGCTGAGTCTGGCGGTGGCGAGGGCGTCCAGCAGGTCCTCGTCGTGGGCGCGCAGGGCGGCCGGCTCGACGAGGTGCTCGGCGAGTTCGCCGTCGAGTGCGATCAGGTCGGCGACCAGGTTGGTGAAGGTGCCGGTGAGGGCCGGGAAGGGGCCGCGGGCGGAGCGCAGCACCTGGGCGGCGAGCTGGTAGCGGGTGGCGTCGGCGAGCAGCCGGACGTCGGGTTCGATGCCGATCCGCAGGCCGTGCTCCTTGAGCAGCCGGCCGGCGAAGGCGTGGTAGGTGGAGATCTCGGGCTCGCCGAGCGGCTCCTCGCCGTACCCGGCGGCGCTCTCCCGGTCCTCGGCCGCGGCCGTCCCCACCCCGGCGGCGCGCAGGGCGGAGCGGACGCGTTCGGCGAGCTCGCCGGCGGCCTTGTTGGTGAAGGTGAGGCCGAGCACCTGCTCGGGCCGCACGGCGCCGGAGCCGACCAGCCAGACCACCCGGGCGGCCATCACGGTGGTCTTGCCGGAGCCCGCGCCGGCCACGATCACGGCCGGTTCCAGGGGGGCGCCGACGGCCGCCATCTGCTCCGGGTTGAAGGGGATGCCCAGCAGGTCCTTGAGCTGGTCGGGGTGGCTGAGCACGGCGGTCACCCTCCGAGGCTAACCGCAGGCGCCGACAACCCTCACTCCACCAGCTGCGCACCGTCGCGCTGGGCGGAGCAGCTGCGGCGGAAGCCGCAGCGGTCGCAGCCGCCGCCGGTCTGCGGGACGAAGTGCTCGGCGAGGACGCGGCCGGCCGCGTCGGCGAGCAGTCCCTCGATCCACGGTTCGCCGTCCGGCGGGCCCTGCTGCTGCACCTTGGGCGCGTCCGGGGCGGCCTTGGCGGCGGGCTCGCGCAGGTGCACCAGCTCGGCGCCGCCGGTGTGCGGCGGGCCGCCCGCGAAGCCGGGCAGCTCGTTGAGCGCGCCGGCCCGGACGGCCAGCTGGTAGACGGCGAGCTGCTTGTGCTCGGGCAGCGACTTGTCGGAGGGGATCTGCTTGCCGGTCTTGAAGTCGACCACGTAGGCCCGGCCGGCCTCGTCCTTCTCGACCCGGTCCATCGAGCCGCGGATCTGCACCGCGACGCCGCCGACCTCCAGGGTGACGTCGAAGCCGTGCTCGGTGGCGACCAGGTCCCGGCCGCGCTCCAGCACGTGCCAGTTGAGGAAGCGCTCCAGGGCGGCCCGGGCCTCGGTCTTCTCCTGGTGGGACTTCCAGGGCGCGTCGAAGGCGAGCGCGTCCCAGACGGTGTCCAGGCGCTCCATCAGCACGGCGAGGTCCGCCGGGGTCCGCCCGGAGCCGACCTCGTCGGCGAGGGCGTGCACGACGTTGCCGAAGCCCTGGGCGGCGGAGCCGGCGCTGCGCGCCTTGACCTCCTTGTCCAGGAACCACTGCAGCGAGCAGTTCTCCAGCTGCTCCAGGCCGCTGCCGGACAGCCGCACCGGCAGGTCGGCGTCGCGCAGCGGCTCGGCGGCGGCGGTGGCGTCGTCCAGGCCCCACCAGCGGTCGGGATGGGCGGCGGGGACGAGCGGCAGGCCGTCCTCGTCGGCGGCCGCCGCCAGGGTGGCGAGCCGTTCGGCGGCGGCCCGGCGCAGTTCCGGTGAGCGGGCCGGGTCGACGGTGACCGCGCGCAGCTCGGCGACCAGTGCGGGGACGGACAGCGGGCGGCGCGGGCGGTGGGTGACGTCCTCGACGGTGACCTGCGGGGTGCGGCGCAGCACCCGCCCGGTCCGGGGGTCGACGTCCTCGCGGTACAGCTCGCGCAGGAAGCGGGAGGGCTCGTCGCCGTCCTCGGCGGGCGCCTTGACGGCGGTGACGATCAGCCGTTCGCGGGCCCGGGTGGCGGCGACGTAGAAGAGCCGGCGCTCCTCGCCGAGCAGGGCGCCCGGGGAGAGCGGTTCGGCGAGGCCGTCGCGGCCGATCCGGTCGGCCTCCAGCAGCGAGCCGCGGCGGCGCAGGTCGGGCCAGAGGCCGTCCTGGACGCCCGCGACCACGACCACGCGCCACTCCAGGCCCTTGGAGCGGTGGGCGGTCATCAGCCGGACGGCCTCGGGGCGGACGGCCCGCACGGTGAGGGTGTCGGCGGCGATGTCCTGGGCCTCCAGCTCGGCGAGCAGGTCGAGGGCGCTGCGGTGGCCGGTGACCTGTTCCTCGGCGCGGGCGGCGGTCTCGAACAGGGCGCAGAGCGCGTCCAGGTCGCGGTCGGCGTTGCGGCCGGCGGCGCCGCCGCGCCGGGCGGCCCGCTCCAGGCGCTCGCGCCAGCGGCGGCTGCCGTCCCACAGCTCCCAGAGCGCGTCCTCGGCGGTGCAGCCGCCGGCCAGCCGTTCGCGGACCTTGCGCAGCAGGGTGCCGAGGTCGCGGGCGCGGCGGGCGTACGAGGGGTCGAGGGCGACCAGCCGCTCGGGTTCGGCGAGGGCCTCGCGGATCAGCTCCTCGGCGGGGCGCAGTGCGGCGGCGGGCAGGCCGGCGGCGCGCAGTGCGGCGCGCTCCTCCTCGCGCAGGGCGCGGCCGAGGCGGCGCAGGTCGGAGCCGTCCATGCCGCCGAGCGGGCCGGTGAGCAGGCCGTGGGCGAGCTCGGTGGTCAGCGGGTCGGGTGCCTGCGGGCCGGGCTGCTCGGTCGCGGGCCGGTGGGCGGCCTGCTCGGCGCAGACCCGCAGGGCGAGCAGCAGCTGGGCGACGGCGGGCTCCTCGCGCAGCGGCAGGTCGTCGCCGTCGATCTCCAGCGGGACGCCGGCCGCGCCGAGCGCCCGCCGTACGCCGGGGATGGAGCGGGCGCCGGCCCGGACGAGGACGGCCATCTCGCCCCACGGCACGCCGTCCTCCAGGTGGGCGCGGCGCAGCAGGTCGGCGATGGAGTCCAGCTCGGTGCCGGGGGTGGGGTAGGTGTACACCTCGACCCGGCCGCCCTCGCGGGCGGGCAGCAGGGCGCGGTGCTGGGCGAGCTTGTCGGCGGGCAGTCGGCCCATCGGCATCCGCCGGGCCAGTTCGCGGGAGGCGGCGAGCAGTACGGCGCCGGAGCGGCGGGAGACCCGCAGCACCTTGACCTCGGCGGGGCTGCCGTCGGCCCGGCGGAAGGTCTGCGGGAACTCCAGGATGCCGTTGATGTCGGCGCCGCGGAACGCGTAGATCGACTGGTCGGGGTCGCCGACGGCGATCAGCTCCTGCCCGCCGCCGGCCAGCTGGCGCAGCAGCCGGACCTGGGAGGGGTCGGTGTCCTGGTACTCGTCGACGAAGACGACGTCGTAGCGCCGGCGCAGCTCCTCGCCGACCTCGGGGCGCTCGGCGAGGAGCACGGCGCGGTGGACGAGCTCGGCGTAGTCGAGGACGCCGCGCAGGTCGAGGACGTCGAGGTAGTCGGCGAGGAAGTGGGCGGCGGCGGCCCAGTCGGGGCGCTGGACGCCCTCGGCGAAGCGTTCGAGCTCGGCCTCGCCGAGGCCGAGCTCGCGGCTGCGGGCGAGCACGGCGCGGACCTCGTCGGCGAAGCCGCGGGTGGTCAGGCAGGCCCGCAGGTCCAGCGGCCAGCCGATCCGGGAGGTGCCGAGGCGGGTGTCCTCGGCACCTCCGGCCAGCAGTTCGCGGACCATGACGTCCTGCTCGGGGCCGGAGAGCAGGCGCAGCGGTTCGGCGTAGTCCTGCGGGTCCTGGTGGGCGCGGAGCAGGGCGTAGCAGAAGGAGTGGAAGGTGGTGGCCTGCGGGGCGCGCAGGGCGGTGGCCCGGGGGCCGGGGGCGGCGGCGCCGAGCCGGGCGGACATCCGGTCGCGCAGCTCTGTCGCGGCCTTCCGGCTGAAGGTCAGGACCAGGATCTTCTCGGGGTCGGTGCCGGCCTCTATCCGCCGGGCGACGGCCTCCACCAGGGTGGTGGTCTTGCCGGTACCGGGCCCGGCGAGCACCAGCAGCGGGCCTCCCGCGTGCTCGACCACGGCGCGCTGGTACTCGTCCAGCACGGGCGGGGCGGGCTGGGCGAGGGGGCTGCGCACCAGACGGTAGGGGGAGCTCACGGACGTCCTGGGGGTTGTGCTGCGGGCGACGGAAGGCGGGCCCCGCGAGGGGCCCGTCCGTATCGAGCCTACGATCCTGCCCCGTCATTCCCGTCCGCGCAGCGGTTTCCGGGTTTGCGCGCACCGGTTTCCGCTTTCGTGCGCAGCGGTTTCCGTCTTCGTGCGCAGCCGCCCGGCTACTGTCCGTCCCAGCGGGCCCGCTTCAGATCGACCCGGGGCGGGTCGGCGAGCTCGCGCAGCGGGGTACCCTCCTCGCGGTAGCGGGTGAGCGCCCGCCGCTCGTGGCCGGGCAGGAGGCGTCCGTCCGCGCGGATCACGCGCCACCAGGGCACGGCGGCGCCGTACAGGGCCATCACCCGGCCGACCTGCCGGGGGCCGCCGTGGCCGAGGTACTCGGCGACGTCCCCGTAGGTCATCACCCGGCCGGGTGGAATCCGCTCGGTCAGGTCGAGCACCAGTTCGGCGAAGGGCGGCAGCGCGCCGTCGTCGGTAGCGTCCGTCACCTGCGGCATTCTTCCCCATCCGGGGAAGCGGGCGGCCCCGTACGAACGATCCGCCGCGCCCGATGCGCCCCCTGTCCAGCACGGGGCGCCGAGGCATGCCACCATCTTCGGGGCGGTGAGTGGTGATACGAGGACAAGACCAGATGACCGGGACGGCAGACGTGGGCGTGGACGAGGACTCCGACGAGTCCGCAAACGCCGTGCCCGCAGGTCCCGGCGGTGGGCCCGCCACCGAGCCGACGCCGGAAGTCTCCCTGATCAAGGACCGGACGATCAAGACCCCGCAACCGATCGGCCCCGCGGCCGAGGCGCCCGCGGCCGCGACCGGACCGGCCCAGGCCGGCGTCCCCGCGCAGCAGCCCGCGCCGCCGCAGGAGCACGACGCCCACGACGACACCCCGCACCTGGACGTCGACGAACCGCTGCTCGCCGCCCGCGCGCACCGGCCGTCCGACCTGATCCGCTTCCTGGCCGGCGTCTTCGGCATAGTCGCCGTGTTCGTCCTGGCCGGCGTCGCGACCTCGACCACCACCGGCATCGAGCTGGACATCGCCTCCAACGCCCCCCGGTTCTCCCCGGTGCTGTCCACCATCGCCGGCCTCGTCTCCAGCGTCGCGGTGCTCGCCGTACCGCTGGCCTTCGCGGTCGAGCGGCTGATCAAACGCGACGGCCTGCGGGTCGCCGACGGCGTCCTCGCCTCGGTGCTCGCCTACGGCGTCTCGCTGGGCATCGACTGGTGGGTCGCCGAGGGCGCCTCCGTGCAGATCCGCGACGCCCTCACCCGGTTCCCGCTGGAGAGCACCGGGACCCTCACCGACCCGGTGCACGGCTACCTGGCCCCCGTGATCGCCTACATGACCGCGGTCGGCATGTCGAGCCGGCCGCGCTGGCGGGTGGCCCTGTGGGTGGTGGTGGTCTTCAGCGGGATCACCGAGCTGTTCGGCGGCTACACCACCCCGCTGTCCCTGCTGCTCACCGTGCTGATCGGCTGGTCCGTCGCCTACGGCACGCTGTACGCGATCGGGTCGCCGAACATCCGGCCCACCGGCCAGCACCTGATGATCGGCCTGCGCAAGGTCGGCTTCACCCCGGCCAGCGCCCACCGGGCCGCCGACGCCCCCGGCGGCACCCGCCGCTACTTCGTCGCCCAGCAGAGCGGCCCGCCGCTGGACGTCCACATCATCGACCGCGAGCAGCAGGCCTCCGGGTTCTTCTACCGTGCCTGGCGGCGGCTGCGGCTGCGCTCGGTGGCCGTCCGGCGCAGCCCCCAGTCGCTGCGCCAGGCGCTGGAGCAGGAGGCCCTGATCGCCTACGCGGCGGCCGCCTCCGGGGCCCGCGCGCCGCAGCTGGTCGCCACCTCCGAACTGGGCCCGGACGCCGCGATCCTGGTCTACGAGAACGTCGAGGGCCGCACCCTGGACGACCTCGCCGACGAGGAGGTCACCGACCAGGTGATGGCCTCGCTGTGGGAGTCCGTCGGGGCCCTGCACGAGCGCCGGATCGCCCACCGCCGGCTCACCGGCGAGTCCCTGCTGGTGGTGGACGGCAAGTCGGCCTGCCTGGTCAACCTCTCCGGCGGCGACATCGCCGCCACCGACCTGACCCTGCGGATCGACGTCGCCCAGCTGCTCACCACCTTCGCGCTGCGGATCGGCCCGGACCGGGCGGTGGCCACCGCCAACGCCGTGCTCGGCGCGGACCGGGTGGCGCAGGCGCTGCCGCTGCTCCAGCCGGTCGGGATGAGCCGCTCCACCAGGGTCGACCTGAAGAAGCTCACCAAGGAGCGCAAGACCGCCGCCCGGGCCAGGGCGCTGGAGCAGGTCGCCGCCGGCGAGCGCACCCAGCAGCAGGCCGAGGAGGACATCGCGGTGGCCGGCGAGGACCTGCTCAGCCGGATCCGCGGCCAGATCCTCCAGATCGCCCCCGAGGCGCCGACCGAGACGGCGAAGCTGGAACGGCTCAAGCCGAAGACCCTGATCATGGTCATCGCGCTCACCTTCGCCGCCTACCTGGCGCTGACCACCATCAAGCCGGCCCAGCTCAAGCTCTCCCAGATGAACTGGGCCTGGGCGGCGGTGGCCCTGGCCGCGGCCGCGTTCAGCTACGTCGCCGCCTCGATGAGCCTGACCGGCTTCGTCCCGGAGAAGCTGCCGTTCCGGCGCACGGTGGCGGCCCAGATCGCCGGGTCCTTCGTCAAGCTGGTGGCGCCCGCCGCGATCGGCGGCATCGCGCTCAACACCCGCTACCTGCAGAAGGCCGGCATCCGCTCCGGCCAGGCGGTCGCCTCGGTCGGCGCCTCGCAGCTGGCCGGCCTCACCGGGCACCTGCTGCTGCTGTTCAGCTTCGGCCTGATCACCGGCAGCCAGACCAACGGCGACCTCTCCGCCTCCCGCGCGGTGATCATCGGCGTGCTGACCGCCGCCGTGCTCGCCCTGGTGGTCGCGGCCGTCGCCCCGCTGCGGCGGTTCGTCCTGAACCGGCTGCGCTCGCTGTTCTTCGGCGTGGTGCCCCGGATGCTCGACCTGATGCAGACGCCCAGCAAGCTGGTCACCGGCTTCGGCGGCATCCTGCTGCTCACCCTGTCCTTCACCGCCTGCCTGGACGCCTCGGTGCAGGCCTTCGGCGGCAGCATCAGCTTCTCCGCGGTCGCGGTGGTCTTCCTGACCGCCAACGCGGCCGGCTCCGCCATCCCCACCCCCGGCGGCATCGGTCCGGTCGAGGTCGCCCTGATCGGCGCCCTGACCGTCGCCGACGTGCCCCCGGCGGTGGCCACCCCGGCGGTCTTCCTCTACCGGGCGCTCACCTTCTGGCTGCCGGTGCTGCCGGGCTGGATCTCCTACAACGTGCTCCAGCGCAAGGGCGCCCTCTAGGGCTTGTCTGGAGCCGGTCCGCAACGGGCCCTCCTCGGTGTTGCGGGGTCCTTAGTAGACCGGCTTGTGCGGCTCGATCTGGTTCACCCAGCCGAGCACGCCGCCGCCCAGGTGGACGGCGTTGGCGAAGCCGGCCGACTTCACCACGGCCAGCACCTCGGCCGAGCGCACGCCCGACTTGCAGTGCAGCACGATCTTCCTGTCCTGCGGCAGCGACTCCAGCGCGTTGCCCATCAGGAACTCGTTCTTCGGGATCAGCACCGCGCCGGGGATGCTGACGATCTCGTACTCGCCGGGCTCGCGGACGTCGACCAGGAAGATGTCCTCCTCGTCGTCCTGCCACTGCTTCAGCTGCTTCGAGGTGATCGTCGAACCGGCGGCGGCGGCCTGCGCCTCCTCCGACACGACACCGCAGAAGGCCTCGTAGTCGATCAGCCCGGTGACCGTCGGGTTCTCGCCGCAGAGCGCGCAGTTCGGGTCCTTGCGGACCTTCACCTGGCGGTAGTTCATCTCCAGGGCGTCGTAGATCATCAGTCGGCCGACCAGCGGCTCGCCGACCCCGGCCAGCAGCTTGATCGCCTCGGTGACCTGGATCGAGCCGATGGACGCGCAGAGCACGCCCAGCACGCCGCCCTCGGCGCAGGACGGGACCATGCCGGCCGGCGGGGCCTCCGGGTAGAGGCAGCGGTAGCACGGGCCGTGCTCGGCCCAGAACACGCTGGCCTGGCCGTCGAAGCGGTAGATCGAGCCCCACACGTACGGCTTGCCGAGCAGCACCGCCGCGTCGTTCACCAGGTAGCGGGTGGCGAAGTTGTCGGTGCCGTCGACGATCAGGTCGTAGCCGGAGAAGATCTCCATCACGTTGTCGTTGTCGAGGCGCTCCTCGTGGAGGATCACGTCCACGTAGGGGTTGATCTCCTTGACCGAGTCCCGTGCCGACTCGCCCTTGGACCGGCCGATGTCCGACTGGCCGTGGATGATCTGCCGCTGCAGGTTGGACTCGTCCACCACGTCGAACTCGACGATGCCGAGCGTGCCGACACCCGCCGCGGCCAGGTACATCAGCGCGGGCGAGCCCAGGCCGCCGGCGCCGACACACAGCACCTTGGCGTTCTTCAGCCGCTTCTGCCCGGCCATGCCCACGTCGGGGATGATCAGGTGGCGGGAGTACCTGCGGACCTCGTCAACGGTGAGCTCGGCGGCCGGCTCGACCAGGGGTGGCAGCGACACGGGGACTCCGATGGTCGTCGGTTCAGGTGGCCGGGGCCAACCTCTTGGGGCTTGTTGCTCCGCCACCGGGGGTGGCTCTGCTAGGCCAACAGTGTCACGCCGCCCCGGTATTCCGAGACAGCCCGTCCGATGGGCGAGACGACCGGCGTCGGATCGTGGGACCGCGCTCCGGGGCCGGTCAGCGCCGCGGCGGCCCGCCGCGGACCGGCCCCGGGGGCAGCTGCGCCTGCGCCGGCCCGCCCGGCCGCGGTCAGACCCGGCAGGCCGTCTCCAGCCAGACGTCCCCGAGGGACTCCTCCAGCGGCACCTGCGTCCGCCAGCCGAGACGGTCCCGGGCGGTCCGCACGTCCGCCTGCCGCCACGGCACCGGCTCGCCCGCCGGCACCCGGCCCTCGACCGGCCGCGGCTCCAGCACCCGGTGGCCCGGCAGGTGGTGCCCGGCCGGCTGGTCGACCGGGCCGCCGACCTGCGCGGGCAGCAGGACCGACCGGTTCTCCTCGACGATCGACCCCTCGAAGCCCGACGCCCGGACCAGCAGCTGCGCCGCGTCCCGGGCCCGGACGGCGTGCCCGCTGCCGATGTTGATCACGCCGGTGGCGGCCGACACCGCCGCCGCCTGGATCGCCCGCGCGACGTCCCGCACGTCCACGAAATCCCGGTACCCGGACAGGTCCGGCATCCGCACCTGGGACTCCTCGCGCTCCAGCGCCCGCCGCAGCCCCTCGGCGAGGCGGCCGAACAGCGAGGCGGTCGGCGACCCGGGGCCCACCACGTCGAACACCCGCAGCACCGCCGCGTCCAGCCCGGACGCCAGCACCAGCTCCGTCCCGGCCAGCTTGGACACCCCGTAGGGGCCCACCGGGCGCGGCTCGGCGCTCTCCGCCACCGGGACCCCGCCCGGCACCGGTCCGTACTCGGCGGCCGAACCGACGTGCACCAGCCGGGCCGGCTCCCGGCTGCGCCGGATCGCCTCGCAGACGGTGGCGACGGCGAGCGTGTTCGCCCGGATCAGGGTCCGCGAGCTGCCGTAGGTGGCGCCCGCGCAGTTGATCACCACCTGGGGCGCGACCGCGTCCAGGAAGCGGGCCAGCGCACCCGGGCTCCCGGCGGTCAGGTCGAAGCGGATGTCGGCGGAGTCGCGCCGGCCGAGCACCGTCACCTGCAACTCCTGGTCCACGAGCAGACGATCGGTGACCCGGCGGCCGATGAAGCCGTCGGCGCCCAGCAGCAGCACCCTCATCGGGGGTGTCCTTCCACGAAGCGAGGTCGGGTATCGACCTGGCGGACAGAGTGAACAGGGGGAGGTTCAGCGGTGTGCACCGGCCCGGCCGAGCACCACCGACGCATACCCGAAAAGCACGAGCGCGACCGCCCCGCCGCCGAGCAGTCCGGCGGCCGGCAGGCTCCGGCCCGTCGCGAGCAGGGCCGCGGTGAGGACCGGCCCGGCGAGTGCGCCGAGCGCGGCGGTGGCGCTCCGGCCGCAGCGGGCCAGCAGCGCGGGCAGGACCAGCAGCAGTCCCAGCACGCCCTGCGCCGCCCACTGGGCGCCGTCGGCGCGCTCGACCGCCACGTGCAGCAGCCCGCCGCCGTGGTCCGGGCCGGGGCGCGGGGCGACGGCCGTGAGCACGGCAAGCGCGGCGAAGGTGAGCACGGCCAGGACGGCCAGGTGCAGGGTGACGGCCACCGGCAGCACCGGGCGCATCCGGGAGCGGAACTCGGCGAGCGTGCCCGCCGACCCGAGGTGGCCCCGGCCGACGTGACGGAACCAGCGGGCGGCCCACTCCGCGGACCCGGCCGACAGCGCGGCCGCGAGGACCAGGGCCGCCGTCACCCGGCCGTCCCCGGACGCGTCCCCGGGCGCCCCGGCCAGCGGCAGCAGCAACAGGCCCGCCACTCCCAGCCCGTGGGCCAGCAGCACCGGCCGCCGGCCGCGGGCCGCCCGGTCCGGCGGGCCGGTGCCGTCGGACCCGTCGGCCCCGGCGGCCAGCGCGGGCAGCAGGACCAGGGGGACGGCCGCCGGCAGCAGCACCGGCCGGACCGCTCCGAGGGCGGCCGCCGCGGCGCACGGCAGCGCCGCCAGCGCGGCCACCCGCAGGGCCGCGCCGCAGCGCCGCCACCGGCTCTCCCGCCCGCAGGCGGCCTGCGCCGGACCGGGCGGGCGGCGCGGCACCCGCGCGTACAGCTCCTCGGCGAGCGAGAACAGGTCCGTGTGCCGGCACCGGGCGGCCGCGGCCGCTCCCAGCCCGGCCTCCTCCAGCCCCGCGGCGATCTCCAGCGGGTCGACGGCCCGCTCGCACAGCACCCGGTGGGCGGCCATCACCTCCCGCACCGGATCGCCCGTCACCCGGCCCGCCGCGCCCCCGGCCCGCTCTCCGGCGCCCCCGCCCGGCACCGCCGGGGCGCCGGCGGTCGGGCCGCTGCCGCTCATCAGACCGCCTCCGCCAGGGCGCCGGGGCGATCGCACGCGTCCTCGGCGCACCCGTCCCGCGACCCGTCCCGGCGTGCGTCCTGCGATCCGCCCTCGACGCCGCCCTCGACGCGGTCGGGGCCGTCGCCCGCGGCGCTGCCCGCGGCGGCCTGCGGGGCGCCCGCGCCCCGGCCGTCCGCCAGCCAGTACTCGGCGGGCCGGGCGAACGGGCGCGGGTGCTCCCCGACCGCACCGCCGCCGCCCTCGGCCGCCGGGAAGGCGGGCCACTGCGAGACCAGCTCCAGGTAGACCTCCCGGAACGCGCCGATCACCGGTTCCACGGCGAAGCGTTCCTGCGCCCGCAGGCGGCCCGCCAGCCCCAGCCGGGCCCGGCGCTCCTCGTCGCGCAGCAGCGCCAGACAGGCGGTCGCCAGCGCCCGCGGATCGCGCGGCGGCACCAGCAGTCCGGTCGGACCGACCACCTCCCGGGCCACGCCCACGTCCGTCGAGACCACGGCCCGCCCGCTCAGCATCGCGTCCGCCAGCAGCCGGGGGCTGCGCTGGGAGAGCGCCGAGAACACCGCCACCGTGCCGCCCTCCCACGCCTCGGCGGTCGAGGCCGGCCGCCCGGCGAACTCCACCGCGTCGGCCACCCCCAGCCGCCCGGCGACCGCCCGGCAGTGCGCCAGGTAGCCGGGCGCGGCCTGCTCGCCGTGGACCACCAGCCGCGCCCCCGGCAGCTCGGCCAGGACGCCGGCGAAGGCGTGCAGCATCAGCTCGGTGTCCCGGCCCGGCTCCAGCGGGCCGGCCCAGACCAGGGTCGGCGCGGACGGCTCCGGACCGGCCGGCGCCCGGGACACCGCCGGGGTGCCCTCGTAGACCACCCGGGTCCGCGCCGGGTCGGCCCCGCAGCGCCGCTGCCACTCCTGGTCGTGGGCGCTGCCGGGGGTCAGTATCGCGGCCTGCCGGTACGTCTCCTCGGTGAGCGCCCGGAAGAAGGCCAGCAGCAGTGCCCGGACCGGCCACCGGTACGGCGCCTCGCGGTACCCGAGGTACTGCTCCCGCAGGTGCAGCCCGTGCTCGGTGACCACCAGCGGGACCCCGTGCAGCTGCTTGGCCACCAGCGCGGGCAGCGCCGCCGGCCCGCCGCCGACCACGTGGCAGAGGTCGGCCGCACCGAGGCCGCCGGGCCCGGTGCCGTACCAGGGGGCGGAGAGCGGGCGCAGGCACTGCTCCAGCAGGTCCGCCGCCACCAGCACGTCGCAGACCAGCGGCTGCCCGGCCGAGGTGTCGGCCCCGGGCGAGCGCCAGACCCGCTCCAGCGCGCGGCGGGCGTGGGCGGAGGCGAGGAACGCGGGCAGGGCGCCGTCCTCGCGGGCGAGCGCGGCCAGCCGGTACAGCCCGGTACCGAAGGAGGCCCGCCCGCCCGGCATCACCAGCGCCCGGACCAGGTCCTCGTAGGCCCGTACGTACTGCCGTCTGCGCAGCGCTCCCGGTGTGCGGCCGGGCGGGCGCCGGCCCCACAGGGCCAGTTCGTGCACCCCGCGCCAGCGGCCCGAAGGGCTGTCGGCGACGCCCGAGCCGGCCGCTCCGGCCAGCACGTACAGCTCGAACTCGTGCTCGCCCAGGCCTTCGACCAGTCGGGCGCACCAGCCACCCGCGCTACGCTGTGCGAACGGACGGGCGCCCTCGGTGAGCAGTGCGACGCGCACGGGAGACCTCCAGAGCAGGGCGGATCGACGGACGGGTCAACGGATCGCCGGACGGCTCGAACGGGCTGGGCGGCCGGGGCGGGCGGGACACTCCCCGCGGCCGACCCTCCGGGCGCACGCCCGCTCCGGCGGTCGCACCCGACCCGCCGGCACCCCTGTTCGCGGCCGCCTTCCGCTTGCTCCGGCGCCCGCTCCTCCCCCACACCTGTTCGGTCCGACAGCAGAAAGGTAGGACCGGCCGGCGGCCATCCATCGGTCACCTGGCTGGTAGCCACCTGAACGAGTGAACCGGCGTGACCTCGCCCCGAACCGGGGCGTTATCGCCGCCGCTACCGCGCCTCCGCGCCCAGCAGCTCCCGCACCGCCCGCGCGACCTGGTCGGGGAACTCCATCATCGACACGTGCCCCGAGTCCGGCAGGACCAGCAGCCGGGCGTCCGCGAAGGCCGCGCAGGCCCGCCGCGCCGAGCGGTAGGACACCAGCTTGTCGCGCAGCCCGTACACCAGCAGCACCGGCACCCCGACCCGCTCGGCCTGCCGCCACAGCGCCTGGTCGCCGCGCTCGGTGTAGGCGGAGACGATCCCGCGCGCCGAGCCGATCAGCGCCGGCATCGCGTACGGCAGCTCGGTCCGGCGCCGGTACTCGGCCACCGCCTCGGCCCGCACCGCCGGGGCCAGCGCCGCCGGCTCCCCGTAGACCAGCCGCAGCAGGCCGTCGGTGGCGTCCTCCACGCTGCGGCCGTTCGACGGCATCCGGCGCAGCAGGGCCGGCAGGCCGGGCACCGCGAGCAGGGCGGTCGGCCAGGCGGTGCGCTGCGGCGGGAGCTCGGGCAGCGCGGGCGAGATCAGGGTGAGGGTGCGCACCAGGTCCGGGCGCAGGGCCGCGAGCCGCACGCAGACGGCGCCGCCGAGCGAGTTGCCGAACAGGTGCACCGGACCGCGCCCGGTCGCCTCCAGGTAGCCGATCACCGCGCGGACGTGGCCGTTGAGCGAGAGGTTGCCGTCGGCGGGCGGGGCGGAGCGGCCGAACCCGGGCAGGTCCACGGCCTCGCCGTCGACCACGTCGCGGAGCCGGTCCATCAGGGCCGTCCAGTTGCCCGCCGAGCCGCCGAGCCCGTGCACGAACAGCGCGGGCTCCCGCGCCCCGGCACCGTCCACACCGTCCACCGGCCCGCCGTCGGGGCCGCTCACCGCCAGCACCGCACCGGGGATCTCGACCGTACGGAACTGCGCGGGCTCCCCCGCCGACGTGCGTACCTGCTGCTCAGCGCTGCTCATGGTGGACGATGGTAGTGAGCCGTACCCCCGCGGGCCCAGGCCCCGGCCTCCCCCGGCCCGGTCGTCTCATCCCTCGTCGCACCACTGCCGACAGCCGTGGTCAGCGCCGTATTGTGGGCACCTGACAAGGGGGCCCGGCGCTTTTCTCACGCTCGCCAAGCGCGAACGCGGTTACCGAAAAGTAGAATCAGTCACCTTGCCAGCCCCGAACAACCGTGAAGTGAGGAGCGCCGTGACGGCCATCCAGGAGGCGCAGGAGCGCCCGCGCGGTGCCCGCCTGCCGCGAAGCGCCCGCCGTGAACAACTGCTCGGTGCCGCCCAGGAGGTGTTCGTCGCCCAGGGCTACCACTCGGCCGCCATGGACGACATCGCCGACCGCGCCGGTGTCAGCAAGCCGGTGCTCTACCAGCACTTCCCCGGAAAGCTGGAGCTCTACCTCGCACTGCTCGACAAGCACTGCGACGCACTGGTCGAGTCGACCCGCTCGGCACTGGCCGCGACGACCGACAACAAGCACCGGGTCGCCGCCACGATGGAGGCGTACTTCAACTACGTCTCCAGCGAGTCCGGCGCGTTCCGCCTGGTCTTCGAGTCCGACCTGACCAACGAGCCCGCCGTGCGCGAGCGCGTCGAGCGGGCCTCGGACGCCAGCGCGACGCTGGTCAGCGAGGTCATCCAGGAGGACACCGACCTGCCGGAGGCCGAGTCCAAGCTCCTCGCGGCCGGCGTCTGCGGCCTGGCCCAGATCACCGCGCGCTACTGGCTCTCGCAGGGCCTGCAGATCCCGCGCGACGAGGCGGTGCGGCTGGTCGCCAGCCTGGCCTGGCGCGGGCTGAAGGGCTTCCCGATGCACCCGGGCGAGCCGGGCTCGGGCGAGGAGGACGACGACCTGCCCCGGGCCGCTTCCGAGTAGCGATCTGGCGGGCTTCGCCGCGGCGATGATCGGGTGCTCTATGGTGAAGCCGTACGGCGCGGTCGCCGCGAACGCTTGTCCCAGGCGGTCCGGTGTCCGCGCGTGGATGGCTGCAACCCCGGAGGGACGGAAGCCGTGGAGGTCAAGATCGGCGTTCAGAACGCGCCGCGCGAGATCGTGATCGAGAGCTCGCAGACTGCCGATGAGGTCCAGAACGCGGTCGCCAAGGCGCTGGAGGGCACCGAGAAGCTCTTCACGCTGACCGACGAGCACGGCCGCCGTGTGATCGTCCCGGCCGAGCGCCTGGCGTACGTGGAGATCGGCGAGCAGGCCGTCCGCAAGGTCGGTTTCGGCACGCTCTGAGCTGCTTCACGGTGCCCCGCCCCCTCACCGAGGGTGCGGGGCACCGCTGCGTGTACGGCCCGGCGGCCCGGGGTACGGCGACAGTGCGGCCGTCCCAGCGCCGCACCCGCGCCACCGGGGAGGCACCCTTGCTGGTCGAGTCGCTCGCCTTCGTCCTCATCGGCCTGGTCACCGGCCTGACCGCGCTGCTGGCGCTGCCGGCGTACTTCCCGGCCGGGCGGGCGCTGACGATCGGGACGGCGGTGGTGGCGGCCCTGCTCGGCGGGGTGATCGCGCACTTCACCCTGGACGGGGGGTACCCGGCGGTGACCCTGGCGGTCTCGGCGCTCTGCTCGGCGCTGCTCACCTCGGTCCTGGCCCGGCCGGACTGCGCGGCCGGCCGGGCACCGGCGCACCGGCACCGCCCGCACCGCGCGGGCGCCCACCGGCGGCACCGGCCCGCCTGACGGCCGGTGCCCGGCGCCACCGGGGCTGCGGCCCCTAGGAGGCCAGCCCCAGGGCGGCCATCCGCCGGGTGTGGGCCTCGGTGATCCGGTTGAACATCTTGCCGACCTCGACCAGGTCGAAGCCCTGCACGCTGCCGCCGACCAGCAGGTTGGACAGCGCGTCCCGCTCGGCGACCACCCGCTGGGCCTGGCTGAGCGCCTCGCCCATCAGCCGCCGGCCCCAGAGCGCCAGCCGGCCGCCGGACCGCGGGTCGGCCTCGATGGCCTGCCGCACCTTGTCGACGGCGAACTGCGCGTGCCCGGTGTCCGACATCACGCCGAGCACCAGGTCGCGGGTGTCGTCGTCCAGCCGGACGGCCACCTCGCGGTAGAAGTCGGTGGCGATCGCGTCGCCGACGTACGCCTTGACGAGACCCTCCAGCCAGTCGGAGGGGGCGGTCATCCGGTGGAACAGCTCCAGCGGCTCGACGAACGGCCGCATCGCCTCCTGCGGGTCCGCGCCGACCTCGGCGAGCCGGTCGTGCAGCCGCTGGTAGTGCTGGAACTCGGCGCTGGCCATCCGGGCCAGCTCCGCCTTGTCGGCGAGGCCCGGCGCGAGCTTGGCGTCCTCGGCGAGCCGCTCGAAGGCGCTCAGCTCGCCGTACGCGAGGGCGCCGAGCAGGTCCAGTACGGCCGCCCGGTACTCCGGGTCGGCCGAGCAGGTCGCCCAGTCCCCGATCGAGCCGGCCGCGCTGTCCTGCGTCTCCCCATGGGTCTCCATGACCTGCCACCTTAGTCCCGCCCGGCGCGAACCCCCACCACCCGCCGCCGGCGCCGGGCGGCGCCCTCCGGACCGGCCCCGGGAGGCGCCCGCGGACCCCGCCGAACCGGCCGGAGGGGCCCGCGCCACCCGCTCGTCGCCCCTTGATCACCGTGATGTCAGACGCGTCACGTGTTCGAGTCGTCGCGTGACTGTATGGTGGTAGGGAGGCCCGTAGTGCTCGCACGGTGTCACCGCCGTCTCGGTGCGCCGGGCAAGCCCGCTCCGCAGCGGGACCGTCCGTCAGGACGTGTCCGCAGCCGGAAGCCGGGTCCTCGTGTACGCGGATGCCCGGTCGGAGAGCCGATCGGCTCCGACCATGGCTTGGACCTCAAGCCCTGGCACCGCATCAGTGGCCGAGCGAGGGCCGCCGCGGACCGCGCCGCCCCCGGCGAAGGTCCCGCGCAGGTCCCTCACGGGAATCCTCCCCGACGCCGCCGGCGACGCGCCCCGCACCGGGCCGCGCGAACCACCGGCCGGCCGCAGGGACCGGCGCGGTTGTGCGTCCGCGCAGCTGTATTCAGGGCCCCCGGCCCGTACGCAGCCGCGCGGCTGCCCGCCGCTCTCTCGCTCTCGGCCCCACCACATGGAAGAGGCAGCACCCTGTCCACCACCGCTGAACCCGCCAAGACCACCTTCCGGGATCTGGGGATCCTCGCGGAGACCGCCGAGGCCCTTGAGGCCGTCGGTATCCTCCACCCCTTCCCCATCCAGGAGATGACCCTCCCGGTCGCGCTGACCGGCCACGATGTCATCGGCCAGGCCAAGACCGGCACCGGCAAGACCCTTGGTTTCGGCCTCCCGCTGATCGAGCGCGTCGTCGTCCGGGCCGACATCGACGCCGGCCGGGCCACCGAGGACCAGCTGTCCGACGGCCCGCAGGCGCTGATCGTCGTCCCGACCCGCGAGCTGTGCACCCAGGTCACCAACGACCTGCAGACGGCCGGCAAGGTCCGCGACGTCCGCGTGCTCGCGATCTACGGCGGCCGTGCCTACGAGCCGCAGGTCGAGGCGCTCAAGAAGGGCGTCGACATCATCGTCGGCACCCCGGGCCGTCTGCTCGACCTCGCGGGGCAGCGCAAGCTGGACCTGTCGAAGGTCCGCGCGCTGGTCCTCGACGAGGCCGACGAGATGCTCGACCTGGGCTTCCTGCCCGACGTCGAGAAGATCATCACCATGCTGCCCGCCAAGCGGCAGACCCTGCTGTTCTCGGCGACCATGCCGGGCCAGGTCATCAGCCTCGCCCGCCGGTACATGAGCCAGCCGACGCACATCCGGGCCGCCGCGCCGGACGACACCGGTCACACGGTCGCCAACACCACCCAGCACATCTTCCGGGCGCACTCGCTCGACAAGGTGGAGATGGTCTCGCGCATCCTGCAGGCCGACGGCCGCGGCCTGGCGATGATCTTCTGCCGCACCAAGCGCACCGCGGCCGACGTCTCCGACCAGCTCACCCAGCGCGGCTTCGCGGCCGGCGCGGTGCACGGCGACCTCGGCCAGGGCGCCCGCGAGCAGGCGCTGCGGGCCTTCCGCAGCGGCAAGGTCGACGTGCTGGTCTGCACCGACGTCGCGGCCCGCGGCATCGACGTCGAGGGCGTGACGCACGTCATCAACTACCAGTGCCCCGAGGACGAGAAGACCTACCTGCACCGGATCGGCCGCACCGGCCGGGCCGGCGCCTCCGGCACCGCGGTGACGCTGGTGGACTGGGACGACATCCCGCGCTGGCAGCTGATCAACAAGGCGCTGGACCTCAAGTTCAACGAGCCGGAGGAGACCTACTCCACCTCGGCGCACCTGTACGAGCTGCTGAAGATCGCCCCGGGCACCACCGGTGTGCTGCCGCGCTCGGAGCGCACCCGCGCCGGGCTCGGCGCGGAGGAGGTCGAGGACCTCGGCGAGACCGGCGGGCGCGGTTCGCGCTCGGCCGGCGCCGCCCGGGGCGGCCGCGGCCCGGCGCGGGGCGGCTCCGGCCGGCCCGCCGACGCCCCGGTCGAGGCGGCCGAGGAGAAGCCGGCCCGCCGCTCCCGTGAGCGCCGTCGCACCCGCGCCGGCGAGACGGTCGCGGAAGGCGCCGTGGTCGAGTCGCCCGCCGAGGCGGCCGCGGCCGTCGAGGCCGGCGCACCCGCCGTCGAGGGCGAGGCGGCTCCGCGCCGCCGTCGCCGTCGTCCGCGCGGCGCCGCCGGCGAGGGTACGGCCACCGCGGTGGCCGAGGCCCCCGTGGAGGCTCCCGCCGCCGACGCGGTGGAGGCCGGGGAGAAGCCGGCCAGCCGGCCGCGCACCCGCAGCCGGGCCAAGGCGAAGGCCGAGCCGGCCGCCGAGGCCGCACCGCAGAGCACCGGGGACGCCCCGGCCGAGGCCGCCGCCCCGCGCCGCCGCACCCGCAGCCGCCGCCCGGCCGCCGCCGCCGACGAGGCCACCCCGGAGAGCTGAGCAACCGCCCGAGGGGCGGCGGGTCCGGACCGGACCCGCCGCCCCTCGGGCGTTCCCACACCGGCCGCGGGCACCGCACTACGCTCGGGGTTACCGGCCGGTCACCCCGGGGCCGGCCGCCGAACCCGCGCAGGAGTCCGCCCATGAGCACCCCGCCGTTCCTCGCCCTCCCCCGCTGTGCGCACGCGCTGCGGCTGCCGACCGCCCGGGGCGGGTTCGCCGCGCTGCGGGCCGAGCCCGCCGGGGCGGTGCGCGGCAGCGCGCTGCTGGTGCCCGGGTTCACCGGCAGCAAGGAGGACTTCATCGCCCTGCTGGAGCCGCTCGCGGCGGCCGGCTACCGGGTGACGGCGATCGACCAGCGCGGCCAGCACGAGACCGGCGGACCGGACGACCCCGGGGCGTACGCCGTCGGGGAGCTGGGCGCGGACGTCCGGGCGCTGTCCGAGGCACTCGCCGACGGCGACACCCCGCTGCACCTGCTCGGGCACTCCTTCGGCGGCCAGGTGGTCCGCGAGGCCGTCCTGGCGGCCGCCGCGGACGGCGCCCTGCCGTGGCGCTCGCTGACCCTGATGTCCACCGGGCCGGGTGCGATCGAGCCGGCCGAGGCCGCCCGGACCAAGCTGCTGATCGACGTGCTGCCGACGATGAGCCTGGAGGAGATCTGGCAGGTGCTCCAGCAGATGGAGGAGGGCTCCGGCGATCCCGCGAAGCGCCCGTCCGCCGAGGTCGCGCGGTTCCTGCACCAGCGCTGGCTGGCCAACGTCCCGCAGGCGCTCAGCACCACCGGCGGCCACCTGATCGCCGCACCCGACCGGGTCGACGAGCTGGCCGCCGCCACGGCCGCCGCGGCACTGCCCGCGCTGGTGCTCTCCGGGGTGCGCGACTACGCCTGGCCGGTGCCGGAGCAGACCGCCATGGCGCTGCGGCTGGGCGCCGAGCGCGTGGTGGTCGAGGACGCCGGGCACTCCCCCAACGCCGAGCAGCCGACCGCCACGGCCGCCGCCCTGGCCGGTTTCTGGGCCCGCTCGTAGCGCTCCCCGCCGGGCCGGCCGGCGATGACGCGGGACAAAAGTCGTTAGTTGCGGTAATATTTGATTCTGTCTGGGAATCATCGTCGCCATCGACGTCATCGCCTATCGGCCGAAACCAGGACTTCACGGACGGGCAACGGCCCGGTAGCAGCACCACGACACCGTGGTTCACGCAGGCCGTGACTCACGCAGTACGAGCAGTACCTGGCAAGCAGGGGGGAGCCCTTTGCCGCAGCAGACCTTCGAGCCGGCCGTTCTCCGCTCGACCCGACAGACCCCACGAGGGCTGATACCGACTCAGCCGCGACCGCCCCGCTCAGCGGGGCCAGGAAAGGACAGGCCCATGCGCTTTGAAATCCTTCGACTCGACGACACCAACGGAAACGCCACCGACCGACTGATCGCCGACGCCGAAACCGTCCGCGAGCTCGTCCAGGCCGCCGCCCGCACCGGCGAACGCCTGCTGATCCGTCCGTGCCCGACCGTCTGACCCGGTGCGGCGCCTCCACCCAGGAGACCTCACCCGCCGCCGATGAGCCGGGAACGTCCGACACCGACGTTCCGATACCGGACTGACGCCCCGTCACCGCATTCGCCGATGACGGGGCGTCAGTCCGTGTGCCCGCTCCCGCCGGCCCCCGCGGCCGCCGACGTTTGCCGCCGACGTTTGCCGCCGCCCCCGACTGGACAATCCCCTAGCGGGAGCCGCCCGCAACGCGCCCACACCGCGCGGGCCGGGCGCCCGCCACCGACAGGTCCCGCCGAGCCCTCCGTACGGGTGATCGTCCTTGACGCGGCGGTCCGGAGGGAGGAGCGTTGTCGGCTATGAGGGGCGAGCCAAGCTGTCCGAGGTGCGCCGGCCGGGTCCGCGCCCCCGGTCTGTTCTCCGACACCTGGCAGTGCGACCAGCACGGTGCCGTGCACCCGATGCAGCCCGTGCTGCCCCCGAGCGTCGAGGCGCTCGGCGTGGCCGTCGCCCGCTCCCAGGTCCCCGTCTGGCTGCCCTGGCCGCTCCCGGTGGGCTGGCTCTACACCGGGATCGCCCACGTCGGTGACGATGTCTCCGGCGCCCGTGCCACCGCCGTGGCCTGCGCGGGCCCGGCGCCGCTGGGCGGGTTCGGCGAGCTGATGCTGGTCGCCGAGGAGCTGGGGGTCGGGCTCGGGGCCCGCTACGCGGGGCTCTCCGGACCGGATCCGGGCGAGTCCGTCTCGCTCTACAAGCCCGCCGACGCCAAGCTGATGGCGGCCGGCCGGCCCACCCCGATGTTCCACGTCCCGGACGCCCCGGCCGACCGTGCGGTGTTCGTCGGCGAGGCCCGGGGGCTCTGGCTCTGGGCGGTGGCCTGGCCGGAGCAGTCGGCGCTGGTGATGTACGACGAACTGGTGCTCACCGACCTGCGCGAGGCCGGCGCGGAGCTCGACCTGCTGCCCTGCGGGGCGCTCTCCCCCCGCCTGTTCGGCTAGGGCCCGTCCCCGGGGGCGGGCGGGACGCGGCACTATCCTGGGCGGCACCCCCGAGTGCCCACCTCCAGGAGCCCGCCCCGTGCGCATCGACCTGCACGCCCACAGCAACGCCTCCGACGGCACCGACAGCCCGGCCGAGCTGGTCGCGGCCGCCGCGGCCGCGGGCCTGGACGTGGTGGCGCTCACCGACCACGACACCGTGTCCGGCCACGCCGAGGCCGCCGAGGCGGTGCACGCGCTGCCGGCCGGCACCCGGCTGACCCTCGTCCCGGGCGCCGAGCTGTCCTGCGCGGTGGACGGCATCAGCATGCACCTGCTGGCGTACCTGTTCGACCCGGCCGAGCCCGGGTTCGCGCGCGAGCGCGAGCTGGTGCGCACCGACCGGTTCCGGCGCGGCCGGGCGGTCGTCGAGCGCTGCCGCGCACTCGGCGCCGACATCAGCTGGGAGCAGGTCGAGCGGATCGCCGGGGCCGGCTCGGTGGGCCGGCCGCACATCGCCAGCGCCCTGGTCGAGGCGGGCGTGGTGGCCACCGTGTCGGACGCCTTCACCGCGGACTGGCTGGCCAACGGCGGCCGGGCGGACGTCCGCAAGCACGAGACCGACCCCGTCGAGGCGGTCCGGCTGGTCCGGGCGGCCGGCGGGGTACCCGTCTTCGCGCACCCGGGCGCCGTCAAGCGCGGCCGGACCGTCTCCGACGAGGTGATCGCCGAGCTGGCGGCGGCCGGGCTGGCGGCGCTGGAGGTCGACCACATCGACCACGACGAGCCCACCCGGGTCCGGCTGCGCGGGCTGGCCGCCGAACTGGGGCTGCTGACCACCGGGTCCAGCGACTACCACGGCGGCCGCAAGACCGTCCGGCTCGGCGAGCACACCACCGACCCGGCCGTGTACGAGGCGCTGCTGGCCCAGGCGACCGGCGCGCGGCCGATCGGCGGCTGAGCCCGGCCCGGTCCGCACGCGGGCGTACCGGTGCGGGCGGCGGTGCGGCGGCCGCACCGCGCGCCCCTGACCGGACGTCAGTCCAGCGGCACCCCGCGGCGGTCCGGGTCGCGCAGGTCCGTGCCGTGCTTCAGCCAGCGCTCCTCCAGCGCGGCCGCGCCGTGCACCCGCTTCCAGCCCGCCTCGTTGGGCGTCATCGGCAGCAGCGGCAGGAAGCGCACCGGGTCGGCGGGCTCGTCCAGCTCCAGGTCGGCCACCAGCCCGCCGGGTTCGGCGGCCAGCACGGAGGTGAACGGCGCGCCGTCCCAGAGCGGGGCGCCGAGGTCGAGCGAGCCACCGGGGGCCAGCACCAGGCCCTCCACCTGCGGTGTCGCGGCGAAGGTGGCGAGCGTCCGGAGCACAGTGTCGCGGCCCCCACGGACCGTCAGCACCAGTTCGGCGCGCGGTCCGCGCACCTGGTCGGCGACCGGCGCGGTCGGGTCGGCCATCGGCGCGGCGGACATCCCGAGCGTGGCGTAGCGGACCAGGCCGTCGGCGTCCGGGCCGAAGCGCAGCACCTCGATCCGGTCCGCGCCGAGGAAGGTCACCGCGGCGCGGCCGCCCGGCTCGCCGAAGGTGGTCAGCAGCCGCGCCTCGACGGCGGCCAGGACCGCCGTCCGGGAGAGGTCGGAGGAGCCGCCGGAGGGATCGCCGAAGAGCGGGAAGTCGTGCGCCATGCCGGTGAGCGTAACCCGCCGCCGGGGGCCGGCCCGCGGACACCCCAGCGGCGAGGGCCGGTCAGATGTTAGTGTGAGCGACTGGCCACCGGGGATGCTTCTACCCCCGGGGCAGCGGCGCGAAGGAGGTGGTTGCGGTGGATACCAGCCGACCATGCAGTACCGGCAGCTCTACCCGGCCCGGACGCCTTCCCCGTACCCCTCGCCACGCAGGCTGAAACAACAGCAGTAGCAGCTGAATCAGCCGCGTCCGCCGGGACGACCGAGGCAGTGTTGAGTCGGCCGGGAGAGCACCCTCACCGGCGTCCGGTCGTTCCAGCGCGTGCCCCAGCAAGGCCGAGGACCGACCGCAGGCGCCATTCCACCGGTGTTCCATGCCGTCGCACCACGGCCATCCGCCCACCGCGCCGCCGTGCGGCGGCTCCTGCCCCAGGGAGCCTGCCATGTCGATGATCAACAGCCTGCGCGCAGCCGTCCGCACCAACCGCCGCCGTTCGGCGGCCGGCCTGTTCGACTCGATCCACCCGGGCCAGTCCGTCTCGGCGGTGGTGGACTGTGCCGTCTACCGGTACGGCAAGCGGCACGGCGAGACCTGCAGCCCGCGCGAGGCCGCCCGCCAGGTCCGGGCCTCGCAGCAACTGCCGGACGGTGCAGGATCGTTCAGCTGGATCGGGCTGCACGAGCCCACCGAGGCCGAGTTCGAGGGCATCGCCCAGCGCTTCGGCCTGCACCCGCTGGCGGTCGAGGACGCGGTGCACGCGCACCAGCGGCCCAAGGTCGAGCGCTACGACGACGTGCTGTTCGCCGTCTTCAAGACGATCCGCTACGTCGAGCACGACCAGCTCACCCCGACCAGCGAGGTGGTCGAGACCGGCGAGCTGATGGTCTTCGCCGGGCGGGACTTCGTGATCACCGTCCGGCACGGCGGGCACAGTTCGCTGCAGGAGCTGCGGCACCGGCTGGAGGCCGACGCGGACGGCTCCGGGCTGCTCGCCAAGGGCCCCTCCGCGGTGCTGCACGCGATCGCCGACCAGGTGGTGGACAACTACCTGCTGGTCGCCGACCGGCTGCAGACCGACGTGGACGAGATCGAGTTCGACGTCTTCTCCAACAAGGGCGGCCGCGGCACCGACGTCGGCCGGGTGTACCAGCTCAAGCGCGAGGTGCTGGAGTTCAAGCGTGCGGTGGCGCCGCTGCTGCGGCCGATGCAGCAGCTCTCCGAACCGCTCCAGCGGCTGGTCGACCCGGACATCCAGAAGTACTTCCGGGACGTCGCCGACCACCTCGCCCGGGTCACCGAGCAGGTGCACGGCTTCGACGAGCTGCTGAACTCGCTGCTGCAGGCCAACCTGGCGCAGGTGTCGGTGGCGCAGAACGAGGACATGCGCAAGATCACCGCCTGGGCGGCGATCTTCGCCGTGCCCACCATGATCACCGGTGTCTACGGCATGAACTTCGACTACATGCCCGAGCTGCACCACCGGTACGGCTACCCGATGGTGCTCGGCAGCGTGGTGCTGATCTGCATCGGGATGTACCGGGGCTTCCGACGCAACGGCTGGCTGTGAGCCGCCGGGCGGGCCGGTCCCGGTGGGCCTAGCGGCGGCCGCCGCGGGCCACCAGGACCAGCCCGAGCAGGATCAGCACCACGGCCGGGTAGGCCGCCGCCGGCGGCCACTGGCCCAGCCAGAGCGCCGCGATCAGCGCGGCGCCCGGCGTCTCCAGCAGGATCGCGGTGGAGGTGACGGACGCCCCCAGGGTCCGCACCACCCGGTTGCTCAGCGAGTGCCCGAGCAGCTGCGCGGTGACCATCAGCAGCACGATCTGCCACCACACCCCGGCGGGCCAGCCGGACATCGGGGTGCCGGCCACCAGACAGACCGCCAGCAGCACCGCTGCCGTGGTGGCGTAGCAGACCAGGGTGTACGCGGTGGTGCTGACGGACTTGCGGACCTCCGCGCCCAGCAGCACGTAGCCGGCCGCGGCGAGGCCCGCGCCGAGCGCCAGCGCGTCGCCGAGCAGGGCGCGCGGCGAGAGCGAGAGGTCGACCCCGGTGAGCACCAGCACGCCGGCGAAGGCCACGCCCGTCCCGAGCCAGACCAGGCGCGGCGCCCGGACCCCGAGCAGCCGCATCAGCAGGATGGTCCACAGCGGGGTGGTGGTGACCAGCGCGGTCGCCGAGGCCACCGAGGTCATCCGCAGGCTCGGCATCCAGAGCGCGAAGTGGGCGGCGAGCAGCACCCCGGCCGCCATCGCCAGCAGCAGCGCCCGCCGGCCGATCCCGCGCAGCTCGGCGCGGTGGCGCAGCAGCGCGTACGGGCCGAGCACGCCGACCGACATCACGTTGCGCCAGAACGCGATCGCCAGGGCGGGCGCGGCGGTGGCGCTGATCAGCGGCGCGGAGAGCGAGATGCCGGAGACGGAGACCGCGAGCAGCAGCAGGTCGAGCCTGGGGAGCGGGTGCGGCGCGGCCGCGTCGGTCCGGCCCGGGGCGGGACGGTCGGGGGCGGCGGTCTCGGGCCGGGCGGCGGGCACGGCGCTCCTCATGGCTCGGGGTGGGTCTGGCCGCTCCTAAGGTAAGGCCCGTGCGGCCACCATGGAACTGTCGCCCGACGGGTGAGACATCCGGTGGACGCCGCAGGCCGTACGCTGTCGGCCATGGACCGTACGCCTGCCGCAGCCGCGACCGCCGACGACTTCCTCGACCGGGCCCTGCTGGAGGAGGCCGCGAAGAAGTCCGGCCTGCTCTGGGTGCGCGCGGACGGTCAGGAGCAGAGCCGGGCGCTCTGGCACGCCTGGCACGACGGCGCGGTGGTGGTGGTCGGCGACGGCGCCGAGCAGCCGCTGCACGGGCTCACCGCCGGGGCGGGCGCGGTGGTGACCGTCCGCAGCAAGGACAAGGGCGGCCGGCTGACCGGCTGGTCGGCCCGGGTCTCCGAGCCGGCCCCGCGGAGCGAGGCCTGGCTCGGCGCGGTCGAGGAGCTCAAGGGCAAGCGGCTGAACGCGCCCGACACCGACACCATCGCCGACCGCTGGGCCCGCGAGTGCCGGGTGCTGCGGCTGGAGCCGGTCGGCACGCTCACCGAGCGCCCGGGCGCCATGCCGGACGACTCGCACGCGGCCGCCCCGATGCCCACCGCCGCCACCACCCGCCTGCCGATCCCGGCCGGCCTGCCCAAGCTGCTCTTCAAGCGCCGCAAGGGCCAGGCTCCGTCGGCGAAGTAGCCCTCCCCCCCCTTCCCCTGCCGCTCACCGTCCGCTCCCGCTCCCGCGCACGCCCGGGATGTCGGACCGGCGGGCCTCCCGTGCGGGTCGGCAGGCCCGTTCCGGGCTCCTCGGGCGGTGCTCCGCGCCCCGCCGCACGGCCGCCGCTCACCGGGCCGGGCCAGGGGTGCGCGGGTAGCCTTGGCCGCGGGGCGCCCCCGCTCGCGCCCGTGCGTCCGTCGGGCATCGAACGAGTCGAGGGAGTCCATGGCAGGGCCAGGCAGCCGGGTCTTCATCTCGCACCTCTCCGGCGTCGCCGTCTTCGACCCGAACGGCGACCAGGTCGGCCGGGTCCGCGACGTGGTGGTCTCGCTGCGCCTCGGCGGCCGCCCGCCCCGGGTGCTCGGGCTGGTGGCCGAGGTGGTCGGCCGGCGCCGGATCTTCCTGCCGATGACCAGGGTGACGAGCCTGGAGTCCGGCCAGGTGCTCACCACCGGGGTGATCAACATGCGGCGCTTCGAGCAGCGCCCGTCCGAGACCCTCGTCCTCGGCGAACTGCTGGACCGCACCGTCACCCGGGTCAAGACCGACGAGGACGTCACCGTCCTGGACGTCGCCATGGTGCAGACCCGGCTGCGCGAGTGGGAGATCAGCAAGGTCTTCGTACAGGTCGGCCGGCCCGGCCGGCTCCGCAAGTCCCGGGGCGAGACGCTCACCCTGGACTGGAAGGACGTCACCGGCTTCACCCTCCCCGAGGAGGACCAGGGCGCCGCCAACCTGCTCGCCACCTTCGACCAGCTCCGCCCGGCCGACCTCGCCAACGTCATGCACCACCTCTCCGCCAAGCGCCGCGCCGAGGTGGCCGCCGCGCTCGACGACGAGCGGCTCGCCGACGTCCTGGAGGAGCTGCCCGAGGACGACCAGGTCGAGATCATCGGCAAGCTGAAGGACGAGCGCGCCGCCGACGTCCTGGAGGCGATGGACCCGGACGACGCCGCCGACCTGCTCTCCGAGCTGCCCGGCGAGGAGGCCGAGCGGCTGCTCCAGCTGATGGAGCCGGACGAGGCCGAGCCGGTCCGCCGCCTGCTGACGTACGAGGAGAACACCGCGGGCGGCCTGATGACCACCGAGCCGATCGTGCTGGAGCCGGACGCCACCGTGGCCGAGGCGCTCGCCAGGGTCCGGGTCTCCGACCACAAGCCGGCGCTGGCCGCGCAGATCTTCGTCTGCCGCCCGCCGAACGAGACCCCGACCGGCAAGTACCTGGGCACCGTGCACTTCCAGCGGCTGCTGCGCGAGCCCCCGTACACCCTGGTCGGCTCACTGGTGGACGACGATCTGGACCCGCTGCCGCCGAACACCCCGCTGCCGCTGATCACCAGCTACCTGGCCACGTACAACATGGTCGCCGCCCCGGTCGTCGACGAGGCCGACCACCTGCTCGGCGCGGTGACCGTCGACGACGTGCTCGACCACCTGCTGCCCGAGGACTGGCGCGAGGCAGCCCTGCACGGACTGGACGACGAGAGCGAGGTGGCCGGTGGACGCTGACCGCAAGGGCCGACGGGACGACACCCCCCGCCAGCGCCTGCAGGGCGAGCTGCGCCAGCTCCGCCAGCTGCGCGAACTGCGTGAACTGCGGGCCCGCGAGGGCGGTCGCACCCAGCGCGCCGAGGCGGCCGCCACCGGCCCCGCCCGCGCCCGGCTCGACCAGCCGCGCACCGCCCGCCCCGGCCTGATCACCCTGCCCGCCTACGACCCGGAGGCCTTCGGCCAGCTCTCCGAGCGGATCGCGCGCTTCCTCGGCACCGGGCGGTTCATCGTCTGGATGACGATCGTGGTGGTGGTCTGGGTCGGCTGGAACACCGTGCTGCCCGACCAGGTGCACTTCGACGACTACCCGTTCATCTTCCTCACCCTGATGCTCTCGCTGCAGGCCTCGTACGCGGCCCCGCTGATCCTGCTGGCGCAGAACCGCCAGGACGACCGGGACCGCGTCAACATGGAGCAGGACCGCGCCCGCAGCGACCGCAACATCGCCGACACCGAGTACCTGACCCGCGAGGTGGCCGCGCTGCGGCAGGGCCTCGGCGAGGTCGCGACCCGCGCCTTCATCGCCTCGGAGCTGAGCGGGATCCGCTCCGAACTCCAGTCCCTGCTCAAGGAGATCGACGAGCGCCGGGAGACCTCCGAGGCGCTGTGACCCTCGGCACGCTACCGACGGGTTAAGGGGCACCGCCAGCGCCGTACCATCAAGGCATGGCCAACGAGACAGAGGTCGCGGCCGGCGTCACGGAGGACTCCGTACGCCAGGCGCTGGCGACCGTGAACGACCCGGAGATCAACCGCCCGATCACCGAGATCGGCATGGTGAAATCGGTCGAGATCGCCGAGGGCGGCGCGGTGCGCGTCGCGGTCTACCTGACCGTCTCGGGCTGTCCGATGCGCGACACCATCGTCACCCGGGTGACCGAGGCCGTCGGCAGGGTCCCCGGCGTGACCGGCGTCGAGGTCGAGCTCGACGTGATGAGCGACGAGCAGCGCAAGGAGCTCTCCCAGCTGCTGCGCGGCGGCGCCCCCGAGCGGGAGATCCCGTTCGCCAAGCCCGGCACGCTGACCCGTGTCTACGCCGTGGCCTCCGGCAAGGGCGGCGTCGGCAAGTCCTCGGTGACGGTCAACCTCGCGGCCGCGATGGCCGCGGACGGCCTGAAGGTCGCCGTGGTGGACGCCGACATCTACGGCCACAGCGTGCCGCGCATGCTGGGCGTCGAGGGCCGGCCGACCCAGGTCCAGGACATGATCATGCCGCCGCAGGCGAACGGCGTGAAGGTCATCTCGATCGGCATGTTCACCCCCGGCAACACCCCGGTGGTCTGGCGCGGCCCGATGCTGCACCGCGCGCTGCAGCAGTTCCTGGCCGACGTCTACTGGGGCGACCTGGACGTCCTGCTGCTGGACCTGCCGCCCGGCACCGGCGACATCGCGATCTCGGTGGCCCAGCTGGTCCCCAACGCGGAGATCCTGATCGTCACCACCCCGCAGATGGCCGCCGCCGAGGTGGCCGAGCGGGCCGGCACCATCGCGGTGCAGACCCACCAGAAGATCGTCGGCGTGATCGAGAACATGGCCGGCATGCCCTGTCCGCACTGCGACGAGGTCATCGACGTGTTCGGCACCGGGGGCGGCCAGATCGTCGCCGAGGCCCTCACCCGGACCGTCGGCGCCACCGTGCCGGTGCTCGGCTCGATCCCGATCGACGTCCGCCTGCGCGAGGGCGGCGACGACGGCCGCCCGGTCGTCCTGGCCGCCCCCGACTCCCCCGCCGGCGCCGCCCTGCGCGCCGTGGCCGGCAAGCTCGGCGGCCGCCAGCGCGGCCTCTCCGGGCTCTCCCTCGGGCTCACCCCGAAGAACAAGTTCTAGGGTTCGACGACCTCGACGGGCCGGGCGGCTTCCGCCCGGCCCGTCGGCGTTCCACCGGCCTCTACGGGCGGGTGTAGGCCGACAGGTCGGGGACGGTGGAGAAGCCGGCGCCGTAGGCGCTGACGCCGCGGCCGAAGGCGCCGAGCAGGACGCCCGGGGCCTCGCCGGCCAGGACCCAGCCGTACTCGGACTCGCGGTAGCGGAAGGGCTGCGGCAGACCGTTCACCGGGAGGCTCAGGGTGGACCAGCCGGGGCCGGCCAGGTCGTCGGCGAGATCCCAGGCGAGCGAGCTCTGCTGGTCCAGCCAGTCCTGGCGCAGCGCCCGGTCCAGCTGGCCCGGCCAGGTGGCGGCGAGCAGCCCGGAGCCGGCCAGCCAGGCGGCGGAGGAGGCCGAGGTGGCCTCCAGCGTGCCGGTGTTGTCGGCGCTGCGGCGGCTGTCCCGGCGGGCCACCGTGACGACCACGGCGAACCTGCGCATGTCGCGCGGCTCGTAGTGCCTGGCCGGCTCCTCGCCGTGTCCGAGGGTGCCGTAGTCGACGCTGCCGGCCGCCCCGGCGCGCGGACCGCCCGCGCCGGCCTGCATCAGGTAGCGGCGGCCGGTCCAGCCGTCGTCCAGGCCGTACCAGGGGAAGTCCGCCGACAGGTACGGCACCAGCGGGTCGGCCGGGCCGGCCTGCCCGCCGACCAGCGGGCCACCGGCCGTCGCCGTCCCCACCGCATGACTCGTCGCGTCCATCCCCGGACCTCCTCAACGCACGTTTGCCTGCCGTGGCGCGCTCCCATCGTGGCGCACCCCGGCGTCCCCGCCGGGCGTCTTCGGTCCGGAACGGACCGCAAAGTGACAGACGGCACAGCGGGAACAATCAGCACAATAGCGGCGGACACGCCACCGCCCCGGCCAGCCGTGCGGCCGGGCGGGGCGGTGGTGTCGTCGTGGCGACGCCGGATCAGGTGGCGTCCGGGTCGAACGGGGGGCGCTCGCCGGGCTGCAGCGGGGCGCCGGAGGCGGCGGCCGCCGGGGCCGCGACACCGGACTTGTCCATGCTCACCGTGCCGGCGCGGCCGTTCACGGTGGCGGCCGGCTTGTCGTCCAGCACCGACCGGATGTCCAGGCTGTCCCGCATCTCCTTGAGGCCCAGCGGGTCCTCCTGGCCGCCCATGAGCTGCTTGCGGACGAACGTCTTGGGGTGGAGGTCCTCGAACTCGAAGTCCTTGAACTCCGGACCGAGCTCGCTGCGGATGTCCGCCTTCGCGTCGTCGGCGAAGGACCTGATCTTCCGGATGAACCCCATGGTGTCCTGGATCATCTTCGGGAGCTTGTCCGGACCGAAGATGACGATGGCCATGATGACCAGAGTCAGGATCTCCAGGGCGCCTACGTCGCTGAACACCCAAACTCCCTAGCTCGGCGGACGGCGGTCCCTAACAGGGTAATGGCCACCAGCGGATTCGTGACCCACAGTGTGATGAAGCCGTGGTGAAGACCCGCCGATGATCAAGGCCGTCACGACCGGTGGGCGAGGAGCCCTCTAGCGGTTCTCGTGGTGCAGCCCGGCGATGCCGGTGCTCGGGGTGCGGTCCGACCCGCCGTAGGGCGGGAACGCGCTCTGGGTGGCCGCCACCGGGCGGACCGGGAAGTCCACCGGGACCTGCGCGTTCATCGGGACGCGCCCGCCGCTGCGACCGGGGTCGCCGACCGGGCTGACCGAGGTGCCCTGCTGGTCGCCGTTCTGGGCCGCGAAGGAACCGACCCCGCCGAGCGTCACCGCGGCGACCGAGAAGGCCCCGGCGGCGGCGAAGACGAACCGGCGCCCGCGCGGCGCGCTCGGCCGGATCATGGCGGGCCCGGTGGACGCGGCGGCCGGCTGCGGCTGGGCGGAGTCGGCGGGCCGGCCGGTACGACGGCCCATCAGCGGGCGCAGCACCGATCCGCCGCGACCGAACGCCCGGGGGTCGACCCCCGGCAGCGGTGCGTCGGCGCCGAGCGCGCCCGCGCCGAAGGAGGCGCCCGCGCCCCGGCCGAAGGAGCCGCCGTTGAGCCGGCTGCCGCCGAGCGTGCCGCTCGCGGCCACCCCGCCGCCGGGCAGGTCGTCGTCGTCCCGGCGGGGCCGCTCGGACGGCCTCTGGTCGTCCTGGAGGGTGCCGACGGCCATCAGCCGGGCCATCAGCGCCGAGGACGGGCCGGGGGTGCCGGTGTGGGTCAGCAGGTGCTTGACGGCGCGGCCCTCGTCGGCCTCGGCGAGGCACTGCGGACAGGTGGCCAGGTGGGCCTGGACCCGGTCGCGCGAGTCGTGGCCGAGTTCGCCGTCGACGAAGGAGGAGAGCCGCTCCCCGAGGTGGTGCTCCTCGACGGGCTCGGCGGGCCGTACGGCCACCGCGCGCAGCGTCGGCTCACCCGGCAGCGGCTCGGCGGGCAGCAGGGGGGCGTCCGGGCCGTCGTGGCCCCGGCGTCCGGGCAGCGCCCAGCCGCCCCGCCGGGCCGCGGCCCTGCCGGGGGCGTCCGGCTGGCCCGGCCCCGACCGGCCGGTTCCGCTCACGACCGCCTCCGTCCGCGCCCGCCCGGCGCGCCCGCCTCACCGGCGGCGGCGCCGACCGGCACCGGCTCCTCGGAGCCGCCCCGGCGCTCCCGGCCGGGGGCCGCGCCGGGGGCGCGGTGCTTGAGCGCGGCGCGCAGGTGGGAGCGGCCGCGGTGGATGCGGCTGCGGACGGTGCCGAGCTTGACGCCCAGGGTCGCGGCGATCTCCTCGTAGGAGAGGCCCTCGATGTCGCACAGCACCACGGCGGCACGGAACTCCGGGGCAAGGGTGTCCAGCGCCTGCTGGACGTCCGCGTCGAAGTGGGTGTCGCTGAAGTGCTGGGCCGGGCTCGGCTCGCGGCTGGCCAGGCGCTCGGCGGCGTCGTCGCCCAGGGCGTCGAAGCGGATGCGCTGGCGGCGGCGGACCATGTCCAGGAAGAGGTTGGTGGTGATCCGGTGCAGCCAGCCCTCGAACGTGCCGGGGGTGTACGTGGACAGCGAGCGGAAGACCCGGACGAAGACCTCCTGGGTGAGGTCCTCGGCGTCGTGCTGGTTACCCGTCAGGCGGTAGGCGAGGCGGTAGACGCGGGCGCTGTGCGCCTCGACGATCTCCTCCCACGAGGGCGGAGTCCAGCTCTGCGCGTCGGGGCCCTCGGTGAAGGTCGCGAGGGCGGCGGGGGCCTCGGCGGTACCGGCGGCCGGCGTCACGGTCGCGGCGGCCGGCTGGTCCAGGGTGGAGTGCGCGGGCTGGTTCATCACGGGCTTCGGCGTACGGGCCGACGTGGTGCCGCGGATGTGCCGCCGCACAGGGACGTCGCCCTCGGCCACACCTCCTCGGTCGGCTCTTCTGCCCAGCAGGGCCACCACCATATCCACCTCACCCGTCAAGCCCGGATAAAAGTGCCCGGGGGTATCCGAAAGGCGTCCGTTCACCCGGTCCCTGTTCCACCAACGGCCCGCCGCCGTACGCGGTTCCCGGTCGGCCAGTAATCTGTGGCAGGAAATATCGACATCCCCTCGGCACCGGGCCGCCACCCGGGGCTCCGAAAGAGGCAGCCATCAGCGAGTTCGGGCCCGCGCGCGTGGCCCTCTCCGACACCTTCGTCGGCGAGGACGCGGTGTTGACCTACGCCCGGGCGCAGGCGGCGCGTACCGGGATCAAGGCGATCGGGCCGGGCGGCGGGGCCTGTCTGCGGCTGCTGGCGGCCGCGCTGGACGCCAAGGCGGTCGCCGAGATCGGCACCGGGACGGGCGTCTCGGGGGTCTACCTGCTGCGCGGGATGCGGCCGGACGGCGTGCTCACCACGGTGGACTCCGAGCCGGTGCGCCAGCAACTGGCCCGGGAGGCGTACCAGGCGGCCGGGTTCGCGGCGAACCGGTCCCGGTTCATACCGGGCCGGGCGCTGGACGTGCTGCCCCGGCTGGCGGACGGCCAGTACGACCTGGTGTTCTGCGACGGGGACGCGGCGGAGTCGCGGGAGTACCTGGCGGAGTCGCTGCGGCTGCTGCGGCCGGGCGGGATGGTCTGCTTCGAGGGCGTCTTCCAGGAGGGCCGGCTGGCCGAGCCGGACGTTCAGGACGCGCCGACGCACGCGGTCCGGGACCTGCTCCGGGACGTCCGGGAGAGCGAGTCGCTGCTGCCGGCGCTGCTGCCGGTCTCCGACGGACTGCTCTGCGCGATCAAGCGCTGACGGCCCCGGGGCCCGGAAACCAGGGCCCGGAAACCGGAGCGGGAACCCGACGGGCCCGGGTCGACGTGGTGTCGTACCCGGGCCCGGTGGCACATCTCCAGGAGATGGGGAGCACCCGCTGCGGTCAGCCGCAGGCCTTCTTCAGGGCCTCGCCGAGGGCGTCGGCCTCGTCAGGCGTGAGCTCCACCACAAGGCGTCCGCCGCCTTCGAGCGGAACGCGCATGATGATGCCCCGCCCCTCTTTGGTGACTTCGAGCGGGCCGTCACCCGTCCGCGGCTTCATGGCCGCCATGCTCGTTCCCCTTCCTGCAACCGCTCAGCTACGCACCGGCAGTCCGTCCACCGCCGGTATCGAACGCATTGATCGGAAGCCATTATCCCGCATGCCACGGCCTGATGACCAACATCACTCTCGGTGCAACCACGGCCGGACCGCCCCCAAGCGCCACATTTCCCGTCATAAGCCCCGGCGCGGCGGCGGTCCGTACGCGGCCGGAAGGTGCGATACCTCACACTCCCCACCCGGCCGTACGCTCCGGCATCCTGACACACGACCGACCCACGACGATCACAAGGGAGCCCTCGCCCATGTCGGATTCCGTGCTCTACGAGCTGGACGGCGGCCTGGCCGTCATCACCATCAACCGCCCGGAGGCGATGAACGCGCTGGACGTCGCGACCAAGGTGGCGCTGCGGGACACCGTGGCGGCCGCCGCCGAGGACACCGCGGTCCGGGCGGTGCTGCTCACCGGCGCGGGCGAGCGGGCGTTCTGCGTCGGGCAGGACCTCAAGGAGCACCTGGGCCTGCTCAAGCGGGCCGAGGAGACCGGTGAGGGCGCGCTGAAGACCGTCGCCGAGCACTACAACCCGCTGGTGCGGGCGCTGGCGGGCATGCGCAAGCCGACCGTCGCCGCGGTCGGCGGGGTCGCGGCGGGGGCGGGCGCCTCGCTGGCCTTCGCCTGCGACTTCCGGATCGTCGCGGACACGGCGGGCTTCAACACCGCCTTCGCCGGGATCGCGCTGACCGCCGACTCGGGTGCCTCCTGGACGCTGCCCCGGCTGGTCGGGCACGCCAAGGCGACCGAGCTGCTGATGCTGCCGCGCACCGTGAAGGCCACCGAGGCGATGGAGCTGGGCCTGGCCACCAAGGTGGTGCCGGCCGCCGAGCTGGCCGCCACCGCCCGGGTGTTCGCCAAGGAGCTGGCCGAGGGCCCGACGGTGGCCCTCGGCGCCATCAAGGAGTCGCTGGCCTACGGCGCCGCGCACACGCTGAGTGACCTGCTCGACAAGGAGGACGAGCTGCAGACCCTGGCGGGCGACAGCGAGGACCACCGGATCGCGGTCCGCGCCTTCATCGCCAAGGAGAAGCCGAGGTACCTGGGGCGCTAGGGCCCCTCAGGGCCGGTCGAGGGCCGCGCGGACGTGGCAGTCCGCCAGGTGGTCGTCGACCAGGCCGCAGGCCTGCATCAGCGCGTAGGCGGTGGTCGGGCCGACGAAGCGGAAGCCCTCCTTCTTCAGCGCCTTCGCCAGCGCCGTCGACTCGGGCGTGACGGCCGGCACCTCGCCCAGACTGCGGGGGGCCGGCCGGTCCGGGTCGCCGGCGAAGCGCCAGATCAGGGCGTCCAGGCCGCCGTCGAGGTCACGGGCGACCCTGGCGTTGGCGATGGACGCCTCGATCTTGGCGCGGTTGCGGATGATGCCGGTGTCGGTGAGCAGCCGCTCGACGTCGCCCGGGCCGTACTCGGCCACCTTGGCGATCTCGAAGCCCGCGAACGCGGCCCGGAAGCCCTCCCGGCGGCGCAGGATGGTGATCCAGGACAGCCCGGACTGGAAGGCCTCCAGGCAGACCCGCTCGAACAGGGCGTCGTCGCCGTGGACCGGTCGGCCCCACTCGGTGTCGTGGTAGACCCGGTAGTCGTCGGCCGAATCGCCCCAGGCGCAGCGGCGCAGGCCGTCCGGGCCGAGCACGGCGCCGTTCGACGGCTCGGCGGACGACTGGACGGACGGCTGGACGGACGACTGGGCGGGCTCACCGGCGGCGGGCTCGGCGAGCGGTTCGCTCACTGCTCCTGCTCCTGCGCCGGCTTCGCGTCCTCGGGCTCCTTGGTGAGCGTCGCCACGGGCTCGACCACCCTGGCGAACTCCTCCAGGCCGGGCAGCGGTTCGGCGCCCGCGTCCGGGCCGCCGGCCTCGACCGCGCCGCGCAGCGTGGCGGCCGCCTCCAGCTCGGCGATCCGCGAGTCCCGGTAGGCGAGTTCGGCCCCGAGGCGGTCGAGGACGTCGTCCACCTCGTCCATCCGGTAGCCGCGCACGGCCATCGGCAGCCGGATCCCGTCCACGTCGTCCCGGCTGAGCGGACGGTCCTGCGGAAGCCGGGCGGCGATCCGGTCGTGCACCGCCTCCGGCAGTGATCCGCCCCCGCCCAGCGCCACCAGCGCGGCGCCGCCGACCACCACGGCCATGGCCACCACGATCACCCAGAACACGAGCTGTCCTCCCGACTTCCCGGCCGGCCTCGGTACAAGTGGGATCATGGTTCCCGGTAGGCCGGGGGCCATCATCGCACCCGCAGCAGCTGTGGAGGAGACATCGGTGGCACTGCGCCTGGGACCTCGGGAATTCGCCGACGACGAGCTGGTGATCATGGCGATCGTCAACCGCACCCCGGACTCCTTCTTCGACAGGGGGGCCACCTTCGCCGACGAGGCGGCGTTCGCCGCCGCGGACCGGGCGATGGCCGAGGGTGCGGCGATCCTGGACATCGGCGGGGTGAAGGCCGGGCCGGGCGACGAGGTCACGGTCGAGGAGGAGCTGCGGCGCACGGTGCCGTTCGTGGCGGAGCTGCGCAAGCGCCACCCGGAGGCCGTGATCAGCGTGGACACCTGGCGGCACGAGGTCGGCGAGGCGGTCTGCGAGGTGGGCGCGGACCTGCTGAACGACGCCTGGGGCGGGGTGGACCCGCGGCTGGCCGAGGTGGCCGCACGCCATGACGTCGGGCTGGTCTGCACGCACGCGGGCGGCGCCGAACCGCGCACCCGGCCGCACCGGGTGGGCTACCAGGACGTGATGGCGGACATCCTGCGGGTCACCGTCGGGCTGGCCGAGCGGGCGGTGGGCCTCGGGGTGCGCCGGGACGCGCTGATCATCGACCCGGGGCACGACTTCGGCAAGAACACCCGGCACTCGCTGGAGGCGACCCGGCGGCTGCCGGAGATGACCGCGACCGGGTTCCCGGTGCTGGTCTCGCTCTCCAACAAGGACTTCGTCGGCGAGACCCTGGACAGGCCGGTGAACGAGCGGCTGCTCGGCACCCTGGCGACCACGGCGGTCTCGGCCTGGCTGGGGGCGCAGGTCTACCGGGTGCACCAGGTCGAGGAGACCCGCCAGGTGCTGGACATGGTCGCCTCGATCCGGGGCACCCGCCCCCCGGCGGTCGCCCGCCGGGGGCTGGCCTGAGACCGGCCCTCCGGGGCCCCGGCCCGCACGGGGGCCGCGGCGTCGGGCGCCCGGGCCAGATCCCGGGCTAGATCTCGTGCGCCGGCCGGCGGGCGTCGGCGAGGATCTTCATGACCTCGTCGATGTCGTCGGTGATCTGGAACAGCTCCAGGTCGTGCGGGGCCGCCTTGCCCTGCGCGACCAGGGTGTTCTTCAGCCAGTCGAAGAGGCCGCCCCAGTACTCGCTGCCGAAGAGGATCACCGGGAAGCGGGTGACCTTCTTCGTCTGCACCAGGGTGAGCGCCTCGAACAGCTCGTCCAGGGTGCCGAGGCCGCCGGGCAGCACCACGAAGCCCTGGGCGTACTTCACGAACATCGTCTTGCGGACGAAGAAGTAACGGAAGTTCAGCCCCAGGTCGACGAACTCGTTGAGCCCCTGCTCGAAGGGCAGCTCGATGCCGAGGCCCACGCTCAGGCCGCCGGCCTCCGAGGCGCCGCGGTTGGCCGCCTCCATCGCACCCGGGCCGCCGCCGGTGATCACCGCGTAGCCGGCCTCGACCAGCGCGCGGCCGATCGCCACGCCCGCCGCGTACTCGGGCGAGTCGATCGACGTCCGGGCGGAGCCGAAGACGCTGATCGCGGGCGGGAGTTCGGCCAGCGCGCCGAAGCCCTCGACGAACTCGGAGGTGATCCGCAGCACCCGCCACGGATCGGTGTGCAGCCAGTCCGTCGGGCCGGTGGTGTCCAGCAGGCGCTGGTCCGTCGTGCTGGTGCCGACCTGGTCCCGGCGCACCAGCACCGGGCCCTGCTGCTTCTCGGGCCACGCCCGCTTCGGGCGCGGCTCTCCCACCTGCTCAGGGCCGTGTCCGTAGTGCTTTTCGTCTCCTGTGCCTGTCATGACGAAACCCTACGCCCGCAGATCCCCGTTTTCAGGCAACGGCGGAAGGTCGGTTGGGCAACCGGAAGATGGCGTTCGGCCGCCGCCCGGCGCCGCGGTCAGGCGGTCAGCCAGGCGCGCAGCCGCTCCTCGGTCTCGGCGATGGCGGCGAGCGAGCAGTGCTCGTCCCGCTTGTGCGCCATGTTCGGGTCGCCGGGGCCGTAGTTGACCGCGGGGACGCCGAGCGCGCTGAACCGGGCGACGTCGGTCCAGCCGAACTTGGCCCGGGCGACGCCGCCGGTGGCGGCCAGGAAGGCCTGCGCGGCGGGCTGGGCGAGGCCGGGCAGGGCGCCCGGGGCCGAGTCGGTGACGGTCACCTCGAAGCCGTCGAAGACCTCCCGCACGTGCTTCTCGGCGTCCGCCTCGCCGCGGTCCGGCGCGTAGCGGAAGTTGACCGTCACCACGCACTCGTCGGGGATGACGTTGCCGGCCACGCCGCCGTCGATGCGCACCGCGTTGAGGCCCTCGCGGTACTCCAGGCCGTCGATCTCCACCCGGCGCGGCTCGTACCGGGCGAGTCGGCCGAGCACCTCGGCGGCGTGGTGGATGGCGTTGTCGCCGAGCCAGCTGCGGGCGGAGTGGGCGCGCACGCCGGTCAGCCGGACCTGCACCCGCAGGGTGCCCTGGCAGCCGCCCTCGACGGTGGCCCCGCTGGGCTCCATCAGCACGGCGAGGTCGGCGGCCAGCCAGTCCGGGTGCTCGGTGACCAGGTGGCCGAGGCCGTTGCGGTGCGCCTCGACCTCCTCGCAGTCGTAGAACACGAAGGTGAGGTCGCGGTTGGGCTCGGGCAGGGTGGCGGCCAGCCGCAGCTGCACGGCCACGCCGGACTTCATGTCGGAGGTGCCGCAGCCGTACAGCAGGTCGCCCTCGACGTGGGACGGCACGTTGTCGGCGATCGGCACGGTGTCCAGGTGCCCGGCGAGCAGGACCCGCTCGGCGCGGCCGAGGTTCGTCCGGGCGACCACGTTGTTGCCGTACCGGTCGACGGTGAGGTGCGGGTAGGCCCGCAGGGCGCCCTCCACGGCGTCGGCGAGCGCCTGCTCGTCGCCGCTCTCCGACGGGAAGTCGACAAGCCGGGCGGTCAGCGTGCCGCCGTCGAGGGTGAGGTCCAGGGGTGCGTTCGGGCTGCTCATGGTCGTCCAGCCTAGACCCGGGGCCGTTCGCCGGGCCGTGCCACGGGACGCCGCACCGCCCTGTCGCAGAACCACCGGCGCCGTACATCCGTCCGAGTGGGTACGGTGTCGGATCAAGGAGCACGGTGGAGAGGGGCGGCGGTGGCCAGGAGGAAGAGCGGCGAGCAGGGCGACGGGTCGGCGCCCGCGCGTCGTCGCAGGCCGCTGCGGGCGGTGCTGATCGGCCTGTTGGTGCTGGCGGTGGTCGCGGTCGGCCTGTACTGGCTGCGCGACCAGAAGCTCACCCCCGAGGGCTGCTCGGTGAAGACCCCGGCGGGCGAGGGCACGCTGGAGGTCCCGCAGGCGGCCAACGCGGCGACGATCGCCGCCGTGGCGCACGCGCGCGGCCTGCCCGACCGGGCGGTGACGATCTCGCTGGCGACGGCGATGCAGGAGTCCAAGATCCGCAACCTGTCGGGCGGCGACCGGGACTCGGTCGGCCTGTTCCAGCAGCGGCCCTCGCAGGGCTGGGGCACGGTGCAGCAGATCCAGGACCCGGTCTACGCGACCAACAAGTTCCTGGACGGCCTGGTCAAGGTGCCCGGCTACACCCGGCTGCCGCTGACCGACGCGGCCCAGCAGGTGCAGAAGAGCGGCTACCCGCAGGCGTACGCCAAGCACGAGACCAAGGCGACCCTGCTGGCCTCGGCGCTCACCGGCCGTGAGGCCGCCGCGCTGAACTGCGTGGTGCACGACTTCGCCGAGCCCGAGCCGGCCGAGGACGCCGCCACGCCGGCCGCTCCGGGCACCGCCTCCGCCGCGGCCACCACCGCGCCGGCCGGCCGGCCGGACCGGACCCAGGCGCTGACCGACCGGGTGCGCCGCGAGTTCGGCCGGACGGTCACCCCGGCGGCCGGGTTCAGCTCCGGTATCAAGGGCGCGGAGAACGCCGTCTCGCTCACCCCCGAGCCGAACACCAGCACCGACGCCGGCCCGGACGCCGAGCGGCAGAACGGCTGGGCGGTCGCGCAGTGGGCGGTGGCACAGGCCCAGCAGCTGGGGATCGAGACGGTCGCGTACGACGGTCGGATCTGGCGGAAGGCCAAGTCCGAGGACGGCTGGAAGCCGCAGCCGACCGGCACCTCGACCAAGCTGGTGCAGGTCTCGCTGACGGCCTCCGGGAAGAGCTGACCGGCGGTTGACGCACTGGTGAGCGGATCACCGCCGAACGGGTGATTCGGGTCAACCTCGGTGGACGAACGGGTGCGCGCCGACCACCGGTGCGCAGAACCGTCACTTCCCTTGGCGCGCGGCCCGTTCCCGCCCCCGGCCGGGCGGGCCGCGACGACCGGACTGCGGTCATACCGTCCGATCGTCGGTAAGACCCTTTCCTTGCACCGGCCGAAACCTTCTGGCTTCTGAAGCGGTAGTGACGTTGTCCGCCCGAGCGGACGGGACGGACCCAGACCCTTCGAGGAGCCCCATGTCTCACCCCCTCACGCGCCGGATCGCCCAGGCCGCCCTGCTCGTGGCGGCCGGCGCGACGCCGCTGGTCGCGGCCGGCTCCGCGTCCGCCGCCGACGCGCTGCTGCCCAAGTCCGACCTGGCCGCGCCGCTGGGCCAGCTGACCAACACCGACGCGGGTTCCACCCTGCAGCACACCACCCACGAGCTGGGCCAGGCCGCCGGGGACACCGGCGCCGCCACCGTCGCCGCGGGCGTGCCCGCCACCGCCGACGCCACCGGCAACATCGTCGCCCACCAGCTCCCCGAGGCGAACGAGAAGGCCGGCTCGCTGACCGCCCCGGTCGACAAGACCGCCGCCACCACCGGCCAGCTCTCCGCCATCACCCCGAAGGTCGCGGCCGCCCTGGCGGGCAAGGTCGGTGACGCGGTCACCGGCCACGGCGCCGCGGGCCGCAGCGCCGGCGCCGGCGCCAACCCGGTGGGCGGGCTCTCGCAGACCACCGGGAGCCTGCCGGGCGGCGGTGCGCTGGCCGGCGCCGTCCCCGGTACCAACGCCGTCACCGACGCCCTGCCGCTCGGCTCGGTGACCCGCGCGCTGCCGGCCGGCCTGCCCGCCGGTCTGCCCGGCGCCGACGTCCTGGGCCTGGCCGAGCACGGTTCGGCCAACCGCCTCGGCGGCGCCGACCTCGGCCCGAACTCCCCGCTGGCCGGCCTCAGCCCGATCACCGGCCTGCTCGGCGGCATCGGCGGCGGCGGTCTCGGCGGCCTGCCGCTCTGATCCCCGGGCGGACGGCAGACGGCTGACGAGCCGTACGGCGCCGGGCCCGCGCGGGGGCCCGCCACGCGGAGGGGGCCGGTGTCCAGTCCTGGACACCGGCCCCCTTCCGTCGTGCGGGCTCAGCCGCGCAGCCGCTCCACGGCCGCCGCGACCCGCTCGTCCGTCGCGGTGAACGCGACCCGGACGAAGCGCTCGCCGGCCGGCCCGTAGAAGTCACCGGGCGCCACCAGGATGCCCAGGGCGGCCAGTTCGGCCACCGTCTCCCAGCACGGGCGGTCCTGGGTCACCCACAGGTACAGGCTCGCCTCCGAGTGCTCCACCCGGAAGCCGTACGCCTCCAGCGCGGCCCGCAGCGCCGAACGCCGGGCCGCGTAGCGCTCGCGCTGCTCGGCCACGTGCGCGTCGTCCGCGAGGGCCGCGATCGTCGCCGCCTGGACGGGGGCCGGCACGATCATGCCGCCGTGCTTGCGCACCTCCAGGAGCTCCTTGACCACCACCGGGTCACCCGCCACGAAGGAGGCGCGGTAGCCGGCCAGGTTGGAGCGCTTGGAGAGCGAGTGGACCGCCAGCAGTCCCTCGTGGCCGCCGCCGCAGACGTCCGGGTGCAGCACGGAGACCGGGTCGGCCTCCCAGCCCAGCTCCAGGTAGCACTCGTCGCTGACCAGCAGCGCCCGGTGCTCGCGGGCCCAGGCGACCGTGCGGCGCAGCTCGTCCGCGCCGAGCACCCGGCCGGTCGGGTTGGACGGCGAGTTCACCCAGAGCAGGCGCACCCGCGAGCCGTCCAGCTCGTCCACCGAGTCGTACTCGACCGGCTCGGCGCCGCAGAGCCGCGCGCCCACCTCGTAGGTCGGGTAGGCCAGCCGCGGGTAGGCGACCTGGTCGCCGGGGCCGAGGCCGAGCTGGGTCGGCAGCCAGGCCACCAGCTCCTTGGAGCCGACGGTCGGCAGGACGGCCTGCGGGCCGATCCCGGCGCCGACGCGGCGGTTCAGCCACCCGGCGATCGCCTCGCGCAGCTCCACCGGGCCCCAGACCGTCGGGTAGCCGGGCGTGTCCGTGGTGGCGGCCAGCGCCTTCTGGACCACCTCGGGGACCGGGTCGACCGGCGTGCCCACCGAGAAGTCGCAGAGCCCGCCGGGGTGGGCGAGCGCGGTCCGCTTGTACGGCTCCAGCTTGTCCCAGGGGAAGACCGGCAGGAGATCGGAAACGCGGCGCGCCGCCCCCGGGTGGCCCGGGAACGGCGCGAGCGTGCTGTCGTTGGTGCTCACAGCTTCAGTTGCCACCGATCGATTCAGTGCTCGTCGGTGTTCTGCGGCGGCAGAGCGGCGATGAACGGGTGGTCCCGCTCGATCAGCCCGAGCTTCGAGGCACCACCGGGCGAACCGAGGTCGTCGAAGAACTCGACGTTCGCCTTGTAGTAGTCCTTCCACTCCTCCGGAGTGTCGTCCTCGTAGAAGATCGCCTCGACCGGGCAGACCGGCTCGCAAGCGCCACAGTCGACACACTCATCCGGGTGGATGTAGAGCGATCGCTCGCCCTCGTAGATGCAGTCAACCGGGCACTCTTCGATGCAGGCCTTGTCCTTGACGTCGACACAAGGCTGCGCGATGACGTAGGTCACGCTGTCGTTCCTCCTCGGAAGGGCTCGGCGGCCCATTCTGTTTTGCTCGCGTGCGCGGGTGAGCGCGGCGTCGTCGATGCCCGCCCCTAGTATCGCGGGTCAGGGAGCGCAAATGCACAGGAGGTGCCCAGATGGCGGCTGGCGGGCCGGTTCAGGACCGTCCGGAGGTCCGGATAGATCGCTCTGACGTGGGACGACGCGTCTCCGTTCGACGCCTGGCTGAGTTCGTGGACGACAGGCCGGTGTTCCGCGATGCGATCGGCGTGCTCACATCGTGGGACGATCTTGGGCTGACGGTCGTCCCGCGGAGCGGCGATCCGGTCGCGTTCGAGGAGAACCTGCTGGTCGCGGGCAAGGTGGTGCCGCTCTTCCCGGCCCGGCGGGCGGCGCTGCCCGAGGCCGCGCCGGTGGAGCTCCAGCGGATCGCGGCGCGCGGCTGGCCGGCCGTCGAGCAGGAGCCGCTCGGCGCGTGGACCCTGCGCGCCTCGGCCGGGTTCACCCGGCGGGCCAACTCCGCCCAGGCCCTCGGCGACCCGGGGCTGCCGCTGGGCGAGGCGCTCGCGGCGGTCCGGGAGTGGTACGCGGCGCGCGCGCTGCCCGCCTGGGTGGAGGTGTGCGCGCCAGGCTCGCCGCAGGAGCTGCGGGCCGAGCTGGACCGGCTGGGGGCGGCGTACTCGCCCACCCTGGTGCGGGTCGCCCCGCTGGCCCCGCTGGCCCGGCTCGGGGCGGGGCACGACCGGGTGCGGCTGTCCCGTACCGCCGGTCCGGAGTGGATGTCGCTGTACCGGCGGGTGACGGACGACCCGGCGGTGGAGGAGGCCGCCCGGCGGGTGCTCCACGGCGGGCCCTCCGTCTGGTTCGCCACCGTGCCGGGCGCCGCGGGGCAACCGCCGCTGGCGATCGGACGCTGTGTCATCGACGGCCCGTGGGCCTGCTTCGGCGCGATCGAGGTCGCTCCGTACGCCCGCCGCGCGGGCCTGGCCACCGCGCTGATGGCGGTGCTCGCCGCCCGGTCCGCCGAGGAGGGCGCCACCGGCGCCTACCTGCAGGTCGAGGCCGAGAACGATGGTGCGATCGCGCTCTATGACGGACTTGGCTTCACGACCAGTCACACTTACCACTACGCCCGCCTTCCGCAGGAGTAGCGCACCCGCGCGAGCAGTCCCGACCCGCCGTTCCCACGAAAGCCGTCGCAGCCACCGTGACCGAGCAGAGCAGAGCACGCTTCCGGACCGAGGCCCGGGCCGAGCACCCCGATCCGGTGCTGCTCTGCCTGCTGGCGGCCGCGGAGCACAGCCCCGTCCTGGACGACGCCGAGGAACCGCCGACCCTGGAGGCGCTGCTCGCCGCCTGCCACGCCGCGCTGGACCGGCACGCCGCCGCCGTCCGGCTGGCGGTCGCCGAGCGGGCCCCGGCCGGGCCCGAGGAGACGGCCGCGCTGCTGGCCGCCGTCCTCGGCGGGCGCGAGCGCTTCCACGGGCGGCAGTCCGACTTCCGGCGGCTGGAGTCCTCGCTGCTGCCGGACGTGCTGCGGCGGCGGCGCGGGCTGCCGATCATGCTGTCGCTGGTGTGGACGGCGGTCGCCGCCCGCGCCGGCCTCACCGTCCACGGCCTGGCCCTGCCGGGCCACTTCATCGTCGCCGTCGGCGGCCCGGAGGGCGGCGACGACTACGTGCTGGCGGACCCGTTCCACGGCGGGCGGCTGCTCGACCCGGAGGCCGCGAACGAGCTGGTCCGCGCCACCGGCCACGAGTTCACACCCGAACTGCTCACGCCCGCCCAGCCGCTGGACATCGTGCTGCGGGTCCTCGGCAACATCCGCGGCTGGGCCGCCGACCGCCCGGAGCACGCGCGCACCCAGCTCTGGGCCACCGAGCTCGCGCTGCTGCTGCCCCGCCACCCGGCCCAGTTGCGGCTGGAGCGCGCCGAGTTGCTGGTCCGCACCGGCGACTTCCTCGGCGGCTCGGCCGAGATGGACGCCTACGCGGAGATCCTGGACGCCTTCGACCCGGACGCGGCGGCCCGGGTACGGCTGGACGCCCGGGCGGCGCGGCACCGGCTGAACTGAGCCCGGCAGCCGGGGGCCGGGGGCCGGGGCCGGGGGGTGCGCGCCAGGGAGCGGGCGGGCTACAACCAGCCCTTCTCGCGGGCGATCCGGACCGCCTCGGTGCGGTTGCGGGCCTCGGTCTTCTGGATCGCCATCGAGAGGTAGTTGCGCACCGTCCCCTCGGAGAGGTGCAGCCGCCCGGCGATGTCGGCGTTCACGGCCCCGTCCGCCGCGGCCGCCAGCACGTCCCGCTCGCGGGCCGTCAGCGGGTTCGCCCCCTCGGCGAGCGCGGCGGCGGCCAGCGCCGGGTCGATCACCCGCTCCCCGCGCAGCACCCGGCGGATCGCCTCGGCCAGTTCGGAGGCCGGCGCGTCCTTCACCAGGAAGGCGTCCGCACCCGACTCCATCGCCCGCCGCAGGTAGCCGGGCCGCCCGAAGGTCGTCGCGATCACGATCCTGGTCTGCGGCCGCTGCCGGCGCAGCTCGGCCGCCGCCTCGATCCCCGTCATCCCCGGCATCTCGATGTCCAGCACCGCGACCTGCACGTCCTGCGCGATCGCCGCCGCCACCACCTCGTCGCCCCGGCCCACCTGCGCGACGACGTCGATGTCCCCCTCCAGCCCGAGCAGCGCCGCCAGCGCCTCCCGGACCATCCCCTGGTCCTCCGCGATCAGCACGCGGACGGACGGGGACCCACCGTTCTGAATCTCAGTCATGCCGCTGACCCTAGGTCCTGTCCGGTCTCCGGCCTCCCGCCCCTCGGGCCTCCGGCGGGCGGGCGGACTCCGCCCCGCGGTGCGGCGTGGCCGGTTGGAACACCGACAAGAATCCGCGGCCACTTCTGGCGAAGATCACCATCACCGGCCGGGCGGCGTCCACCGAGGATGTGGGCAGGGCCCGTCCGGAGCGGGATCCGAGGTCTGGACGGCCTCGCCGGTCACCGCCCTGGAGGGCACGTCCCACATCGTCGATCCCCGACGAGGCCACCGGCCGGCTGGAAGCCGTCGACGAGGTCCGCCGCCGCGCGGAGCCCTCGCCGCCGCGGCGCCCCCGTCCCGCACCCCAAGGACCCACGAGTGAGCCTTCGCGAGATCAAGCCCGGCAACCGCGGCTACCTCTACGTCAACAGCCACCCGACCGGCTGCGGGGCGGTGGTCGACCGCATGTGGCAGCAGACACCGGAGCAGGTCGGCGACCGGCCCGGCCCGGTCGCCCTCGTCATCGGCTCCAGCGCCGGCTACGGGCTGGCCGCGACCCTGGTCGGCCTCCGCGCCCACCGGATGCGCGGACTCGGCATCGCCTTCGAGTCCGCCGCGACCGAGCGCCGCACCGCCGGCGCGGGCTGGTACCGCACCGCGCGGACCGCCGAACTCGCCGCCGAGGCCGGCTCCGACTTCACCTTCCTCAACGGCGACGCCTTCTCCGACGGCGTCAAGGACGAGGCCGCCGACCGGCTCGCCGACCGCTTCGGCAAGGTCGACCTGCTCATCTACAGCATCGCGGCCCCGCGTCGCACGGACCCGCTGACCGGCGAGGTCCACCACTCCGCCATCAAGCCGCTCGGCGCCGACTACCGGGCCAAGACCCTCGTGTTCGAGGACGGCGCCCCGCGGATCGGAGAGCTGCACCTGCCGGCCGCGGACGAGGCCGAGCGCGACGCGACCGTGCAGGTCATGGGCGGCGCCGACTGGCAGCTGTGGATCGACGCCCTGCAGTCCAGGGGCCTGCTCGCCGACGGCTTCCGGACCGTCGCCCTCTCGTACGTCGGCTCCGACATCACCGCCCCCGTCTACCGGGCCGGGACCATGGGCGCCGCCAAGCAGCACCTGGAGGACACCGCCCGCGCGATCAACACCCGGCTCCAGGGCACCGGCCACGCCTACACCGTCGTCGCGGGCGCGGCCGTCACCCAGGCCTCCACCGCCATCCCGAGCATCGCGCTCTACACCAGCATCCTGCACCGCGTCACCGGTGACAGCTGGCAGAGCACCTCCGACCAGGCGGTGGCCCTGTGGGACCGGCTCACCGGCGCCGCCGAACCCGACCTGGACGACCAGGGCCGCATCCGGCTGGACGACTGGGAGATGGATCCCGGGGTGCAGGCCGCCGTCCGCGGCGCGTGGGACCGGGTCGACGCCGACACCCTGGCCGACAGCGCGGACACCGGATGGTTCCGCGAGCAGGTCGGGCGGCTCTACGGCTGGGACGTTCCCGGCGTCGACTACGGGACCGCAGCCGAGACCGCCGTCCCGTGGCCCGCCTCGCCGACACCCGACGCCTGATGCCTGATGCCTGCCGCCTGACGTCCTCGGGTCTGCCGCCCGACGCCTGACCCGGGGACATCGGCGGACGGTCCGCGCCCCGGGTCAGACCACCGGGTCGGAGACCGTCCGCAGCGGCACCAGCGCCCGCAGCCGGAAGCCCCGCCCGCGCGCACCCGGCCCGGTCTCCAGCCGCCCGCCGACCATGGCCAGCCGCTCCTCCAGGCCCGAGAGACCGTTCCCCGGACCGGACTTGCCCGGCCCGGCGCCGTTGTCGGCGATCTCCAGGACGGCGTACCGCTCGCCGTCGCCCTCCCACGTCTCGTCCGCCGTGACGGTGCAGACCGTGGCGCCCTCGCCGTGCCGGACGATGTTGGTGACGGCCTCGCGCAGCGCCCAGGCCAGCGCGCCCGACTCCTCGTTGGCCAGCCCCGGCCAGGCGTCCACCAGCGTCGGCGAGGCCTCCAGGGCGACCTGCGCGGCCGCCAGCGCCGTCCGGGCGGCCGCGAGCTCGACCGGCAGGGTCGGGCGGCGGAATCCGGTCACCGCCTCCCGGACGTCGATCAGCGACTGCCGGGCCACGTTCTCGATGTCGGCCACCTGCGCCCGCGCCGCCTCGTCCTTGCTGGCGTCCATGAACCGCCCGGCCAGCTCGCTCTTCAGCGTGATCAGCGACAGCGAGTGCCCGAGCAGGTCGTGCAGGTCCCGGGCCATCCGCAACCGCTCCTCGGACGCGGCGAGGTGGGCGACGGCGGCCCGGGCCTCGCGCAGCTCCTGCATGGTGGCGACCAGCCGCTGCAGACCGGTCATCGCCGCGCCGGACAGGAAGGCGGTCAGCGCGATGGTGGGAATGTCGGCCCGGTCGGCGTGGCTGAGCAGCCCGACCACGACGGCGAACCCGGCCATCCCGACCACACCGGCGAGCGCGTACCGGACCGGCGTGACGATCGCGACGGACACCGAGGCGTAGGTGAAGAGGGTCAGCCAGGCGGAGCCCAGACCGAAGGAGGTGGCCACCGCGAGGGCGACCATCGTCGCCACGACCGCGCGGCTGGCCCAGGGCCGCCGCCCCGACATCGAGCGGAAGACCACCAGGCAGACGTAGCTGACCACGAAGGCGACCAGGGAGATCCAGCCCGCCACCGTGGCGGCCGGGCCGTGCCCGCCGCCGAGCAGGTCCTTCACCGGGTAGATCAGGTAGAACATCCACAGCAGCATCCAGCTGACCTTGACCAGCAGCTGCCGCCGGTTCTCCACCGGGGCACCGGGGACGTTCATGAACGAGGTCCGCCCCGGGCCCGCCTCCGGCTGCTCGTCGGATCGGTGGGCCTGGAGCGTCTCGGACATGGGAGCCATCATGCCTGGCGGGTGTCGCGGCGGTACAGCACGGCGGCCACGGCGGAGAAGACCACCAGGAAGGCCGCCAGGCCCGCCACCGCCACGGTGTCCACCGAGTGCCCGGGCCGGGTGAAGGCGGCCAGCTCGTTGTACAGGTACACCGGGTCGAACCGCGCGAACCTCTCCATCGTGCCGGTCACCGGGAACCACGTCCCGCCGAACAGCGCCATCGCCATGTAGGCGATCATCACGACGGGCTGCACCGCGTCCGGCGCCGCCGCGTACCCGAGCGCCACCCCGAGCGCCGCGAACACGAAGCTGCCCAGCCAGAGCGCGACCGCCAGGCCGGCCCACTGCGCGGCGCCCAGCCGGACGCCCTGGCTCGCGCCGACCGCGAAGACCACCAGGATCGAGGGCAGGGTGGTCACCGAGCTGGCGGCGATCTTGGCGACGGTGTACGCCCGGCCCGGCAGGGCGGTCAGCCGCAACTGGCGCACCCAGCCGGTCTTGCGCTCCAGCGAGATGCGCTGCGCGCTGCCGGTGAGCACCGCGCCGACCGCGCCGAAGGTGGCCATCGAGACCATGAAGTAGGTCTTCACCGGCAGGCCGCCGGCCACCGAGCCGGAGCCGTAGGCGTTGATGAAGAAGACGTACATCAGCGCCGGGTAGAGGACCGAGAAGAGCAGGTACCTGCGGTTGCGCAGGGTCCGCATGATCTCCAGCCGGATCAGGGTGGTCATCGTGCGGCCTCCGTCGCGAACCCGTCGGTGTCGGCGGCGTCCTGCTCGCCGGTGATGGTCAGGAAGGCCTGCTCCAGGCCCAGGCCGGTGACCTCCAGCCCGCGCGGGTACAGGCCCGCCCGGTAGAGCCCGGCGACGCCCGCGTCGGCGTCCGCGGTCCGGATCCGGACCGTCCGCACCCCCGGCACCCGGGCGGTGACGTCCAGCGACAGCACGCCGGGCAGCGCGCGCAGCCTCGACTCGTCGAACCCGCCGTCCGCGTCGTGCAGTTCGAAGGTGATCCGGCGGGCCCCGGCCTTCGCCTTGATCTCCGCGGACGTGCCGTCGGCGATCAGCCGGCCCCGGTGCAGGACCAGGACGCGGTCGGCGATCGAGTCCGCCTCCTCCAGGTAGTGGGTGGCGAACAGCACCGTGCGCCCGGAGTCGGCCTGCGCCCGCATGCTCGCCCAGAACGCCTGGCGGGCGGAGACGTCCATCCCGGTGGTGGGCTCGTCCAGGACGATCAGGTCGTTGGCGCCGGCGATGGCCAGCGCGAAGCGGACCCGCTGCTCCTGGCCGCCGGAGAGCCGGTCGACCCGGCGCCCGGCCAGCTCGGTGATCCCGGCGTCGGCCAGCACCTCGCCCACGGCCCGGCCGCGGGGGTGCACGTCGCAGGCCAGGGCGACCAGCTCGCGGACCAGGACGTCGGCCATCAGGCCGCCGCTCTGCAGCATCGCGCCGACCCGGCCGGCCACGACGGCCTCGCGCGGGGTGCCGCCGAACAGCTCGACGCTGCCGGTGTCGGGCTCGCGCAGCCCGAGCAGCAGGTCCAGGCTGCTGGACTTGCCGGCCCCGTTGGGCCCGAGCAGGGCGACGGTCTCGCCCGGCCGCAGGACCAGGTCCAGGCCGTCCACGGCCCGCACCCGCCCGTAGCTCTTGCCGACGCCCCGGAAGGCCGCCACCTCTGTCGTCATCGTCCCGGTCCTCTCCCTGGTGCCGTCGTTCGCACCACCTCAGAGTCCCGCGCGGGCCGCCCGCGGCGGCAGTGCCCGCCGTCGTGCCTTCGGCATGACGGATGTCACGGCTGCGGCCGGTACCCGGATCACCGGGCACCGGCCGCGAGGAGGCTGGTCAGGGGTACTGGTCGGAGTACCGCGGACCGCCGCTCAGATCCCCAGCGAGCGCTTCACGAAGTCGACCTGGAGCAGCAGCAGGTTCTCCGCGACCTCCTCCTGCGGGGTCATGTGCGTGACGCCCGAGAGCGGCAGCACGGTGTGCGGGCGGCCGGCCGCGAGCAGGGCGGAGGAGAGCCGCAGGGTGTGCGCGGCCACCACGTTGTCGTCCGCCAGACCGTGGATGATCATCAGCGGGCGCTCCAGGCCGGGCGCGTAGCCGGAGAGCGAGTTGGCCGTGTAGACCTCCGGGCGCTCGGCGGGGTGGCCGAGGTAGCGCTCGGTGTAGTGGGTGTCGTACAGCTCCCAGTCGGTCACCGGGGCGCCGGCCACGGCCGCGTGGAAGACGTCCGGGCGGCGCAGCACGGCGAGCGCGGAGAGGTAGCCGCCGTAGGACCAGCCGCGGATGGCCACCCGGCCGAGGTCCAGCGGGAACTCCTCGGCGAGCGCCCGGAGCGCGTCCACCTGGTCGTCCAGGGTGGCGCCGGCGAAGTCGAAGGCGATCGACTTCTCCCAGGCCGGTCCGCGCCCGGGGGTGCCGCGGCCGTCGGCGACGATCACCGCGAAGCCCTGGTCGGCGAACCACTGCGAGTTGAGGTGCGGGTTGTGCGCCTGGACGACCCGCTGGCCGTGCGGGCCACCGTACGGGTCCATCAGGACCGGCAGCAGGCCGTCCCGCTCGCGGTCGTAGCCGGTGGGCAGGAAGACGGCGGAGGGGATGCGCCGCTCCCCCGCGAAGCGGAAGACCGGGCGGGCGGTGATCACCGGGAGCTCGGCGTAGGACTCGATGGTGGCGATGTCGTCCACCACCACGCCCTCCGGGAGGTCCCGGGAGACCTTGACCAGGGTGCCCGGCAGGTCCGGCTCGGCGGTCGCCCGGACGGTGATCCCGGCCGCGTGCACGGCGGTGCCGACCGAGGTGAACGGCCGGTCGTTGGCGGCCTCCCAGGAGAGCCGCTTGCCGTCGTGGCCGATCCGGCCGACGGCCACCCAGCCGGGCTCGGGGTCGCTCTCCGCGGCGCCGCCGGAGGCGGTGAAGAACACCTCGTCGTCGGTGACCGCGAGGACCGAGCGCAGGTGCAGGTCGGCCCCGGTGACGGCGTGGTCGCCGATCACCAGCGCCCGCACCCCGCCCTCGTCGGAGATCCGCACCAGTCGGCCGTCCGGCGTCCAGGCCGGGACGCCGTGGAACACCTCCAGCCAGATGTCGTCGTGCTCCTCGAACAGCACCTCGGTGGCGCCGGTCGCCACGTCGAGGCCGAGGATCCGCTGGCTGCGCTGGTCGCGGGCCTGGACGAGCAGCAGCGGCACGCCGCCCTTCGACCAGTGCACCCGGGCCAGGTACGGGAAGGCCTCGCGGTCCCAGTCGACCTCGGTCCGGGTGCCGTCCAGGCCGAACACCCAGAGCCCGACCTCGGCGTTGGCGGTGCCGGCGGCGGGGTAGGCGATCTCGGCGGGCTCGCTGCCCGGGTTCGCCGGGTCGGCGATCCACCAGCGGCGCACCGGGGTGTCGTCGGCCCGCTCGACCAGCAGCCGGTCGCTCTCCGGGGACCACCAGTAGCCGCGGTCGCGGCTCATCTCCTCCTGCGCGATGAACTCGGCCTGACCCCACGTCACCCCGGGGCCGTCGGGCTCGGCGAAGGCCCAGTCGGCGGAGCCGTCGGTGCGGGTGAGGCGCAGCTCGCCGGCGGTGTTGGCGTACGCGACGTAGGCACCGTCCGGGGAGGGGCGCGGGTCGAGCAGCGGGCCCTCGGCGGGCAGCTCGACGGCCGTGCCGGCGACCAGGTCGGCGGTGAACAGCCGGCCGGAGAGGGCGAAGGCGGCCAGTCGGCCGGCGCTGTCCAGGGCGTAGCCGACGATGCCGGCGGAGCCCTCGCGGCTGCGCTCGCGGCGGGCCTTCTCGGCCGGGGAGAGGTCCTCCTCGCCGCCGCCGAGCAGGGCGACCGGGTCGGCGGCGATCCGCTCCTCGCCGGTGGCGGTGTCGAGGGTCCAGAGCCGGTTGGCCCGGTCGCTGCCGACGGGGGCCTCCCCGGCCGGGGTCCGGGGGAGGGAGCGCAGGAAGACGACCCGGGAGCCGTCGGATGCGACGGAGAAGGACCGGGGCGCGCCGACGGTGTAGCGCAGGGTGCGCGCGTACTGCCTCGGGAAGGTGTCCGCAGGGGTGTGGGAGGTCATGGCACCAGACCCTACGACCTGGGGCTACCGCCGCCCGGCGGATTTTGATCACTCGTTCGGAGCATCGCCCGGAAGTGTGCACCGAAGGGGTCCACACCCCCTCCGACCGGCCCATGCGCCCCACTGGTGCCACCGTGCCCCGGCGCGTGCAGCCTCACTGAACGTAATGCGCCCCTCACCCATCGGGTATGACTGGTTCAACGAGTGATCGTCAGGCCCCGTCCCGGGCCGCCGACCACCCGGCCGTCTGTCCCGCACGGTCCCGACCGCCGCCCTCCCCCGGGCGGCGCACCCGAGAAGGGGTGTGAGCCGACATGGCTTTGTCCATCTCCGCAGCCATGCTGATGCTGGTCATCGTGGTGGTGCTGATCCGCCGCTCCGGTCTGAAGCTCGCGCACGCGATCGTCTGTGCGCTGCTGGGCTTCTACCTGGCGTCCAGCTCCATCGCCCCCTCGATCAGCCAGGTCACCAGCAACCTCGCCGGGATGATCAACGGCCTGAAGCTCTGACCCCCGATCCGCGGTCGTTAGGCTGCTCCCATGACCGCGACTACCGGCCGCCGCCTGCTCCTGGTGCACGCGCACCCCGACGACGAGTCGATCGGCAACGGCGCCACGATGGCCCGGTACGCCGCCGAGGGCGCCCGGGTCACCCTGGTGACCTGCACCCTCGGCGAGGGCGGAGAGGTGATCCCCCCCGGGCTGGCGCACCTGACGGCGGATCGGGAGGACACCCTCGGCGCGTACCGGATCGGCGAGCTGACCGCGGCCATGCGCGCGGTCGGCGTCGCCGACTTCCGCTTCCTCGGCGGCCCGGGCCGCTACCGCGACTCCGGGATGATGGGCGTGCCCGACAACGACGTGCCGGGCTGCTTCTGGCGGGCCGACGTCGACGAGGCGGCCGGCCACCTGGTCGCCGTGGTCCGCGAGGTGCGGCCGCAGGTCCTGGTCGGCTACGACCCGGACGGCGGCTACGGGCACCCCGACCACATCCAGGCGCACCGGGTCGCGATGCGCGCGTACGAGCTGGCCGCCGACCCGACCTGGCGGCCCGATCTGGGCCCGGCCTGGCGGATCGCCAAGGTGTACTGGAACCGGATGCCCCGCTCGGTGATCGAGCGGGGCCTGCGCGAGACCGCCGCCAAGGCTCCGTTCCCCGGCGTCGCGGTGCCCGCCGACGTCCCCGGCGTGGTGGACGACAGCGAGATCACCACCGTGCTGGACGGCGCGGCGTACGCCGACCGCAAGGCCGCGGCGATGGCCGCGCACGCCACCCAGATCACCGTGGACGGCGCATTCTTCGCGCTCTCCAACGACCTCGGCCAGCCGCTGGTCGCCACCGAGTACTACCAGCTGGTCCGCGGCCAGGCCGGGCCCCGGCTCCCGGAGGACGACCTCTTCGCGGGCCTGGACCTCACGGACGTCACGGACCGCGCGGACCTCACGGACCGGGCGGACCGGACGGACGGCAGGGGCCGCGCGGACGACCCGGCCGGTACGGACCACACCACCGAGGAGAGCGCCCGATGACCGAGCCCGCCGACCCCCGGCCGCCGCGCCGCTCGATCCCGGCCGCCGTCCTCGGCACCCGCGCCGAGCGACTGGCCGAGTCCCAGCCCCCGCTGGCCGGGCGGATCGTGGCTTATGTCCTGTTCTTCCTGCTGGGTGCGGTGGTGTCGGTCTGCGGAGCCTTTGTGCAGGCCTTGTGGCCGCCCGTGGGAGTCCTGTTGGCACTCGCCGCCACCGGCGCCACCTTCTACGCGGGGCTGCGGGTGACCGGAACCCGGCTCGGCGCGGGGCTGCCCGCGGCCGGCTGGTTCCTGGCGCTGCTGCTGGTGATGGTCCCGCGGCCGGAGGGCGACAACGTCCTGTGGACCAACGCGACCTCGTACGCCTGGCTGTTCGCGGGCTCGATCCTGGGCGTGATCTGCGCCACCCTGCCCACCCGGACCAGCTGGTTCCCCGGGGTACCCGGCCCGCCGCGCTGACCAGCGGGCCCACGGGCGTACGGTACCGCCCGGCCCACCCGGTACGACGAGCAGTCAGGACCACACGACCGTACTCTCATAACGGAGGAACCGGACGTATCAGGTTCTATTCGAACCAGTTCACCGCTCAGTTCTTCCCAGTATGGTGGTGCCGCAGAACGCCCTACCCGACCGCCGCCCGCCAGGCCCGGCGCCCACGAACCGCGGTCGCGCCCCACGGCCACGCCGCGAACCCGGAGCAGAGCAGCATTGAGCAGCCGCGAATCTGACAACGCCCACCCGACGCCTCGGCGGACGGGCCCGGACGCCTACCCGTCGGGCACCCCGCCCTACGGCACACCGGGCTTCCCCGGCGGCGACCGGGCGGGTGCCGGCTCCGCCCAGGGCTCGACGGCGGGCGGCGAGGACGAGAACCCGAAGACCGAGACCACGCTGACCACCCGGGTCCGGATCAACATCCCCGGCTCGCGCCCGATCCCGCCGGTGGTGGTCCGCAGCACCGTCAAGAACGAGGACGGCGCGGCCGAGGAGGCCCCGCCGGCCGCACCCGAGCCGGCCGGCCCCCGGCACCGCTCGGCCGCCCCCGCCTCCCCCGTGCTCGGGGTGATGGACGGCGGCGCCCGCGCCGCCACGCCGCCGAACCTGCCGCCGGAGTGGCAGATCCCGCCGGCCACCTCGGAGGCCGAGTCCACCGGCGCCTGGTTCCGGCCGCGGCAGAAGAAGGGCCCGTCCGACGGGCCCGCCACCGCCCCCGTCCCGGCCGGTGCCCCCGGCGCGCCCACCGGGTCGGCGGCCCCCGCCGCGCCCGCCGGCGGCGCCGAGGCCCGCCCGAAGGGCGCCCGGCCGAACGGCGCCAGGCCCGCCCCGGCGGCCGGCCCCGGCGCGGCCCGCCCGAACGACCGCGCGGTGCCCGCTCCGCGTCCGACCGGCGCGCCCGCCTCGCCGTTCGGCACCGGCCCGGACACCCCGGCGGACGAGGCCGGCGTGTACGAGGACGGCCTGCCGACGGACCCGTTCGCCGCCGCGCCCCCGGCCGCCGACCCCTTCGGCCCGGGCGCCGGTCGACCGGCGGCCCAGCAGACCGGCGGCCGCCGGCCGGAGCGTCCGCAGCCGCAGGGCCCCGGCCGTCCGACGGGCGCGGTGCCCGGCGCGGCCGACCCCGAGGACACCTCGGTGGACGGCTTCCAGCCGATCCGCGAGAACACGCCCCCGCCGGCCGCCATACCCGGCCTGCCGCAGCACGGCATGCCCCAGCACGGCCGCCCGCAGAACGGTCTGCCGCAGAACGGCACCGCGCCGGACGGCCGGTCGCAGCCGGGCCTGTTCGCCTCCGCCCCGGCCGCCGGCGACCCGTTCGCCGCCCAGCGCCCGGCCGGCGGCAACGACCCGTTCGCCCCGGCGGCTCCCGGCCTGTTCCCCGGCGCCCCCGGTCGTCCGGGCGAGCCCTTCGCCCCAGCGGCCGACCCCTTCGACACCGCGCCCGCCCCGGACGCCGGAGCCCCGGCCGCATCGGCCCCGGCACCCTCGCCCGCGCCCGCACCCGCGCCGAAGAAGCCGGCCGCCACCAAGCCCGCGCCCAAGCGCGGCGGCGCCGGCAAGAAGATCGTCAAGCTCGGCGTCTACGGCATCGGCGGTGTGCTGTTCCTCGGCGCCGCCGCGTACGGCACCGGGCTGATGCTGAACCAGTCCGACATCCCCAAGGGCACCGTGGTGCTCGGCACCGACATCGGCGGCAGCAACCGCGACCAGGCCATCCACCAGCTCGACGAGACGGTCGGCAAGGCCGGCCAGCAGCCGGTCAAGCTGAAGGTCGGCGACCAGGCGCTGGACCTCGACCCGGTCGCCGCCGGGCTGAGCTTTGACACCACCGCCACCGTGGACAACCTCACCCGGCACAGCTACAGCCCGGTCGACGTGATCACCTCGCTCAAGGGCGGCGAGAAGGCCGTCCCGCCGCAGGTCAAGGTGGACCGCGCCAAGCTGAAGGCGGCGCTGGACGCCCTGGCCGGCGGGTCCGGACAGGGCCTGCAGGAGGGCTACGTCAAGTTCAACGAGGCCGGCGAGCCCGTCGTCGTGCCCGGCCGGGCCGGCCAGGCGGTGGACTCCGCCTCCGCCGTCGACCAGGTCGAGCAGGCCTACCGCGACCGCGCCGCGGGCAAGGCCGTGCAGCCCGTCGCGCTCACCGTGACGGCCGCCCAGCCCAAGGTCTCCCCGCAGGCCCTGCAGGCCGCCGCGGACAGCCTGGGCAAGGCCGCGGTCAACGGCAACGTGCGCATCATGGCCGGCGTCAAGCGGTGGGACTTCGGCAAGCTCACCGCTCCCAAGGTGCTCACCCTCGTCCCCGACGCCTCCGGCAAGATCGCGCCGAAGTGGGACCTGGACGCGCTCAACGGCCAGCTCGCCGGCGTCTTCGACAAGGTGAAGGTCAAGAAGAACGGCCAGACCGCCGCGATCACCCCGCAGGACGTCGCCGACGCCATCACCTCGGTGATGGACAAGTCCGGCGAGAAGGACCGCACCTTCAAGTTCACGGTCGTCTGAGCCGACCCGACGCAGGCGCAGTTGTCGAGGGGCGGGCCCGCGGGGAGCGCCCCCCCCCCCCAAAAACCCACCCCCCACAACAAAAAAAGGAAACCA